>PMAK01000108.1 GCA_003153655.1 Phycisphaerales bacterium
CATCGGCGGGTTGAGGCGAACTGGCCGATGTTCGCTTATTTTCCAGCGGTTATTCTCTATGCGAAATATCTGGCGGAGGAGTGGAGCGCGGCCCGAGTTTTCTGGGCGGAGGTTGCGATTAAAATCGCCCTCGTCGCCACAATCGCCATCCATTTTCCGCAGCTTTTCTGGAAAATATCGCCGAAGATCGGCAGCCCGCAGTGGGATAATTTGTTTGGCTGGCGTGATCTGGCGGTGAGAGAGGTCGATCCGGCGCGGCTCGGTTCGCCGGTGTTTACCGCGGATTACGAATACGCCGCCGAATTGTCGTTTTATCTTCCGAACCAGCCGGACGTTCGGCCGCTGATCGATCCGGCTCGCGCGACCGCGTTTGATTTCTTCGGCGAATATCCATCGCCGCAATCGTTCGCGCGGGTTGTGCTGGTTCGCCGCCTGCCCAGGGGATACGATGCGCCCGCGCCTTGGCCGGCTTTGGGATCGGGCTTTGTTATTTCTGATCTCCGTGTTTCAAGTCAACTTCGCGAGAGCCGGCAAATCCGCCGGAGCCTGATCGAAGTCGCCGAGCGCAAGAGTCCATGAAAATAATCGACCGCTATGTCCTGGGCATGTTCGTCAAGAACTACCTGATCAGCTTCATGGTGCTGATCGGGATGTATGTCGCGCTGGACATGGTTTTCAACTTTGCGAACCTCACGCAGACGTTGCCCTGGACGGAAAACATCACGCTGCTGCGGGTGGTTTACGACATCGCGGATTTCTATTTCTACAAGGGGTTTTTCTTTTTCGTGCATTTATCCGGAATGATCGCCGTGGTGGCTGCCGCGTTCACCGTGGTGCGGCTCAGCCGGTTCAACGAGATGACGGCCCTGCTTGCCGCGGGGACGCCGCTCTATCGCGTGATCATGCCCGTCATTCTTGCCGGGGTTGTGCTGAATGTGATTCTGCTGCCGATCGATCAGGAAGTGATCATTCCCAAGATGATCCCCAAGCTGATGCGGGATCATGGGGATGTCCATGAGGCGACGATCAGGATGTTTCCCGTCCACATGATGGAAGACACGCGCGGCGGGCTTTTCAACGCGGCCTTATATTCGCCGCCCAAGCCCAATTCACCGGCCAAAATCCAATATCTGGACGTCATCGAGCGTGACGCCAATCTGCGGCCGATATCTCATTTGTATGCGGACACGGCCATCTGGGATGAGCCGCTAAAGCAGTGGAATTTAACCAACGGATTCGTCGTACCCATGTCTCCCCCGACGAATCAGGTGACGCTCGCGCATGCGACGCCGGTATCGATTTATCAAACGACGATGACGCCGGATGAGATCGCGCTGAACCTGGGCAAGGATTACATTCAGCTTTTATCGCTGCAAAAGATCAACCAATTGCTGAGCCTCAAGCGGTACGGAACGCTCGATCTGCTGCGCGCCAAGCATCTCCGCGTCGCGCAATGGCTGCTGAATGTGTTTCTGCTGCTGCTGGCGATTTCAACGGTCCTGACGCGCGAGCCGGGGAAGTTGAAGTCTTCAGCGTTCCGCTGCCTGCTGCTAACGGGATTGTGCATGGGGAGCGTATTCGTCACATATCAGATGGCGGCGAGTCCGCCGAGTCCGGAACTGGTTAATTTGTGGCCCGCGCTGATGGCTTGGATGCCGATCTTTATTTTTGGGCCGCTTTCGATTTTTTTGATGTCGCAGATAAAGACATAGGGAGCCGCAGAGACCCCGGCGNNCCCCGGCGCGCCGGGACAGGCTGCTGAGACACGGAGGAAGACGCAGAGAAGAACAACACTGGGTTTCTCTGCGTCCATCTCTGCGTCTCGGGGTCTCTGCGGCTCTTTTTGATGCTCAACGAAAAAAGCACAGGGGGTGAACTCGCGAATGTCCGATAAAATCGCCCTTTCCGCCTCACCCGAAACAATCTGAGTTTGGATTTGCTTCCTGAATACCTGAATCGTACATCATGTTTGTCAGGCATACGCAACGGCAAGTCGGTCTGATACGGCTGGTTTGACGGGCCTGACGCGACGCTCCCTTCCCACTTTCTGGCGATGCCGGCCGCGGAATCCGCGGCCGGCATTATTTTATGGGTGGCGGACTCACCCGCTCATTCTTAAGAAGGCGGAGAATCATGCCCGCAGCGTCGTGTTGCGGTTCATACACTAGAAAAATCTAAGGAGACAGATAAATCAAAGGGGGGGGACAGAAATTTTTGATTAAATCAATTTACATCGAAGATTCCCGTCCCCTTAGCCCCTTAGAATTTCCCATTATTCTTTAAGGCGCGGTCTCGAATGCCGTTGGTTTCCTTGATTATGAATTCGGCGCAGGCACTGGCTAAATTGTCATTTGTCGGCCCTAAATCCAGCCGAATGTCATGTGAAGCATTGAGCCTTGTATCAAGGTAACCTACCCGACCGTTTTCCATAAGGAACCAACCAGAAGAAGTACGTTTATCTCCCGAATAGCGCAGCCAGTCCTGAATAAGCGATGGGTCTGAGCTTAGAACTTCGATGATGGCGTCGCGTGATAATTTTGCCGTTCCACCTATAAATCCGCATTCTTGAAGCAATTGCACAACCGATTTCGTGTGTACACGATGGAAGTCGCGAGGGAGGTTGCAGATGCGAATTGTTAGATGATCCACGAAATAATTCTAACAAATCCTTGGTTCGGAACTAATATTTTCAAACTGACCTACTACCCAATTTCGCCTTCCTTGCCCCCCAGACGGAATCTGCTATATTTCGCCCCCTTTCCTACTCGGAGATATCTGAAATGGCTTTGACTCTTAAACCCGGCAAATCGGTGCGCGTCACCATCAGCAAGACTATTACCCGGGATTCGGCCCGTAAGACGCTGGAACGGCTGTTTATGCAGGACAAGGCCATCCGGAATCCCCTGGATGCGCGGAGCCGCAATTTCAAGGAACTCCCCAAACGTCGCGGCGGGTGCATCTGGACGAAGCTGCCCAATAAGCTTCATCCCAACCTGATCAAGGGCGCATCGGCCCAGATGACTACGACGCCGCAGATCATTCGTGATCTGGGCAGCGTTGAGACGTTCATCGACGTGAAGTAATTTTCACACCTGAAAATATAGCGGGCTCGCACGGTATTTTGCCGCTGCGTTAATACGCCTGCGCGAACAGAACCTGCGAATTTGTCGGCTCGCCGCTGTAGATGCATTTGCCAGTCTGGTTGGGGTCTTCCTTAACGATGCAGCGGACTGTTGCTTTGGTCAGTTCCTTGATCTTGGCTTCATTGGCCCGATCCGGCTTGAACCAGGCACGGACGAAGCCCCCCTGCTCGGCGATTATTTTTTTCAGTTCATCAAAGCTATTGGCTTCGCGCGTGTTCTGGTCGCGATAGTCTTTGGCTTTCTGGAACATGGCGGCTTGGATTTGATCCAACTTCTGGCGGAGCCATGGGCCGGACATTTCTGTGAGGGGGACGGATAATTTTTCACGATCGAGGCGGCGTTTGAGGACAACGGTTCCGCTGGCGACGTCGCGGGGGCCGATCTCGATGCGGAGGGGGACGCCGCGCTGTTCCCAGTGATATTGCTTGTCGCCGGGGCGGGCATCGCNNCGGTTGGCGGCGGCGGAAAGTTCTTCCGCGCCGGCGAGCGCGCTGACAACTTTGTCGGCGAAATCAGTCACTAGCTTGCGCTCTTCATCGGTTTTGAAGATCGGCACGATTGCGACGACCGTTGGGGCGGCGGCGGGTGGAATGATTAAGCCTTCATCGTCGCTGTGGGCCATAATCATCGCGCCGATCAGGCGCGTGCTGACNNTCGAAGGCCTTGGCGAAGTTCTGGGCCATGAAATGGCTGGTGCCGCATTGGAGGGCTTTCCCATCCTGCATGAGGGCTTCGATGGTGTAGGTGGCATCGGCGCCGGGGAATTTTTCGGCATCCGTCTTGCGCCCCTTGATGACCGAAATCGCCAGGAATTTTTCCGCGAAGTCGGCATAGACATCAAGCATGCGCAGGGTTTCTTCCTGTGCTTCTTTTTCGGTTTCGTGGGCGGTGTGGCCCTCTTGCCAGAGGAATTCCGCCGTGCGCAGGAACAGGCGCGTGCGCAGTTCCCAGCGCATGACGTTGCACCATTGATTGATCAGCAGCGGCAAATCGCGATAGCTCTGGACCCACTGGGAATACATGTAGCCGATGACGGTTTCGCTGGTTGGGCGGACGATGAGGGGTTCTTCGAGCTTGCCGCCGGGTTGTAGGCCTTTTTCGCCTTTTTCCAGCCGGGAATGGGTCACGACGGCGCATTCCATGGCGAAGCCTTCGACGTGCTGCGCTTCCTTGGCCAGGAAACTCAGCGGAATCAGCAGTGGGAAATAGGCGTTGACGTGGCCGGTCTCTTTGAATCGGCGGTCGAGATCGCGCTGGATGGATTCCCAGATGGCGTAGCCTTCGGGGCGGATGACCATGCATCCTTTGACCGGAGCGTAATCCGCGAGCTGGGCGGCTTTGATGACGTCGAGGTACCACTGGGAATAATCGACATTGCGGGCTTTTATGTTTTTGGCCATGGGATGAGTTTATAGCTTACTGTGTGCGGCTTGGACAAACGTAAGCGGTAAAAGAAGAGTGGGAGAAATTGAAAGATTATTTTCGTTACGGTGTTCGTGACGATCGGAATCGCTTACTCGAATATAAAAGGCGTAGCCGCCGACGATCCAACTGGCTGGCCTGATGTAAATCTCGCGGACCTTTTGCAACCTGCGAAAAAGCTTCGGAGTGACTCGCAAGTTCCTAATGCGGCATCGGAAACTTCTTACAAAACTCCGCGACTTCCTTGCGGATTTTTTCCAGCACCGCCGGGTCGGATTTTCCAATCAGGGCGGCGTCTAGAAAATCGGCGACTTTTGTCATGTCGGCTTCTTTAAGGCCGCGGGTCGTGACGGCTGGTGCGCCAAGGCGCAATCCGCTAGTGACTTTTGGCGGTCGCGGGTCGTTTGGAACGCCATTCTTATTAGTGATAATGCCGGCGGCTTCCAACGCCTTTTCCGCATCAGCGCCGGTTAGGGATTCGTTGCGGGCACGGAGGTCGATGAGCATCAGGTGATTGTCGGTGCCGCCGCTGACGAGGCGATAGCCGTGCTGTTGAAGACGCGCCGCCAGGGCCTTGGCGTTTTTGATAATCTGGGTGCAGTAAGTTTTGAATTCCGGCCGCAGGGCTTCGCCGAACGCGACGGCTTTTGCCGCGATGATGTGCATCAGCGGGCCGCCCTGGGTGCCGGGGAAGACGCTGCGATTGATGGCTTTGGCGAGGTCGGGGTCGTTGGTCAGGATCAAGCCGCCGCGTGGGCCGCGGAGGGTTTTGTGCGTGGTGGTCGTCACGACATGCGCGTGCGGGAATGGCGATGGATGCGTGCCGGTTGCGACGAGGCCCGCGATGTGGGCGATGTCCGCCATCACGAGCGCGCCGACTTCATCGGCGATCTCACGGAACTTGGCGAAATCGATCGTCCGTGCATACGCGCTGTATCCGCAAAGGATCATCTTTGGCTTGAGTTCCTTGGCCTTGGCGCGGACGCTGTTGAAATCGATCTGCTCGGTCTTGGGATCGAGTTCGTAATGATCCGGCTTGTAAAAAATCGCCGAGGTGTTGAGCTTCATGCCGTGGCTCAGATGTCCGCCGCTGGCGAGGTTGAGGGAGATGAATCGATCGCCCGGCTGCATCATGGCCATGAAGGCGGAGAGGTTGGCGTTGGCGCCGCTGTGCGGCTGGACGTTGGCGAAGCCACAGCCGAATAGTTGCTTGGCCCGGTCGATGGCGAGATTTTCGATCTGGTCGTAGAACCCGCAGCCGCCGTAGTAGCGGGCGCCGGGATATCCCTCGGCATACTTGTTGGTGAGGACGGTGCCGGCGGCTTCCAGCACCGCGGTTGAAACGTGATTCTCACTGGCGATCAGTTCGAGGGTGGATTCCTGCCGCTGTTGCTCGAGGCGAATCAATTCAGCGATTTTGGGGTCGGTTTGGGCAAGATTCATGGAAACTGCCTTTCAAATCAAAAGGATTTCTCTCTCTTTTTTTGGAGTAGGGATTTTAGCGATTTTGGGTGGATACTCCATGAGGGATTTTGGGGAGTTGTTCATCGCCAAATTTCTTGGGGCGGAACAAGAATTTTTGTCGTTTACGGTTTTTGTGACGTCCGACGGCCTTTGCTCGTATGCGATAACCGGCTTCCGCGTTCGCGAGTCGCTGGCTTGCCTGTTTACGTTCGTGTGAGCCTGGAAGTTTGCTAACGGGTTGCGGGCGGATGTAAAATTTAGTGCGGGCGTACTTGGATGGAGGTTGGCATGTTTTCACGTCGAATTGCCGCCGTTGCCGCGTCGGTGCTTCTCTTGACCCTGGGCTTGGGTTGTTACCAAACAAAGACTCCTCTTGGCTCGGCCGCCAGCGCTACGGTCGATCGTGCATACGTCGGTGACTTTGTGATGCCGGGAGAAAACAAGCCCGCTGTTGTCATTCGCAACCTGGACGACAAACAATACTTTGTGGAATACACCGAATCGAAGGACGACCGGGAACCGATGCGCATGGTGGGATATACGGCCAAAGTGAACGGGGCGACATTCGCCAATTTGCGCGGGCTAACCGACAATGGTTCGATTGACGACCAGTTCCTGATTATGCGCGTGTCGCTATCGCCGGATCATGCGAAGCTGTCGCTTCGGGAATTGAAAGAGGAATTCTTCAAAGGCAAGAACGTCAGCTCATCGCGGGCGTTGAGAAATGTGATCGAAGCCAATCTGGACAATGACCTGATGTACGAAGGCCAAGCGCATATTTTCACGCGCAAGCTGCCCGCGACTCAACCGTGATTGCAAATCGCTCGCCGTTTTACACGCGGTTCTTTAGCCGCAATGTATTTTCAACGGCCGGGCGGCCGATCGGGTAATACTGGAATCCCGCATCGCGCATCACATCACGGTGCAGGCAATTGCGGCCGTCGAAGATGATCGGGCTGCTCATCGTCGCCGCGATTTTGCGGAACGGTAGCGTGGTGTATTGCGGCCAATCGGTCAGCAAAGCAACCGCATCGGCGCCGGCAGCGCATGTCACCGGGTCCTGGCTCCATTCCACTTCGTCCTTAAAGATCTGTTTCATGTTCTCCATCGCCTTGGGATCGGTGGCTTTTACCTGCGCCCCTTTGTCCAGGAGATAGCGAATGACATCGAGGGCGGCCGATTCGCGGATGTCGTCGGTGTCGGCTTTGAACGCCAGGCCCCAGACGGCGATCTTCGCGCCGGCTAACGGGCGGCCGAGCTTATTCTCAATTTTGTCGACGAACCGTTTTTTCTGGTTTTTGTTGATGGTTTGGATCACGTGGACGAACAGGTTTTCGTGTCCGACGGCGCGGGAGATGTGCTCGAGCGCGGCGACGTCTTTGGGGAAGCAGCTTCCGCCGTAGCCGCAGCCGGCCTTCAAGAATGCCGGGCCGATTCGGCTATCAGAGCCGATTCCCTTGCGGATGTCTTCCACGTCGGCGCCGTACTGCTCGCATAGAATCGTCATTTCGTTCATGAACGAGATGCGGGCGGCGAGCATGCTGTTGGCCGCGTATTTGGTCAGTTCGGCGCTCTCCCAGTTCATCGTCAGGAATTTCTCTTCTGGCTTGACCAGCGGATCGTAAAGACGGCGCATCACGAGAAAGGCTTCGCGCGATTCCCCGCCCACAACGATGCGGTCAGGGTTCATGCAATCCTGCACGGCAGTCCCTTCCTTCAGGAATTCGGGGTTGCTGACCACCTGCACATGCGCGCGGGTCTGCTCTTTGAGAAAGCCGTATAATTTCCGATTGGTGCCGGCTGGCACGGTCGATTTAACGACGATCGTCACCATGTAATCGTTATTGTATTCCGCCAGCGCATCGCACACTTCCTTGCCGGCGCCTTCAAGAAATCCCATGTCCACGGTGCCATCCGGCTTGGAGGGCGTGCCGACGCACAGAAAGACCACCTCCGCATCCTTCACGGCCGCCTTCACATTGTCCGTGAATTGCAGTTGGCCCGATGCGAAGTGCTCCTGCATCAATTCATGCAGGCCCGGCTCGAAGATCGGGCAATGCCCGTCGAGGAGGGTTTTGAGCTTCTTGGCGTCCTTTTCAACGCCACGCACCGTGTGACCAATGCTGGCAAGACAAGTCCCGGTCACCAGGCCGACATATCCGCATCCAATAATTGTTACATCCATTGACCTATACCTCACGAAACAACTGAAGAACCACCTACGAGCACATCATGCAACGATTTGCGCTCCAATGTAACATGAAATCGGACAGACAGGGTTGCATCTTACTGGATTCGGCGACGAATTTTTTGGCGCAGCTGTCGGATAAACTCTGCTAGATCAGATGGTTATAGGACGATGGGCGATCAAGCGCCTTCGGGTTTGTCCAGCGAAGGAGGCGGTGTTCGAGTGGTAATATTTGCATCGCCGCGGGTGAGATTGTTGGAGTTTGCCGCGGGCCGCTTTTCGTGTACAAGCCCCATTTTATACGCCGCCACGATAATCGATCCAAAGATCACCAGATAAAACGCGACGGCGTAGCGCGTCCGCATGTAGGCGATCATCATTCCCAAAAGACAAAAAGCGAACGCCAACGCATAGCTGACGAGCACCGTTTGGCGGATGGAAAAACCCCTCGCCACAAGCTGATGATGGAAATGGTGTCTATCCGCGCTAAAAAGAGGCCGGCGATTAACCCATCTGCGCACAAACGCCAATGCCGTGTCCAGGATCGGCAAAGCAAACATGACCATTGCGGCGAGCAGCCATTTGGATTGCTCCTGAGCCAGCAGCACGATGATCGTAGCGCATGAATAGCCGAGAAACATACTGCCGGCATCGCCCATAAAAATAGAGGCAGGATTAAAATTGTACGGCACAAAGCCAAGCACCGCCCCAAGCAACGCCAGGGCCAGCACAATTCGAACCGCGTCCCAATCCGCGTCGAAGGCAAACATGGCGAGTTGGACAGCCAGGAACAAAAATCCCGCGGCAATGACCGCGGTAACTCCGCCGCACAATCCGTCCAGCCCGTCGAGTAAATTGGTGGCATTACAGCAGCCGACGACCGTGGCGATGACAAAGCTCCAGCTCAGGACCGCCGTCACCATGGCCGGTATGAAGAAATGCGGGCCCAGCGCGTTTATCAGCCGGATATTGATAGGGTCGATCAGGGGAGCCAGGCAGTGCGATCCCACTCCACCCTTCAAAAGGATAATCGCGGCGATGGCCTGGCCGAGTATTTTATTTCGTGGCGGGATTCGTTTTACGTCATCCCACAGGCCCAACAGGACAATGATGAGGGCGCCAAAGACGATGTTCAGCTTCACCTGAAGGTGCGGCGCCCCGATTTCATCCGCCGGAATGTGAAGCTGGCTCGTTGCCAGCCCCGCCAGCCATCCCATGAACACCGCCACACCGCCGAGATACGCCACCGGCGAGGAATGCAGCTTACGCTCGCGGTCCGGCTGATCGATGATGCCGTAATAATTGGCGATCGCCCGCATGATCGGCGTGAAAATGAAGCTCACCAGCCAAGCTGCATAAAAAACGTAGACATGCGGCGAAAGCACCGTGTCCCAGGTGAGACTTGGCATGCTGGTACTACCCGTTGCGGATGTGAACATTGCTGATCTTTCAGACCTCTAAAGTTGCCGCGGGCATTATCGCTGTCGCCCGTCCGTCGGCAACCCACCCAAAATTTACTCCGCCGAAACCGCTCCAGTCAGGGGAGACTCATGAATTCCTTAACCGATTGGATCATCTGATCCAGATCATACTTTGGCCGAAAATCGATCATAGATCGGATCTTGTCCAACTTGGGCACCCGTCGCTGGGTGTCGTCAAAGCCCTGGCCATACGCGCGCTCGTAGCTGACATATTCGAGCGAACTGGAAGATTTGCAAACCGCGATCACGCGCCGCGCCAGGTCGGTGATGGCAATCTCGCTGTCGCTGCCGATATTGAACACCTGCCCGACCGCGTTCGGTTTATCCATCAGTTGGGATAGCGCATCAATCACATCGCTGACGTGACAGAAACACCGCGTCTGCTTTCCATCGCCGTAGACCTTGAGCGGCTCATTTTTGATCGCGGAGGCGACAAAACGCGGCAAGACCATCCCATACATCCCAACTTGCCGCGGCCCGACCGTGTTAAACAGCCGCACGATCACGACTGGCAACCCATCCTGCTTGTGATACGCGAGCCCGAGAAACTCGTCGATCCCCTTACTATAGGCATAACACCACCGGCTCGACCGCGTCGGGCCGACGACCACATCATCATCTTCGTTGAACGGCAGGCGCGCCCCTTTGCCATACACCTCGGAAGAACTGGCGATCAAGACCGGCCGCCCATAGCGTTGGGCCGATTCCAGGACGACCTCTGTTCCATGGATAATGCTGCGAATCGTCCGCACCGGCTGATCGACGATAAGCTGCACCCCCACCGCGGCAGCCAGGTGAAATACCGCATCGCACGAAGCCATGGCGATATTGACGACGCGTTCGTTTTCGACCGAATCCCGCACGATCTGCACGCCCGGCTTATCGCGAAGCTGGGAAAGGTTCTGCAAACTGCCGGTGGAAAGATCGTCGAGAATGGTGACGGCATTCCCGCGCGCAACGAGCAATTCAGCGAGATGGGAGCCGATGAAACCCGCGCCGCCGGTGACCAGGAAGCGTTTGGCCATGATGCAAGATTAAAGCTCGCGATGGGCAGCGTCCAGCAGCCGTCATCCGAAATGCACGAACAGCCAGATTGACGTCAGATTGAACAAAGGCGATGACCCCACGACTCAGCCCGTCCGGCCGGCAAGGCTGGCGACGACCGCGAGCAGGTCGTGCGGATCGACGGGCTTGGGGATGTGAACCTGGAATCCGGCCAGCAGCGCCTGCCGCCGGTCCGTCTTATGAACAAAGGCCGTTAGTGCCACCGCCGGCAGGTCCTTGGCGTGATGGCCGCCGGCGCGCAGTTTGCGAATCAGGTCTAAGCCGTCCACGTCTGGCATTCCAATGTCGCTGATGAGCACTTCAGGACGCGACCTGGCGAGGGCCTCCATCGCTTCGGCGGCGCTTCCCGCCACCGTGACGAGCGCCCCTGCATCCTGGAGCACCTTGACCAGAACTCGCCGGGCATCGGGCTCATCGTCCACCACCAGCAAGCGAAGGCCGTCGAGACATACATCGGGCAAACTCGACATACCGGCATGCGCCGCATCCTTCAGTTCCTCGCCGCTCTGCAAGACGCGGATGGGCACGCGGACTGTGAACATCGAGCCTTTTCCTTCTCCCCCGCTGTGCGCTTCGACAGTACCGCCGTGCATTTCGACAATTTGCTTGACGATGGAAAGTCCCAATCCCAGGCCGCCGAAACGCCGCCGTGTACTGCTGTCGGCTTGGCGAAAACGGTCGAATACATACGGCAACAGTTCCGAATCGATTCCCTGTCCGCTGTCGCTGACCTGAATTCGCAAATCCGACTTTTCCCGGGCCAACGTCAGGCTGACCTTTCCTCCCTTGGGCGTGAACTTGATCGCGTTGGAGAGGAGATTCCAAACGACCTGCTGAATCCGCGCCGGATCGCATGATGCGCGGCTGGCTGATGGGTCGAGTTGCACGTCGAGGGAAATGCCCCGTGCCTGCGCCGCCGGCCGAACCACTTCAACCCCCGCGTTGATGACATCCATCAATTCGCAGGTGCGGATTTCCAGGCGCAGCTTCCCGGAGACCATGCGCGAGACATCCAGAACATCGTCGATTAGTTGAAGCTGCGACTTGGTATTGCGCTCGATTGATTCGAGACCCTCCTTCAAATCGGTCGCGTTGCAGCGACTGCCTCGCAAAATGCTCGTCCAGCCGACGATCGCGCTGAGTGGCGTGCGAAGCTCATGGCTGAGGGTGGCGAGGAATATGTCCTTGGCACGGTTGGCGGCCTCGGCTTCCATGCGCAAGAGCTGCTCGTTTTGCAAGTGGGCCTCGCGCTCGTCCTCCAATAGCTTGCGCTCGCTGATGTCGCGGATGTTGCACTGAATGATCGAATGGTGGTCCTCCTGATAGAGGTTGCTGACGAACTCGACGGGTACACGCCGGCCGTCCTGGTTCTGTAGAGGGAGATCCTCGTAGCGGATCGAGCTTTCACTCTGCAACTTCTCCATCGCTGCCTGATTCGCGTTCTTGTCGTGAAACACTCCGAGTTCCCACAGTTCCTTGCCGAGGAAGTGTTGACGGGGAAAGCCCAGCAAGTTGAGCATGAAGGGATTTACATCGACGACCTTTGCGGTGCTGGGATCGACAATGAGGATGCCGTCGTGCGCCGCCTCGAATAGCCGGCGGTAGCGAATCTCCGAGTCTCGCAAGGCCGCTCCCATTCGCTTGTGCTCGGTGATATCGCGCGCCACTTTGGACGCGCCGATGATGTGCCCCGCAGTATTCTTAATGGGTGAGACGGTCAGCGAAATGTTGATTCGCCGACCCTCCTTGGTCTGGCGTTCGGTTTCGAAATGATCCACGCTTTCGCCGCGTCGGAGGCGAGCAAGCACATCGTCCTCTTCCGAACGCCGCTCGTCGGGAATGATGAGGGTGATAGGCTGTCCCTCCGCTTCGGCGGCGGTGTAGCCGAACATTTTTTCGGCGGCTCGATTCCAGGATGTGATGACGCCATCCAACGTCTTGCCGACGATGGCATCATCCGAAGAATCGACGATGGCAGCGAGCCGCGCGCGCGCTTCGCGGGACTTCTCAAGGAGATCGAGCGCCACATGCGCCTGGTATGCGGACGAAGCAAATCCGCCCAGGCTGGTCAGTTGCCGCAAATCCTCTTTGTCGAACTTGCGGTGATCATCGTGAGCAACCGCCCAAATCGTGCCGACGGCTTTTCCTCTGATGTAGAAAGGAATCACCAGGGCTTCTTCGACTGGCGGTGTAACCGGCTGGAAATAGGTGTAACGCCGCTCAACATGACTGAACAACAGTGGGACGTTGCGATCAAGCACGTCGCCGCAGGGACCGAAATCGCGCGGCGTCCCGCCGCCGACATGAGCTATCCAACTACCCGCGATCGCCGGCCAATAAAACTGCTTTCCATCATCCGTCAGGAGGCTGATGCCGGCTGAGCCGGCCTTTAGCACTTCAAGAATCGTGTCGGCCAATATTTGAAGAACGGTTGCCGGGGAATCGGCCATCGCCTTGCCAAGCTTCACCAACGCGCGGTTCTCGATTTCGTAATCTGGTGGACGCGACTTGCGATGATTCAGCTCATCGGTGCAGAGGATTGATTCCAGCGGAACCGGAGCATCAACCTTCTTATCTTTGGACATCAAACACCTTTTGCGAAGCAGGCGCTGGGAGAGGGGGGCCGGTGATCAACCGTCCTATTCCGACCGTAGCCACAAATAATATACCTTCGCGATGGCTTAATTGAATAGGTCAAAAAAGAAGGGGGGAATAGTGCCAGTTCCAGCTATATCGCCTACCCGAAATGCACAAAAAGCCAGATTGACGTCAAATTGAACAGCGCGTGCATCGTCACCGTCATCCACAAATTACCCGTGCGTTCGTAGACGTAACCGAGGCTGACCCCCAGAAAAAAGATCTCGGGCCAAGTCCACCATTTGTGAACAATCGCGAACGCCCCGGCGGTCAGAAGGACCGCGGCCCAGGGGCGGTTCAGGAAGTATCGCAACATTGTTTGCAAGAGCCCGCGAAAGAACATCTCCTCCGCCAAGGGGGCCAAAACACATGCCGCAATGATGTCGGCCGCCCGCAGCCAGGGCGCGGGGTGGGCATTTAAAATTTGCAGCAGATCATGCGGCGGCGGCGATTGGTGCAGCCATTTCAACGCTAATTCCGTCAGTCCCCCGACGCAATCAATGAGCGGCAGCACGATGGCAATCGCAAAAATCCCGCCGAGGAATCCGAGCGGGAATCTGCCCAAATTGAGCCCCAGCCTGCGGATGCCGCCCGGCCGGATCCGGGTCGCCGCAAGCGCTGCCGCCAGCACCGCTGTATCCATGATGATGCCGAATATCACTGTTTCTGGGCCGGATAGCGGCGAATCGGGCGGCTCGTGGTGCTTGTCCAGCAATCGCTGGTGCGCCGCACCCAGCATGATCAGGGATAGCGCCCATGCCCCCATCGCAAATCCGAGTGTTCCGGCAATAACTCGCGGCGATTCGCCCGGCGACAGACGCTGGGGGCCTAGAATTGTCCGCGGCTTGAAGACCCCGATCACCACCGCCGCCGCCAGCGCCATTGCCGCGGCCAGCGGAATGGCGAGCGATGAAACCTGCTGGGCGGTTAAATCGGCGAGCGTTGGAAAGATTGACATTCAGGCCATCCGATTTACAACCCCCACGGCGACGCCGTAGGCTTTGCCTGCGACACCGTGGGCTTTGCCTGGAAAGAGGCTGTCAGCCGTATACACCAGTATGAGTATCCTCGATCAAATCATCGAAACCAAACGCGAGGAGATTGCCCTGGCCAAATCGCGCGTTCCGCTCGAAGCCCTCAAGGAGCAAATCGCCGCGATGGATCGGCCTCGCAACTTCTTCCGGGCGGTGACGACCCCCGGCAAAAAACCGCTGAATCTGATCGCCGAGGTGAAGAAAGCCTCACCCAGCGCGGGAGTTATCTGCGCTGATTTTGATCCCGTCCGCATCGCCCGCGCCTACGCCGAGGCGGGCGCCGATGCCATCAGCGTCCTGACCGATGAAAAATATTTCCAGGGAAGCCTTGAGCATGTCCAACTTGTTCGGGGCGTGGTCAGCCTTCCCGTTCTGCGTAAGGATTTCCTGATCGATCCGTATCAGGTTTACCAGTCACGCGCCGCCGGGGCTGACGCGGTCCTCCTGATCGCCGAATGCCTGGAAACAAGCCACATGATCGACATGCAAATCCTGGCGACCGAACTGAATCTAACCTGCCTGATTGAGGTTCACGACCTGGACAATCTCATGCGCGTGCGCGATCAGGTCATCGGATTTCCGCACCCCAGCTATAGCCTGCTGGGGATCAACAACCGTGATCTGCGAACGTTCCGCACGGATCTGGGAACAACCCTGCGGATGAGCGAACTGGTGGCCGACCGCCGCGTACTCGTCAGCGAGAGCGGCATCAATACCGCACAGGACATCCGCAAGCTCGCCGAGGCCGGCGTCGCCGCCGTGCTCGTTGGGGAAGGCCTCATGCGAAGCGGCGATATTGCCGCCAAGATCGCTGACATGTTCGGCGCTTAAATCCGCTGCAATTTTTATAGTCCACCGGGCGCCGGCGCTGCCCCATTCTGAGGCGGCTGCTGGCCGACATTCTGCGTTTTCATGTAAACCTGCATCCCGGCCGCGGCCAGCGCCTGCGTTAATTGCGATGGCAAATACGTGTCCGCGCGGATCGCTGTGCCGTCGGTGGACCACGTCGTCCCCATCGGCGGCAGGTTTTCCGGCATCGTGACGCCCACATCGATTCCGAACATCTTCGCGTAGCCAAAGCCGGTCGTGGCCCACAAATCCAGCGGCACGTAGCAGACGGCAAATCGCTGCGCGGGCAACTGCGTGGCGACCGATTTTACCGCGCTGGTCTTGGCCATCGGATCATCCCCCGCTTTGGCGGCGGCGATCGCGGCGCTGATCCCGGCGTCATCGAGACCCATCACCGTCAGCAACGACTGGTCATTCACAATCCCCATGAATGCTGACGGACCCAGTGGGCCGTAAACCATGGTCATGATCTGGGCGACCTGCATTTCCTGCGGCGTCTTGCCGTTCATGTTGATGCCGCTTTTCAATTCATCGAAGACGACGCCATCCACGGTCTTGGCGGCAGGAATATA
Organism: Phycisphaerales bacterium; assembly: GCA_003153655.1. GTDB lineage: Bacteria > Planctomycetota > Phycisphaerae > Tepidisphaerales > Tepidisphaeraceae > PALSA-1353. Next base: position 15,856 of record PMAK01000108.1, read on the forward strand.
CGTCTGGGCCGTCCCGGCCATGTGGACACCCAGCGCCTTCATCGCGGCCTGCTGGGCATCGGTCATTTCGTGTATGGCATCGAGCAGGGCCTTGGCATCGCCTCGGCGGACGCCAACGACCTGAACGNNTGAACGAGCGATCCCTGACCGGGCTGCGCGGTGGGGACTAACAAAGCGGCCGTCGCGCCTTTCGACGCAGCCGCCATTTTCTGGACGGCATTGAGCCAATCGTTCAGTGACGCATAATCCGGTCCAAGATCGGTGATCGCTTTCTGGACCGGCGCGAGGAAATCCGCCAGCGGCTTGGAAAGATTGCCGGGGCTTGAGCCGCCATATAGCAGGTATTTTCCCTCGGCGAGACCTTCCAGGAGCGAATCATCGGTGTTCTTGAAGGTCGTCACGCGATTCGCCAGGGATGATCCCGGAGCAAACTGACACATCAGCGTCGTTGCGATGCCGTCGGGACTGAGGTTCAGGCTGAAACTCGCGGCGTCGGCGCCGTCGGCGAATTCCTGGGCGATATTCAAAATCTGTGTCGCGGCAATTTTCGCGAGCGGCGCGAATTTCTGCGCATCGATGTTCTGGAATCGAGCNNCGCCGGGAGCGACGGCCTTGTCGATCTCTTCCGGAGCTTTCTGGCGCAGCGTATCGATGCCCTGCAACATCTTCGGCCGCAGCGCCTTCAGGTTGCCGAAGATTACGAAATCCTTGCCGTCCAGTTCCTTGGCGGCCAAACCGTCAACTTGAATCACATCGGTCGGGGCTTTGGCGACGATCTCACGCACCGGGCTCGCGGCGACATAATCGCCCCAATGGCTCAGATAAGTAATGTCGGTTTCATTGGCGAAATGAACCTGGGTCAAATCCCCATCCGGCTTGGCATCCGCAAAATTGGCGACGAACTTTTGATAATCAGAAACCGGCAGCAGCAGCAACACCGACTTGTCGGACGGAGTGCTGAGCGCGCCCGGATCGACGTATACAAACGCCATATCCCCGTCGCGTTTCACGCCGTCGGTCACGCCGATCTGTTTCAATGCCGACCCAAGCGGGTCCGCCATCTGCGGCACTATCTGCCCGATCCCCAGAGACGTCGCCAGATCGGAAAGCTTCTTGCTGGTGGCTTCAAGATCACTCACCTTCAGCATGACCAGCGCGTTGCTCGGGATCTGCTTCAGAACCTGCGATGAAGCGATCGACGTAGCGATCACGATGCAAACGATCGTTGCCGCCAGCGTGTTCCTTACCAATTTCATGATTCTTACCTCAGTATTTCCTCAACAGTGAATGTCCGACCGCGCTCGCGCGATAACAGCCATTTGAAGGAAATCGTACCGGGCTTTGAATTCAAGCGAAAGCCGGAGAATTGGTGGATTTGCGTCGAAATGGGATTTGGCCGCAAATCGCCCGATTTTCGACGTGTGCGGCATCGCCCGAATCTGCGAGACTCGCGCCACGATGGTTAATTCACCCTTCCGCTGTCTGTTGGCTGTCCCGGTTCTCGCGTCGGGGCTGCTCTGTCAATCGGCTTTGGCCCAGGAGATCAGTGGCGCCACAACCGCTTTGAGCGAACCCGCCACTCCACTGATCGTGAGCGTCACGCCCGACTACACCTTCGTCGATCGGAGCAATGTCGCCGACGGCGCGGCCAGCGGGAAATCCGGCGCACAGACCGCCGATCTGGAAATCGAAACGCAAATCCCGATGAATGATCGATGGTCCATCCCCATCGATTTTCAGTCGGCCAACATGTTCCTCGGCTCGGTGCCCGGCATCGCGATTCCGGAAGACATCGACACGATCCATCTTACCGCCGGACTGGCGTACCAATTCAACCCAGCCTGGAGCGTAGCGCTCACCGCCGGGCCGGCCCTCTACCAATTTGACGATGTCAGTCTCTCAGACATCGGAATCGCCGGCGAACTGCGCGTCACATATGTGGTCAATCCCGACCTCCAATTCTTCCTCGGCGCTGATTATGAAAAGGACGGCAAATATCCGGTTCTGCCGGTGGCAGGCATGAAATGGAAAATGAACGACCACGTTCTCTTCGATCTCAGGATCACCCGGCTCGAAGCGGATTATCTCGCTAACGACGATCTCAGCTTCTTCGTCGATGGCAATACCGACTACCAAATCTTCCGCGCAGGCTCACAGCTCGGCAACCAACTCGGTTTGCCAAGCTTCAACAACGCCGTCGGCACATACGAAGATTTCCACGGCGGCCTCGGCCTGCGATATCAATTCAACCCAGGCCTTTCCCTCAGCGCCGAAGCCGGCTGCTCGTTCGGCCGAAACATCGAGTACGACCGCATCGATCATCACAGCATCTACTTTGATTCCAGCCCATATGCGCAGTTGATCGCGAAATGGTATTTCTAAAAGTGCTATTCATTGAGATTGGAAAGCCTTCTGCGGCGTCAGGGCGGGTGGTAGAACGGCGTCAGGACCGATATCATACGAACCATGACATGGGAAGAGTTGGCTGTGGCTCAACAAACCGCGGCGCGACATCTTTGGGGAACCGGCGATCCAGTTTACCAGCGTGCTG
>PMAK01000288.1 GCA_003153655.1 Phycisphaerales bacterium
TGATCTTCTGCGCCTCACTGACGCGATGGTTCACGCGGTCGTGGTACAACTGAACGTGTTGCTTGAACAGGCTCCGCTCCAGCGAGACGGGATGATGCACGGCCTTGACGAATCCGCCCCGGAATAGCGCCGCCAGCTTTCGCCAGTCCAGAGTATCAGACTTGTCTCCATCCTTGGAGATCAGCGCATTGCGGTGCGGATCACAGACGATCATCTCGTCCATGTGCGGCGAGAGGTTGCGATACAACCAATCCGCCAAAGGTCCTTCCTCAATCACCAGCTTCCTGGGACGAGGAACCGCCTCGATCACCTTTACCAGTTCCGGGATCGCCGTCGGTTCATGCCAAGCGGCTTTCTCCCGGCCCGCGTCGTCGATGTAGCCGCCTTCGCAAAACGTGCTATGCACGTCCAGCGCGATAAAGTTCGTCCGTTTCATGTTTGTCTCCTTGGCGAATGGGTCGTCCGTGGACGGGAGACAGCGTATCAATCTACAGACCCGCACTTCTTACATCTTCAGTTGAACTTTTCCTCGTTTTTTGCGCAGAAATCAATGTGTTGCCTGACATTCCTTGAGTTGGTTCTTCGGCCCGCAACGATTGGCCTGCGTGCATCACCGTTCGTTCCGCGGGGTTCTGCGTGATAGAATAGCGGCAGGAACGCCAATGATTCTAAACATAAACGCACAAGTCACGGCGGATCTTTCCGCCATCGGCAAGTCCGCAGGCACCGTTTGTGAAGGGACGCTCACCTACAACAGTATCGGCCAGCCCGACATGATCCGATTCACGGTGGATGCGCCCGCGACGGATGTGCTGAACCGGATTCTGAACGAGAATCTTGCCTCTGCCTTGGCGGGGGTTGAGGTCAGCATCGCCGACGGCCGTGGCCGACTCGTGATGTCCAAACTCGCCGCGTTCACGAAAGCTGAGCCCGGCCGAAACGATGTGGCGCTGACATTTGTGCTCAATAAATCAGAAACCTCGCTGCCGTCGGCGGCGGATCACCCGGTGCATGCTTGGTCGTTCGGGATGTCGAACGTGCATCTCAACATTGGTGACGAGCGGGTAGAGCATCCCGCTCCTCGCCGCGAGCTTCCACCCGGCGTAAAGATAAGCGGCGGATTTAGCATTTCAGCCATTCGGTTCAATATCGCCGGCCGCGAATGGCGACTTGTAGATACGCACTTTCGAATGACCCCGGACCAGCGCAAGGCGCTAACACATGAGCCGGTCCAAAGCGGTCGCCTAACCGTCGCGGCCAATCAGGGCGAGAATCTAGCCGCCGTTTCACCCGCCGCCACGGCAATCTGCTATTTGCTCACGCTCGCTCTGAGTCGCGATGTGAAGATCGTGTCCGCTTCGGGTCTCGACGAGGCAGGTAATCTCGTCCATGGCGCTAGTACGCCGTACTTCGTTCACCCGTCGGGGATTGGGCATTCACCGGTTGTTGATAACGACGAGTACCGGATGCTGGCCGGTTTTGTCGAAAGTGCTTATCCCGTATACGCTGGCGACCCGGAATGGTGGGCCAAGACAATTGGTCTTTTCTTCGAATCTCGGGCCACATCGTACATCGACGTCGCATCGACGACGCTCAACGTGCTCCTTGACCGGCTGACGACGAAGGTGGTGGGAGACGCTGACGAGCCGCAGATTGACGCGGGGATAGACACCGCGCTCGCGCAGGCGGGGTTCAAGGATGAACTGCATGCCGTGTTACAAAAGCTGTCAGCCAAGTGGGACGTTTCCCGCACCGACGCAATCATTTCGAAGATCCGCGAATTTAACGCCCGTCCATCATTTCCGAAGAAGGTGCAGGCAGCCTGCCGTTCACTGGACATCGCGCCACCGGCAACCAAAGCAGTGGCGCCGCGGCACAAGCTGTTGCATCTTGGGGAACTCATTGCGACCGGAGGAGCCGATTACTGGCGCGACCTTGATGCGCTCGTGGTGCAGATGCTCCTGCGCATGCTCGGTCACGATGGTCTTTTCTACCACTTCAAGTACGGTGCCAGTAGCGTTTCGCTCGCGGACACCCGCAAGGTCCCGGTAGATGCTCTCCCTCAGGAAGAGTGAGGCGAAAGCGGACGGCATCACGCCGGACAATGATCAGACTGGCGTAATGGCTTCGTCGCCGTCATCGTCGGTTGGGGGTCCTCAAGCGGACGGTGTTGGGAAGAAAACGGCCCGCGACTGATGGTTCTCTTGCGCGCTTTTGATTGTGGCTGCCCACCACACAAACCCACTTTGGATCGACTATACTGAAATATTTTTTGGGTCAAAAAATCGGAGTGACAAGACACCTGTTGAACTTTTTCCTCGTTTCTTGCTCAGAAATAAGGTTGTTGAACGCGTTGCTGCAAAGCAGGCGATAATCGCACCTCGGCTATTGCCGGCCTCATTCTTCGTCGCCTTAACCATCGGTCCAGGTACGTAGCGGCCAAGCTACTTCTCTCCCGGATTTCCATCGACGTACTGCTCAGAAAAAATCTTAACCGTGTTGCTCATCTGAAGCGGAATGACCGCAAGCACCATCTTTCCGCCCGCCGTTGGTGCAAACGGGAGCAGCTCACTTTCCTGCCGTGTCGGATTCTCGGTGACCATAACCACCCACTCGCATCCTGCGTACGCAGTGTAATACACTATGGCTTGATCGTATTTCGATCGCTGCGGTTTTCCCACCAAGCCGTACGCAACTGTTCCGGCCTGATCGCTCAAGAGAACCTGCGCGTACATCGGAAATTGATTTTCTCGTCCGGGGTCTTCCGATAGCAGCATTTGCCTCAGCTTGTCCTCATATGGGCCAAGGGACACAGTATTGAACGCGTCGCTTGTCGCCACGCTTGCGCGCCATAGAATGGAGAGGTGAAAAAGCTTGAACACACTGTAATCGAAGCCGCTGATTATGATCTCGGGAGTGGTGATCTGGAGAGGTAGAGCCGGACGGCCATACCAATAATCCTTAAAATCATTCTCGATCTTGCTGAGATGTGTTTCGCAGTTCTGGCAGAGCAGGTATTCTCGAATTCCTTTTTGAATCAGACGCTTGGAGTTTGGCTCCGCCTGAAACTTAGTGGTCCGGTGTAGGTTGTCATACGCCGCGAGATAGCAGAGTTCCGGTATAATGTGCGAATTGCACAGTTTTCCAGCAGTGCCGCACATTTTGCAGATTCCGTCCATTCAGAGCCTCATTTCATACAAACCGCCAGAGAGTGCCTTCGTCCGTATTGCGTTGCTGATCGAAAATTCAAGCCTCTGCTCGCCCCAGTCGCACACCATTGTTCTTTTCAATCCAAGAGTTTAGTCCGGCATGATCAAGGTCCGCCCACACGGTCGTGGGACTTTCCCGTCGGCGAATTCGTTCAATGGTCTTTGCCATTAACTTTTCGACGTTGTATCCCTTAAACTGCGGCGACGCTGCAACCGTGGCAGCGGCGGTTACAAGATCGGTTTCCGCGATGGCCAAAAACCGCGAGCATGCGACTTGCATACCGTCAGCGATGATCTGATTCAGGACGCTCACCGCGTCGTTAAGCGCCGCGAATACCGCGCCCTCCTCCGATTGCCCGTCTATATCGCGATAGACTTCAACTTCCGCCAATGCGTGCCCCGCAAACTGAATCGCCCCGAATTCCGCGATCGCCTTGGCGTCTTCTTGTGGGACCGATTGAGCCGAAACGAAATAGGAGCGTATCGTCGGGCNNACCGCCAGGGGGAACGAGCACGAAGGGCAACCATTTGCCGTCTAAAGGCAAAAGCGACATACTCGCCTTCATCGTCGGGGGAAACCCCGGATTCAATTGCCGCATCAGCGCCAACAAAACGGGAAACCCTTCTGGATCGTGATTGCGGACCGACTGTCCGGCGAGACGCCCTGGCAGTCCGACCGTCTTCAGCAACTTTTCACGCTGAAGGGGTGAGGTTGCTTTCATCCATTCTGTGTATTCAGTTTTGTCCATGCGGCGAATTATAAGCGCGTCATAGTGGTTTCTCGCCTCCTTCGTCACGATCGCCGTCGGTCGGGGGATTCAAGGGGTCAATGCCGCGAAGCGGTTAAAATCGGCCACGGCCGACCGATGGTGATGGCACCGAATTCGCTTGCTGTTTCAGAGCCAAATAACAGGGAGGGGAGAACCCTTCGCAGGTCGATCGACAATCCGGCAATCTCGGGCAGTCTATGGCTGTGGTCTGCGGCCACCAATAGGATGTGAGAATTTAGTAAAGTGAGCGGATTTTCGATCAGAATTAGTCGGAGTAACAAGATTTGAACT
>PMAK01000038.1 GCA_003153655.1 Phycisphaerales bacterium
TCGCTAGAGAACGCGGAGGACGCGGAGAAATACGCGACCCGAACCAGTATTACGGCAATGGGGAACTTGCTCGCACGAATGAACGCGGATCGGGCGCTCTTACGCCACGGCTGCCGTCATCGACACCGAAGCCTTATTTTCCTTAACCCGCTCGATCTGGGCCCCGACTGCCATCAATTTCTGTTCGATCTTTTCGTATCCCCGATCGATATGATAGACCCGATCAATTCGCGTTCGGCCTTTGGCTACCAATCCGGCCAAGACCAAAGCTGCACTGGCCCGCAGGTCGCTCGCCATCACGCTTGCGCCTTGTAGTTCGCGGACGCCCTGGATGATGGCTGTCGGGCCTTCCTTGCGAATCCTGGCTCCCATCCGGTTGAGTTCGCCAACGTGTAAAAATCGATCTGGGAAAATCCGCTCGGTGATGACGCTGATCCCATCCGCGAGGCAGAGCAGGGCCATCAGCTGCGCCTGTAAATCCGTCGGGAATCCTGGGTAGGGCTGCGTTGTCATTTCCACCGGATTAATTCGCCGGGCGGCTGATACAAATACCGTTCCGTTTTCGCGCGTCGTCCGGACGCCCACCTCATCCAGCCGATCCGTCACCGCGATCAGGTGATCCAGATTACAGTGTTTCAGTTCGAGATCGCCATTGGTGATTGCCGCGGCGATCATGAACGTGCCGCACTCGATGCGGTCGGGAATCACGCGATGCTCGGTGCCGGAAAGACGGTCCACGCCATCAATCCGAATCTCCGGCGTTCCGTGTCCCTGGATGCGCGCACCCATCTTATTGAGCATGTTGGCGCAATCCGAAACCTCCGGCTCGCAAGCGGCCCCAACCAGAATCGTCTCACCTTCGGCGAGTGCCGCGGCGCACATTACATTGATTGTCCCAAGAACCGTCGGCCCGAGCGCCCCGCCCAGATACATCCGGCAACCCTTCAGGCGGCCGCGCACTTCGCCCACGATATTTCCGTTTTCGGTCCGGAAGTGCGCCCCCAATTTCTCCAATCCCCGCAGATGCAGATCCACCGGCCGATCGCCGATCGCGCACCCGCCCGGAATGCTTACAATTGCCTTGCCACGCTTGGCGAGCAGCGGACCCAGCACGCAAATACTGGCACGCATCGTCTTAACGATGTCGTATCGCGCTTCGCACTGCCGTTCGTCCTGAACTTCAATATCCAGCGGACCATTGAGGGCAGGGCCATCGGATGCGCCCGAATTCGCCNNAACCGAGTTCGCCGATCAGCTTGGTCATTGAATCGATGTCGGAGAGCCGCGGCACGCCCCTGAGCGTGCTTTTGCCCTCGGCCATCAGACACGCCGCCAGAATTGGCAGCGAGGAGTTCTTACTCCCACTGATTTCAATTGTCCCTTTAAGACGATGCCCGCCGTGAATTAGAAAGCTGTCCATCTCTGCCCATCCTTGGGCTGGAAAAGCCGAGTGATACCGGCGAGAGCCGGAGGCTACGGCACTTCCCAAAGCCCGAAACGACCCGATGTGTTTCACACCTGTAGTGTCTGACACCGGCGCAACCGTTCGGTCTATCGGCCACTCCATCGGCCGACGATCAATCTCAATACTGGCCTCGAACCCCGAACCGGTTATCGGTCGGGTTTCTATCGCCAACGGAACATTGTGGCTTTGTCGCCAGCGAAATTCAAGGTGACTGACGATGAAATCCGAATCTTTCCTCTAGAGCAGGTTTCCGAACGGGGTAAGGTTGGAAGAACCCGGGGGGAGAAGTCTTCATCGGCTTCTCCCCCTGCTCTTTTTTCAGGTCCAGACCGGCGGCGGCTCGATCTGATCTGCCGGACGCTTGCCCGGATCGGATTTTCCGCTGGTGGAGAGCCTGCTTCCGGCAATCAGCCTCATATCCTGATCGCATGTCATCTGGCAACTGAGTCGGAGGCCTGCTTCGGCTCCTAGTCCGCGAGCGGATAGCACCGTGCGCTCCGCCTGCGTCACCTTGGTTGGCTCGCCGGAAATGAATTTCACCCCCCAAGTCGTGCACCTGGAGTTTCCGCCGCACGCGTGCATCTGATCGATCTTCGCTTCGTCGATCAGCGCCAGCACCAGCCGCTTACCCAGCGGCACTTCAAACGTCCCCACTCCTTCGACAGTCAATTTTGGCATCGAAAAATACTCCTGTTGATCAGCGATCCAACCTTAGCCGATTTTCGAGTATTCTTCTCGTGAGGTCAAAGCGTATGTATTGCGGAAAAAATATTTGGCTGAAAATCCTCCCGCTCGCCCTGCTTCTTTTCTTTGCCGCCGGTGCTGATACGAACTCGAAGGATCCGCTAACGGTCCAGGTCATCCCCGCGACGACCGCGAAACATACGTATGATCCGGATAATCCGGACCCACGGATGCCGACGACGCACCCAGACGAAGCGGGCGTCACCGTTTCCGAATATGGCTGCGTCGCCGAAGTGGCCGGGCAGATCACCCATACGACAAAGAATCCCTCGGACGCGACGGTGGTGATCCAGGTCGCAACCATTCACATCACGCTGAAATTAGACGTAACGGAATGGATGTCGCAGGTCGCCCCGCAAAAAATCTGGTTTCATGAGGACGGCCATCGGAAGATCGCGTTGCATTTTTACGATCACGCGGATGATGTCGCTGCCACGATTGCCCGCGGATGGATCGGGAAATCGTTGACGGCTTCAGGAGCCGATGCAAACGCTGCCGCGAAAGAGGCGATTACCGAAATCGCGAAAAAGATCACCGCTGCGTATATGACGCAGGTCCGCGATCAATCTGAATTGGTGCAGGAAGCCTACGACCGGATCACATCGCACGGCACGAACAGCATCGACGAATCGGATGCGATCAGGCAGGCGCTGGCTGAGGTGGCGCAGGCCGACACCAGACCCGCCGACCGCTAAATCAAAGCTCTCATCAATTTTAATGAAATCCCCGCCGCGCGCTTCCGTCTTCATTGTCGGAGACCCTCATGCGCCGTCGAAATCATGGGCTATCCATGGTCGAAATCCTCGTGGTGATGGCGCTCATGCTGCTGATGATGGGCATTTTGCTGCCGGCGGCGCATAAGCTGATTGTGGCGGTGCACGCGCTGGGGCCTCAGCCGCGGCATTGAATTTGTTCCGACAGTTAGAATTAGAACGACGAGAGCGGCTTGAATGCGGAGTTCTTCTTGCGTTTCAAGTCGCGACGCGTGGCCCGCAAATCATTTTTTGATTTTTCGTCGAGATCTAATCCCAAGATCTCGCTCAATTCGCGGAATTGCGTCCAAGAAATAATAACTTCACACGGTCGTCCTCGCTCATCCACAACAATCTTTTTTCGAAGTGCGACCATAGTTAAAACTTACCAGTAAGCGCCAAGAGTGACAACCACGATGTTGGTTACTGTTCACTCATCGCGCATATTCCACGGATCGAACCTCCCGAATCATCGTCACCTTGATCTCGCCCGGATAGTTCAACTCCGTCTCGATCTTCTGCGCAATATCGCGGCAAATCTTCGCGCTGATCCGGTCGTCCACCAGCTTCGCATCCACGATCACGCGAACTTCCCGGCCCGCCTGAATCGCATACGCCTGCCGGACGCCTTCGAAGCTCATTGCGAGGTCTTCCAGTTCCTGCAATCGCTTGACGTATCGCTCCAGGCTTTCGCGCCTTGCGCCGGGACGGCTGGCGCTGATCGCATCGGCGGCCATCACGATCATCGTGTATGGCGTTGTGGGCGGCACGTCTCCGTGATGTCCCTCGGCCGCGTTCAGCACTGCTTCGGGCTCATCGAACCGCCGCATGAATTCCTTGCCAAGCTGCGGGTGGCCGCCTTCCTGTTCGTGATCCATTGCTTTGCCGATGTCGTGCAGCAATCCTGCTCGCCGCGCGAGATTGCCGTCCAATCCCAACTCATCCGCAATCACCTGCGACAAATACGCCACCTCCATCGAATGCTTCAAAACGTTCTGTCCATAGCTCGTGCGGAACCCCAATCGGCCAAGCATCGGAATGAATGCCTTGGGCAATTGCAGGTTCGCTTCCTGAGCCGCCTCCTTGCCGATGCGGATCAATTCCTCCTCCATCTCCTTGCCGGTTGCAGCGACGACTTCCTCGATCCGAGCCGGATGAATGCGCCCATCCTGCACCAGCTTTTCCAGAGACAATCGCGCCACCTGCCGCCGCACCGGATCGAAACAGCTCACCACCACAACGCCCGGCGTGTCGTCGATAATCACATCGACGCCCGTCGCCTTTTCGAAGCTGCGGATATTCCGCCCTTCACGTCCGATCACACGACCCTTCATATCGTCGCTGGGAATGTTCACGGTGCTGACGGTGTGATCCGACGTCTGCTCCGCCGCGTAGCGCTGGATCGCCTGCAGCACAATCTGCCGGCTCTTTTCCTTCGCCTCGTCCTGCGCCTGTTCGGTGATCTTCTGAATCAGCGCCCCCGCCTCCAGCTTGCAGTCCTGTTCGATGCGCTTAAGCAGCATTTCCTTGGCCGCTTCGGGAGATAGATTTGTCAGTTGCAACAATCGGTCCCGCTGCTCGTGCAAGACCTGGCTTAACTGTCCCTCTTTGGCCGCCAGCGCCTTGTCGCGCTGCGACACGCGGGATTCCAGATCATCCAGTTGTTTTTCCTTGACCGAAAGCGTGTCCAGCTTCCGATCCAGCGTGTCCTCGCGCTTGGTCAGGCGAGAATCGAGGTTTTTCAGTTCGCTCCGCGTCGCATCGGTCTCGCGATCGAACTGTTCCTTGCGCTTCTGCTGCTCCTGACGGTTGGCCTGATCGACTTCCCGGGCCTTGCTTTGAGCCTCCGCCAGTGCAGCGCCCTTCAAGCGCTCCGCTTCAACGCGCGACTTGGCCAGAACATTGTTGGCCATCAACTTGACGGCCACGAACACGCCGACCGCGCCAACCACCAGCCCGATCGCCACATATAAAATATTCATGAATTCCGCCCGCCCTCATCCACGATATGAATCGTGAATGAAATCGTATTGCGGATAGTTTTGGGAAAACCCCCGGAACAAACCGGGTACAGACCGACGTGAGGACATGCCAAAACGGGAAATCGTCAATCCCGGCTGAATGAGCCGGGCGTAACGCGTTGCCGATTTGATGTCATTCCGGGAGGTGCGCGCGAAGGCGAGTTGACCAGCCGACGCGTATTGCTACGCCTCAGCTCCAGATATTCCGAAGGCGTCAGAATCGTCTGCCGCACAAGCCGCTGCCTTGGCCGCCGCGCGATCTGCAACCGCGCGTACAACAACCCGAGCAACAAGCCGATCACGGCAACCGCCGCCTTCGTGATAACTCCCAAAATGACCACATTCATGTCGAACTCCTCGCCTCACCCGCTTTCCGGGCTTTTCCGGCGAGATGTCGAATCCAGAGGCTTTCTAAAGTGACGCTCAATCCGCTACTGAACATCACCCATGGCCGACGACCCGCAAAACTCTTCCGAGCGCCGACCAAACGAATTCTTCATATTCTACGTTACCCGACCCGATTTTCAACAGGAGGCCACCCCGCCGCCAACTTATCCAATCCCCCAACCACACGTATATCCGTTGTAACCCACCACAACTGCTTGTGATGATGAACGGTGCAAACCGTCCCTCGCCCGGCAAATGCTAGCGTGAAATCGCTTTGGTGGAGCCGTTCCAGCAACCGCTGGACGAAACCCTGAAATTGACCTGATTCCCCCATCGAAAATTCAATCGCCGCGGCACTATTTCGATCCCTCAGCAAGACGGGATCAAGCCCCAATTTTTCAACCGCCGCCGGCAACCAATCCCGGCTGCCGTCGCTCATTTCATACGCCCAGTGTGCAGCCGGCATTACCCACACATCACCGGGTAAATATTCTTGCCATATCCGAACCGCAGCCGCGGCCAGATTCGCCTCATAAGGCTCCCCCACGCTTCGGGCCATAGCTATCGCCGCAGGCTTGATCGTCTCATCCGCCGGCCCGATCCACCCGCGCACCTTCGCGCCCGAAGCAAAGCCAAACGCCCCGCCGTTTGGATAGTGGCATTTCAGCCCATCATCCTTCAGGCGTTGCAAGACGGTTTCGTAGTCGATAATGCGGGGCATTTCACTCCGCGCTTCAAATCTTCAGCCGTTTCTTCCAGGCCGCGAGTTGATCTTCAAATGGCTTGCCGCCCGCCGCCCCGGCACTACGATATCGGGCGACGACATTCCGCGCCCCGAGCGCTTGATAAACGTCCTCACCCACGGATGGCGATCCGTGGGCTTTAAGGGCTTCGTTGAACTGTTCCACCTTGAGCTGCGCCAGCGCCGTCTTT
>PMAK01000286.1 GCA_003153655.1 Phycisphaerales bacterium
TCTTGTCACTCCGATTTTTTGAAGTAAAAAAACGTTCAGTATAGTTGGTTTAGAAATGAATTGTGTGGTGGGCGGCCACAAACAGCATTTCCGCAAAGGTGTCATTTTACGGCCCAATTTCACGCGGTTCTTGGTACCTACCGCTTGAGTAACCCGACCGACGGCAGTGGCGACGAAACAGCAAAACGGAAGCTCTTTCTGGGTGCGCGCCTGCGCGTGTAGGTGGAACTGTTGGCGGTTGGTAAACTCCCGACATTGCTTTTACGGCGACGAGGAGTCGGATATGAATGCGAAGATCTTGCGGGTTCATGCTTTAACAAACACGGCTTCAGGCGTTGCTGGCGAGGCTGCTGTCACCGCAGCGTTATTGCGAGCTGGTTTGAGGGTTGCGCGGCCGTTTTGGACCGATGACGAGATCGACTTGCTTGTTTTCTGGGAAGGCAGTTTCGGTCTAATCCCGATTCCGGTGCAGGTTAAATCAGTGCAAGCTCCTTCCGGGGAAAGGGAAGCGCAGACCGAAAATCTGAAAAAACGGTACTTGGAAAGCAATCCCTATCTCTGCCTCGCAATTTACTCAGTTGCGCGGAACAAGATTTGGTTCATACCAAAATCGGAAAGCGTTAAGAAAGTGTATAGCGAATGGGCCAACGCGCCGAAAACCGGTCCAGGGCGTCCACGCGCGAAATACGACGCAATTGATCGTGCCACGGGAACTCTGGATATTCGCGTGGACGTGTCCAAGGGTGGCAACAAGGAATTTGACAACAAATGGCTTATTGACACCGAAGACGCGAGCAAGCTTTCAAAAACTTTCGTCGTCCTCGCTAAGGAGATCCAGTCAGATGAAGGGCGTATCCAAGCGCTCACAAAACTGGTTTTCGAAGGCGCTGGAGGTATCAAATTCAGCGGGAGCGCTGAGATATCTGTCGCTTCAGGTGTGCCGCTACCGAAAGCTACGGTAGATGGAGTCGATGAAGGTTTGGACCTATCAACGGCTGATGAAGCCGATACGAAGCTTGAAGAACTTAGAGGAAGACGCAAAGCTGAGAGAAAGAAGGCAGACAACCGCTCAAAGCAGAAGAAATAAGTGTCCGCACGGCTGCTCAGCTTAAACTCGCGAAGCCCCCTCGTTTTGGGTGGATCAAGCCTTCGACGTTGGCGTGTCGTGTGTCGGGGCGTTGAACACACGCATTTCTGAACAGAAAACGCTGAAAAGTTCAACCGGTGTCTTGTCACTCCGATTTTTCGCGGAGTAAAGATAGAGCATGACGGCAGTTGAAAAGTGCCGCGGTCTATTTGCTTTGCCTATGTATTGAGGATGAGCCGCGCATGAGACAATCTCGGGGGACGGAGATGGACTTCGGAAATACCCACGATTACCATTTTGCTCAGATGAATTGGAATGAACTGTCGGACATTCAGAGCTACGCTACCCGGCATTTAATCGCTCAGCGGGATGGAAAGCTGTACCGGAGTGCCTGCACGCGGGCGTACTATTCGGCCTACGCTGCGATCACCGCGCGAGTTTCGCCAGGTACGGTCTTCGCCCACGGTTGGCAGAACCCGGCGCACGCCGCGCTTCCAGGCCATGTTGATCAGATCGCTGGACTTTCCGCAGCAAAAAAAGACGCAATTCGCATCGCATTGTCACAATTGCGTCAGCGTCGCGAAGATGCGGATTACCGTCCGAGTGTCGAGGTGGATCGTAGCGCCGCCCGAGAGAGCTGGCGTGATTTGGCAACCATCCTCGTGTTACTGCCGTGAAAGAAGACTCATGACAAAAAAGAAGAAGGTCTCGAAGCAAACCGTCATTCGATTGGTTGAAAAACGACTCGGTGCCATAGGTCATGGAATCGGATTTGAGATACTAGAGGCGGCCGTGCGGGCCGATGGAGAATGGTGGTATGTCCCGGTCCTCTCGCGGCTGCACGGAAAGGATGTGCGACGTGACGTGACCGTGAGTATTTTTGCCACCGTTGAGAATGAGCTGCACAAGGAAGAGGGACTTACCGTCCTGCTCGTGCCCGTGGTTGATTGAATGAGGCGGCCGGAGAAGATCATCTAAAACCGCTTTTCTGAGCAAAAACTCAGGAAAAGTTCAATTGGTATCTTGTCACTCCGATCTTTCGATTAACCAGGATGAGCAGATGCGCGATTGCGTACGCTATTTGAACGCGCGATGGTGGTAAACCACCTTTGCCGCATTCCTCAATCCAACTGTTTCCACATGCCAAGTCTCTCCCAAAGCCGCGAAAGCGTATAATATGGCCATGCTTCCCATGCCATCCCACACGACTCTTTTGGATAGAATGGCGCTCGCCGTCGAAAGAGTGCGCGATCGATTGTCGCGGGCGTCGGTGGCCCTTGAGGCCGCCAGGCTTCCCTATGCGGTGGCGGGAGATAACGCGGTGGCGACCTGGGTGGCGACCATCGACGCCACTGCCGTGCGGAATACCCAGGATGTGGATGTCCTGCTGAGGCGATCGGATTTGGAGGCCGCCGCCGCCGCGCTGCAGCAAGTCGGGTTTGTGCGGCGCCATGTCGCGGGCATGGAAGTATTCCTCGACGGCCCCGACGCAAAGATGCGGGATGCGGTGCATATCCTGATAGCCGGCGAAAAGGTGCGGCCGGAGCATGCATCGGCCGCGCCGGATGTGGCTGAATTCGAAAAGCCCGGCGGGTTTCGCGTGGTGAAATTGGAAGCTCTGGTGAGGATGAAGCTGACATCGTTTCGCGACAAAGATCGAACGCATCTGCGCGATATGCTGGAAATCGGGCTCATCGATGCCCTTCGGACGGGTCGCTTTGGGCCGGAGTTAGGAGCGAGACTTCAGCAACTGATTGACACGCCTGGACAGTAGCCGTCGTCATTCATTTCGGAAATTGCCTGAAGGGATCCACATTTGGAAATCGCTCCGACTGTCGGAAACTTGCATCATTCATTCGCAAGATTGCAGAGTAACCCATTAAGGTGCTGGTAAGATTTCCCTCGTCAAACAGGTTGCGCTGTCGCCACTGGCGATGAGACGCAACCGGAGGGATTGGTCGCCGGCGGTGTTTTGGAAATCTCTGTTCCGGCCGACCAAACAAACCAAATATGTGTACCACACCACGCGGCAAGAGTGGTAGGAGAGGGATTCGATCACTTCATCTGGCAATTGCACTGGTTCCCATCGGAATCGGCGCCATCGCCCATGCCCAGGATTTTTTCATGGGCTCCGATATTTCCCTCCTCACCTGGGAACAACAAGAGGGGATGACCTTCACGGACACCAACGGCATCGCCGCGACCGCCGATCAGATCCTCTACAATCACGGCGACAACCTCTTCCGCCTCCGCGTATTCGTTAATCCAAACACCAACTACAGCGCCACGGATGGAGCAATCCAAACCACCGCGTACGACATCGCCCTCGCCCAGCAGCTCAAGGCCGACGATCCCAGCGCCAAATTCGAGTTGGATTTCCACTATTCCAATACCTGGGCCGACCCGGGCCATCAGACGATTCCCACGGCCTGGGCAGGCCAATCGCTTTCGACGCTGGAGTCCACCGTCCAAAGCTACACAACCACCACGCTGCAATCCTTCGAAGCCGCCGGCGTCACGCCCGACATCGTGCAGGTCGGAAATGAAATCAACAGCGGCATCCTCTGGCCCACCGGCGAATTGACGTTCCCCAAAAACAATCCAACGCTCAACACATCCCAATGGCAGGCCTTCGGAGGATTGATCAACTCCGCTATCGCCGGCGTCCACGCCGCTCAGACTTCCGGACCCAAAATGCAGGTCGCGGTGACGATCGCCCAGGGCAATGAATCCGGCGAGCCGCAGTTTTTCTTCGGCGATCTCACCAACCCCACGCTTGGAAACGTCCCGGCCAGTAACATTGACGTCATGGGGGTCGATTACTATCCGACCAAGACCACCGATCTAAGCACGATGCAGACCAATCTCACCGCCCTGGCCAACACGTTCAACAAAAAGATTCTGGTCGAAGAGACCGATGCGCCCTGGGAATCCACTTCAGTGGCCAGCGACCCAGCCTATGCCGAGACCCCCGCGGGCCAGGAGGCATACCTCAACGATCTGGCCACCATGGTCAAGGGCCTTCCCAACAACGATGGAATGGGCCTGCTCTATTGGTATCCCGAATCCGTCCAGGTCCCCGGACAATTTGATTACAACGGCGGAGCCACCGCGCTATTCGACAACACCACCTCGCACACCGCAACAGCCGGCATCAACGCCTTCGCTGCCAGCCAACATCAGTGGAGCACATCCGGCTCCAGCACCTGGAACACAACTGCCAACTGGACCAACGGCACCCCCAATGGCCCCGGCGTCGAAGCCGACTTCTTCAGCGCCATCAGCGGCACCCAAACCATCTCCACCAGTTCCGCCATCACGCTCGGCACCATGAATTTCAACAATGCCAGCACATATGTCATCGGCGGCACAGGTTCACTAACCCTTCAGGATCAGGTCGGCTACGCCAACGTCGTCGTGCAATCGGGAACACAACAGATCAACGTGCCCCTCACTATCGCCGGCGACACCGTATTCACCATCGATAACGGGGCCGCCCTGCAAATCACCGCGCCCCTCACTATCAACTCCGGCCAAACCCTCGCCTCCGCCGGCGCCGGAACCGTCAGCTACACCTCAACCGTAACCGTTTCCAACGGCGCAAGCATGACGATCGCCAATTCAACGCACGCTCAGGGCTTGACCGTCGCGGCAGGCGCAATCGCCACGATCACCGGCTCAACCGGCTCAACCGTTCTAACCATCGACAACCTCTCCAACAGCGGCACGATCGATCTCCAGAACAACGAAATGATCGTCAACTACACCACCAGCGATCCCGCCAGCGCCATCCGCGCCCAGCTCATCAGCGGATATAACGGCGGTCTCTGGAACGGCACGGGAATCATCAGTTCAACCGCCGCCGTCAATCACGCCTATGCCTTAGGCTACGCCGACGGCGCCGACAACGTGGTGGCAGGCCTCTCCAGCGGACAAATCGAAATCAAATTCACCTTATACGGCGATGCGAATCTGGACGGCGTCGTCAACGGCGACGACTTCACAATCCTCGCCTCCAACCTCGGCCAGCAAGTCTCCGGATGGGACCAGGGCGATTTCAATTACGACGGCGTCGTCAGCGGCGATGATTTCACCCTCCTCGTCGCCAATCTAGGCCAACAAGCCAACGGCGCAGCTCTGACATTGCCCGCCGCCGACTACGCCGCCATCGACGCCTTTGCCGCCGCCAACGGCCTGATGGCCGACGTCCCCGAGCCTGGCAGCGCCGCTTTGCTCGCGACCGCTGCAATCGGTCTCTGCGCCATTCGCCGCCGCTGTCATTCTGAATCAACCCGTTAGGAAGTTTGGAATCAATATCTAATTCTGCGAATTGGAGTTCGTAGGACGTGATTCCACGTCTGTCGATCCATCCGTCATTTCGGGCGCAGCCGCCGTAAGCGTGATAATCCCGCCTCCCCGCGTTGAGCGAATGACAACCTCCGCCCGTCCATGGAATAATAGCCGCTCGTTACCCTGATACAGTTCCTCACGGCTGTAATCCCCGCTACCGACCCCGGCGATGAGCCCGGGACCACTGATCTTGAACTTTACCAATTGATTCCCGCCCGGCTGAAAATTTCCCGCATCATCAATCGCCTCAACGGAGATAAAACACAGGTCCTCGCCGTTGGCCGTAATATGTTTTCGATCCGCCGTCAGTCGAATCTGCGATGCCGGGCCCGCAGTCTTTAGAATGTTCTGTTCCACCACCTGGCCCTTATCCATTCCAACTGTCTTAAGAACTCCGGGCACGTAAGGCACGTCGAAGACGGCCTTGAATTGCTCACTTTCCGTAGTTGGCTTCTCCCCAATCAAATTATCATTGAGATAGAGCCGCACACGTTCACATCGTGAAAAAATTTGAACCTCAAGATGACGTCCTTCAAAGCCACGCCACGACCAACTCGCCCAGCTCGGAGCAAGTCCCCACTCCTCCACGCGGTACGGCCTTCCGTCCGGACTAGGCTCCAATACCGCTGTGTACAGCCTCTCGCCGCGATTCCAAACGATATTGCGATAATGCGAAATCGGCTTGCGATAGCCGGTGATATCCATGTCGCCGCAGGAGGCTCCGTTATACGGATATTGCTCATCCGTTCCGTGGCCGATGAGCCGCTCGCCCGCTGGGGAATAGCGCCCAATTCCTGATTCCCCCAAATAATCCATCGCGCTCCAGACGAAATCGCCCGCAACGTATCCGGTCTCTTGCGTCAGTTGCCAGTTCCTGAACGTATCTCTCAGGAATGATTCGGTGGCAACCATCACCCGGCTCGGAATGCGCTGATGATCGGGCAGATATCTGTGCGACTGATAGTTGTAGCCCGCGATATCCAGCTTCGCGAAAAGCGGATCCAAATCCTCCCAGTTCCAACGCGTTCCGTCCGCGGCATGAATGCCGCGGTACCAAAAGATTCCCGCAGTCACCGGACGCGTGTCATCAAGGCTCCGCACCCGATCGGCCAGCATGCCCCCGACGCGAATTCCCTCCGCCGTTCCCGCTTGAGGAAGCTCATTCCCAACGCTCCAAATTACCACCGACGGATGGTTGCGGTCACGGAGCACCATCGCGTCCAGATCGCGCTGCCACCAGTCATCAAAATAAATGCTGTAGTCGGCGCTCGCTTTTTGCTGATCCCAGCAATCAAATGCCTCATCAATGACAAGAATCCCCAGCCGGTCGCACGCATTCAGAAATGCCTCTGATGGCGGATTGTGCGAAGTTCTGACAGCATCAAACCCCGCGGCCTTGAGAAGTTCAACCTTTCGCTCCTCTGCCCGGTCAAATGCCTCCGCCCCCAGGCATCCGTTGTCGTGATGCACGCAGCCCCCGCAAAGTTTGATCGTTTGCCCGTTGAGTTGAAACCCGTTTTCCGCCGACACCCTGATGCTTCGCACTCCAAATAGGGTGTCATAAACGCCGTCGCTGCCACCCAGCCGATGCACCGTGCTCGCCGCGAGATACAAATGCGCCGATTCGGGCGACCACAGCGTTGGCTCTTCGATCTCAAATGTCTGATTGACCGTCTTTATCCCGCCCACCCCGATGGAAACATCGCTATCAACCTTCGCGACTTCCCGTCCCTCCGGCGACAGAATTCGCGTCGAAACCCGCGCCACGCTTTCAGCATCCCCGTCGTTCCGCAGCGTAAGCCGAATCACACCTGCCGCTTTTGCGCTCGTGATCGATCGAGTCACAATCTGGATTCCCCACGGAACTACGTGAACCCGATCTTCAACATGAAGCCACACGTGCCGATAAATCCCCGATCCGCTATACCAACGGCTGTTGACGTACCGCGAGTTGTCCACCCGCACCGCGACCGTGTTGTTTTCGCCAATCCTCAGAAAAGGCGTTAGATCATAGAAGAAGGGCGTGTATCCATAAGGATGATTGCCAAGTTTTGAGCCGTTGATCCAGACGTCTGAATTCATGTAGACGCCTTCGAACTCGATGCCGATTCGCTTTCCCCCCCAATCTCGCGGGACCGAAAACACCTTCCGGTACCAACCGGTGCCCGCCGGAAAAAATCCGCCCGCGCCACCCGTCGGATTGTCGGCCGCGATCTTCCCTCCAATGCTCCAGTCGTGAGGCAGATCCACATCCTTCCACGATGAAACATCGAATCCTGTCTCCTGTGCGTGCGGCGGATCAGCCTGCATGAACTTCCAGCCAAAGTCGAACAATTGACGTTGCCTCGATTGAGCCTGAGCAATCGATCCGTGTACAAGAATGAGGACACCCGCCAATGCCAACGCCCATATCCGCAGTTCAGACTTGGTAAATGCGATGTTCAATTCCGCTCTATTGGTGTTCATGACTATATTCACGGCGTCTTCCGGCCCACCGTCAGCCCTGCCCAATCATCCGTCCGAAACGGCCCAGCCGGCAATCCCGCCCCATTAAACAGCGTCGCCAGCGGATTCGACTGCCACGCATACCTCACCGCCTTCGGCTGAGGCACTTTCACCGACGAAACAATCACCGCATCACCCTCAATCCTCGCATCCGCCCAATACCATTTCCGATCCTCCCCCGCGATCGAAAACTCCCCCAATTCTTCCCCCTTCACAACCAAGCCGCCGTCCACATGATCAAAATGCAGCTTGATCACCCCGGGAAGATTCTCTGCATGAGTAAATGTCGGCCCCGAGTAAGGAATCTTCTCCCCATAATGTTGCGCCAGCGCAACCCGCGCCAAACGTTCGCCAACCTCAATCTTGTCCCGAGGATGAATACTATCGGGATTGCCCGTATCAATCGTCACGGCCAATCCCGAATTCGCCACACTCCGAGCCGTCATCGCCTGCGCCTCCCGCAATTCCGCCCACGCATCATCCCCAGGGTTATTCCGCCGATGCATGAACGCCGGCAAACTCACAATGTAAAACGAAAAATCACCCTGGCCAAACGCATCGCGCCAATCCCCGATCATCGCCGGCAGCAGGCTCCGATATTGATATGCCCGATCCGCATTCGCCTCCCCCTGGTACCAAATCGCGCCAGTAATCCCCAGCGGCGCAACCGGCTCAATCATCCCCTCAAATAAAACCGACGGCATCGTCGGATAATTCTCAAACCCCAGCGGCATCGGATGCGGCGGCCGCGCATCCACGCTCACCGCTCCCTTCCATTCACCCGCCAATGGAATCTCGCTCTTGTCCCCCAGCACAAGCCGAAGAGTCCCCGGCTTGGCCAGAAATCCTCCATCCGCTTTCATCTTAAACACCCGAATCGTCAAAACATTCCGCCCCGGCTTCAATACGCCCTTGTTAATCACATAGACACGCGGATTCTCCACCCACGAACTCGCCCCCACCCATTGACCGTTGATGGTCGTCGTATCCATCTTCTCGATCGAACCCAAAAATATCGTCGCCTTCCCCGCAGACAGCGGGTCGGGAAGCATGATTTCCTTGCGAAACCAACAAACGCTCGGCACGTCAGCGACCCCCAATTCCTGGAAACCTCCCGGAATCTGCACCTTCTTCCAACCCGAATCATCCAGGTCAGTCGCCGCCCACGTTTTGCCTTTCAATCCCACGTCATACTCGTCGTACCAGTGCATAATATAGTTGCCATATTCCGGACCACCCCGGGCCCGCAGGCGATCCACCTCGGCTAATTGCGTGTCGAAATCTTTGATCTTGTGAAGTGATGCGGGATTCATCCACGTCTCCGCGGGAGTGCCGCCAACGCAGTCTTGCACCAACCCGATCGGCACATGCAATTCGTTTTGCAGTCTTCGCCCAAAAAAATAAGCAACGGCCGAAAATCCTCCGCCCGCCGCAACCGTCTTAGGCGAACAAACTTCCCACTTACCCTCCGGGGTCTTCGCCGGCGAATACGCCGAATGCTGCTTTACGATAAAGAACCGAATATTCGGATGATCCGCCGCTTTGATTTCATCCTCACCATGCCGTGTCATGCCCACCGCGAGTTCCATGTTGGACTGCCCGCCGCACAACCAGACATCGCCGACCAGAACATTCTGCAACTCAACGCTCTGCGATCCATCAATCTTGGCGGTATACGGCCCGCCTGCCGCCGGCGGCTGAATCTCCGTCTGCCACCGTCCATCATTCCCAGCCACCGCCGAGGCAACCTGACCGGCAATCTCGACCCGAACAGTCTCGCCCGGCTTAGCCCATCCCCAAATCGCATTCGCCTTCCCGCGCTGCAGAACCATGTTGTCGCCAAACATCGGACTCACAAACGGCAACGGAGCGGCAATGGATTCCGTAGCCGCTGAAGCCCGTGTGTTTTCGATAAGGACGCTCACCGCAATAATTGCAATCAAACCCAAATTCGGCAAAACCATCCAATAACCCGTCATGATTTCATCCTCGTATCGCTTGATGTGCCCAATATCGGTTTTAATTCTACCGTCAGCGCAAAGCCAGCCGCCAGCCATCCGCTATATAGCCGGCCCGACACCGCCTAACATATAGCTGATGCCATCGACCCCTCGCGCCAGCCGACGACGCTATCAGGACTATCGCCAAAAGCTCAAGCAGCGCCGGCAACAGCGCGACTTATCCACCGGCGATGCCGGCATCCAGGCTCCATCCCATGGCCCCGACGATTCCAAAAAGCGCAAACCCCGCTCCCGCTCCTTCTTCCGGCTTCTGACGGAATTCCTCAAAATGCTTCGCGGATTCCGCCGGATCTTGGTCCTCATCCTGATCGCCTTAAGCATCTCAACATTGCTGGGTCTCCTCCCCCTCTACGGCACCAAGATCGTCTTCGACAGCGTCCTCCGCGAGCGGCCCCTCCCGCCCCAGATGCCGCAATGGATTCACTTGCCGCATAACCCCCATCAACTCCTGGTGATCGTGGCAATCAGCATGGTCGTGCTGGCCACCGCATCCGAAATCGTCGGGCTCTGGAGCCGCTGGCAAACCACGCGCATGACCAAGCGCATCCAGGTCTCCGTCCGAAAAACCGTCTTCGATCACGCCGTCCGTCTTCCCCTCCACCGCGTCTACGACCTGAAATCCGGCGGCGTCGCATCCATCCTCCGCGAAGACGCCGGCGGCGTCGCCGACCTCATCTTCTCCATGATCTACAATCCCTTCCGAGCCATCATCCAATTGCTCGGAAGCCTCATTATCCTCGCCTTCGTCGATTGGAAATTGCTGCTCGGATCGATCGTCCTCCTTCCAACAGTCTGGCTCACCCATCGCACCTGGATCAGCCGCATCCGTCCCATCTTCCGCGACATCCGCTTCACGCGCCAAAACATGGATTCCCACGCCACCGAAGCCTTCGGCGGAATGCGCATCGTGCGTTCTTTCTCCCGCCAGAAATCCGAAGCCGCTACCTTCACGCGCAACGGCCACCTGATGTCCCGCCAGGAAATCTTCGCCTGGTGGTGGATGCGCGGCATCGATTTCACCTGGTCCATCCTCATCCCTTTCGCCACCGCAATGCTGCTATTCTGGGGCGGCAACCGCGTCCTGAACGACATGGAAAAAATCCGGCTCGGCCTCATTTCTCCTCGCCAGGCCCTCACCGTCGGCGACCTCGTCATGTTCCTCTCCTATCTCGCCGCTCTCCTCGGCCCAATCGCCGCACTCGCCGGCAGCGCCACCGCATTACAAAACAGCCTCTCCGGCCTGGATCGCATCCTCGATCTCCTCGCCGAACCCGTCGAAATGCCCAATAAACCGGGCGCGATCGTCGTCCATCACGATTCCGTCGCCGGGCGGATGTCGCTGCGCAACGTCTCTTTCACCTATCCCGCATCCCCCACGCCCGTCCTGCATGAAATCAATCTCGACGTCCAGCCCGGCGAAATGATCGCCCTCGTCGGCCCCAGCGGCGCCGGCAAAACAACCCTCTGCAATCTCATCGCCCGCTTCTACGATCCAACCGTCGGCGGCGTCTTCCTCGACGGCGTCAATCTCCGCGACATCACCGTCGACAGCTATCGCAGACTCCTCGGCATCGTCGAGCAGGACACGTTCCTCTTCGACGGCACTATCGCCGAAAATATCGCCTATGGCCGCCGCGGCGCCAGCGACCAGGAAATCGCCCAAGCCGCCAAACTCGCCAACGCACACGAATTCATCGCCAAACTCCCCAGCGGCTATGACTCCCTCATCGGCGAGCGCGGCGTAAAGCTCTCCGGAGGCCAGCGCCAACGCCTCACCATCGCCCGCGCAATCCTCGCGGACCCGCGCATCCTCATCCTCGACGA
>PMAK01000171.1 GCA_003153655.1 Phycisphaerales bacterium
TCTTCATCGGCGCCAGCAACGAACTAGGCGGCTTCGAAAGCGGCCTAACCGCCAGAATCTTCGGCCCCATCATCTCCGTAGTAGGCGGCGGCATCGGAACAATGATCGTCGTCGCCGCAACCAGCGTCATCTGGCCCCAGGTCGGCAAGTTCGGGTCACTGGTAGACGCAAAGCCGGAAGAGCCGCAAAAACCCGAAACCAGAAACCAGAAACCAGNNTCGTCATTCGGATTTCGGATTTGATTCGTCATTCTGGTTTCGGGTTTCTGGTTTCCCCACTAATATTCCCCTATGAACGCCAACGACCGCATCAACGGCTTCCTCGTCCGCCGCATCACCCCCTTAGAAAAGCTTCGCGGCACCAGCTACGAACTCCTCCACGAAAAAACCGGCGCGCGCATCCTCCACATTCACAACGACGACGCCGAAAACCTCTTCTCCGTCACATTCCCCACCCCACCCTCCGACGACACCGGCGTCCCCCATATCCTCGAGCACAGCGTCCTCGCCGGCTCTCGTCATTACCGCGTCAAAGACCCCTTCTTCGAAATGGTCAAATGCAGCATGGCCACCTTCATCAACGCCATGACCGGCAGCGACTACACCGTCTATCCCGTCGCCAGCAACGTCCGCCAGGATTTCTACAACCTCGCCGAAGTCTATTGGGACGCCGTCTTTCACCCCCTCCTCACCGAAAAAACATTCGAGCGCGAAGGCCATCACCTCGAATTCGCCGACAAAAAAGATCCCGCCAGCGACCTGATCATCAAGGGAATCGTCTACAACGAAATGAAAGGCGCACGCTCCAGCCCCGAAGCCAAGGTAAACGACCTCATCGAAAAAAAGCTCTGGCCCGACACCCCCTACGGCAAAGACGCCGGCGGCGACCCCGACAAAATCCCCGATCTAACCTGGCAAGGCCTCCGCGACTTCCACCGTCGCTTCTACCAGCCCGCCAACGCATACATCTTCCTCTACGGCGACATCCCCACCGCCGATCACCTGAAATTCCTCGGCGACAGACTCAATGAACTCACCGCGGTAGACACGCGCGTAAAATTGCCCCCGCAACCGCGCTGGACCCAGCCGCGCATCATAAAAGATGTCTACCCCGTCGCCCCCACCGACGAAACCGCCGGAAAATCCTTCATCGTCCTGAACTGGCTCACAGGTTCCGGCGTAGACGTCGCCGAAGTCTTCGCCTTCAGCGCACTAGAGCGAATCCTCGTCGGCAACCAATCCGCACCCCTCCGTAAAGCCCTTATCGATTCCAAGCTCGGCGAAGACCTTTCCCACACCGGCTTCTGGACCAACGGCATCGACACCTCCTTCCACATCGGCCTCAAAGGCACCGAGCCCGATCGCGCCGACCGCGTGCTGAAATTAATCCAGGATACCCTCGCCGAAGTCGCAACCCGAGGCGTCTCCCGCGAACAATTCGATTCCGCGCTCCAACAACTCGCCTACCGATATTTGGAAATCTCCCCATCATTCCCATTGCACCTCATGGGCAACGTCACCAGCATGTGGCTATACGGCGCAGACCCCCTCACTCTCCTCCACGCCGAAACCCACATCCAAAAACTAAAAGATGATTTCGCCGCCAACCCGAAACTCTTCAGCGATTTGATCCAACGCAAACTCCTGAGCAACCCGCATCGCCTGATGCTCGTCGTCCAGCCCGACCGCGAAATCCAACCGCGCAAAGACGCCGAGTTCGCCGACAAAATGAAAAAACTGAAGGCGTCGATGTCCCCTGCGGATTTGGATCACGTCCGCAAAAACCAACAGGAACTCGATGCCCTCTTAGATGAGCCCAATTCTCCCGAAGCCATCGCCTCCCTCCCCCAGCTTCGCGTGAAAGATTTACCACCCAAACCGCGCCACATAAAAACCGCGGTAGAAAACCTGACCGGCGGCGGCGTCCTCCTCCGCAGCGACGTCTTCGCCAACGGCGTAAACTACCTGCAGGTAAGTTTCGACCTAACAGGCCTCCCGCCAGACCTCTATCCGTACCTCCCATTATTCGGCGACTGCATCCACAAAATGGGCGCAGCGGGACAAGATTACGCCGCCATCGCCCAGCGCGTCGCCGCCTTCACCGGCGGCATCGGATTCTCCGTCGCCCTCAGCACCCGCGTCGACGATCCCAAAAAACTCATCCAACAAGCCACTTTCTCCACCAAATTCCTGGACGACAAAGCCCCCGACGCCCTCACCCTCCTCCGCGACGTGATGTTCGAAATCGACCCGCGCGACATCCCTAGACTCAAAGACGTTCTCTTACAATCCCGCGCCCATCAGCGCATGCGCCCCAACAGCGACGGCATGGGCCTCGCCCTCCGCCACGCCGCCCGAGGCCTCAATCTCGAAGCCCACCTAAACGAAATCCTAGGCGGAATCCCCCAAATCAACCTCTTCGAAAAAATCACTGAAAGTGATCCCAACCCACTCTTAGAACGCATCGACGCCATCCGAAAATTCCTGCTGAATCCCGCCCGCATGAACGTCAGCTTCACCGGCGCCGACAAACCCGCAAACGAAGTCCGCAAGCGCATCTCCGACTGGCGCGCCGCGATGAAACAAACGCCAATCCAAGAAACCCCAACAGACTTCCGCCCCCAATCAACCCCGCGCCGCGAAGGCCTCGCCGCCCCAATGAACGTCGCCTATTGCACAATGGTCATGCCCGCCCATCACATCTCCCACCCCGACGCCCCCAGACTTTCAGTCGCCGCCCGACTCCTAAGCCTCGGCTATGTTCTAGAAGAAGTCCGCTTCAAAGGCACAGCCTACGGCGGTGGCTGCGGCTACAACGGCTCCGGCCGCGCCTGGACCTTCAATTCCTACCGCGACCCCTGGATCAATCGCACCCTCGACGTCTACACCGCATCCCTGAAACACATCAAAGAGGCGACGTGGACCCAAGGCGACGTAGACCGCGCAATCATCGGCACAGCCAAAGAAGGCGAGCGCCCCATCCGCCCCCCGCAAGCCACCGGCACCACCCTCTGGCGACACCTCGTCGGCGACACCCCCGACAACCGCAACGCAAGACACGCCGCGATGCTCGAAGTAACGCTGAAAGATGTCCGCCGCGTATTAATCGAACAATTCGAAACAAACGCATCGGCCGCATCCATCTGCGTAACCTCCAGCCGAAAGAAATTAGAGGAAGCCAACACCGAGCGCCCTGATCAAAAACTGGAAATAACCGATATTCTAGCTCAGGCGGCCACTTAATTTTTGAACGTAAAGTTTGCGCGACAATATATCTATAACCGCCAACACAAGAGAGACTTGTCGCGTCACCTATTCCAGTCGATAATAGCAATCATGTCCACCACCGAGACGGTCCAATTTCAAGCAACCCCTGAGTTGCAACGCCAGTTGGAGGCAGAGGCCACCAGACTCAATCTCTCGCTATCCGCCTACATTCTCTATCTTCATTCCCGCATCGCACCCGGTCGCGATGGGCAGCGTTTTGATCGCCACATTCAAGAAGTCTTCGGCAAGCATGGCGATCTGATGCGAAGGCTGGCGAAGTGAATGCGGAACCCAAATTCCTTTCAGTAGACGACGTCCTTTCACTTCACGCCATCGCGATCGAAGACCAGGGTGGCGATCCAACCCTCCGCGACCGCGCATTGCTTGAATCCGCCATGGCGATGCCCGCGCAGCAGTTCGCGGACCATTATCTCCACGAAGATATCCCCGCGATGGCCGCCGCCTACGCATTTCATATTTGCAGCAATCACCCTTTCCTGGACGGCAACAAACGCGCCGCAACAGCCGCGATGATCGCGTTTTTATCCGACAACGGCTGGCGTTTCATCGCGACCGCAGATGAAGCCGAGCCAATCATCCTTCAGCTTGCAGCGGGATCGCTGGACAAGCCCGCATTCACTCAATGGGTGAGGAAATATATGCGCGAAAAACCAAAGCTCGAATTACGGGATTTCTTTGCCCGGCTGAATTATCTCAACATCGCGGAGTTCTTCGAGTCTGGCTTAGTCCACGACAATCCGGACCTCGCTCACAAGGAGCGCGTGGACACTATCATTGAAGCTGCTCGCGCAATCCCGGCAATTACTGAGGCCAATTTGGGCGCAGTGCACGCGGAGCAATCCGGCAACCATCAATCCGCCGAAATTCTTAGAACACAGTCCAGGCTATTAACGGCAATCTATCGCATCGCGCAAGATATGGGTTATGAATGGTAGCTTTCCAAATAAGCTGAAATTTATCTTAACTCTCTCCGGGATTGCCTCGTACAAGGGCACTGACGCTCGCAAACATCCATTCCCCTTTCTCAAGCGTATATCACCGGGAGAACGACTATGTATGCCATCTCTCGAATATTTTTCGTTTTGCTATTTGCGACCAGCTTTTGCTTTGCCAGGTCCGCCAATCAACTCATAGACTGGCAACCCTGGTCCCCAACCGTCTTCCAACAAGCCGCCCAGCAACACAAATTCATTCTCCTCGACCTAGGCACACAATGGTGCCACTGGTGCCACGTCATGGACACCGAAACCTACGCGGACCCCAAAGTCCAACAGTTACTCGCCGAAAAATACATCGCCGTAAAAACCGACGCCGACGCCAATCCCGATCTCGCCAACCGCTACGAAGACTACGGCTGGCCCGCAACAATTGTCTTCAACGCCAACGCCGCCGAAATCGTAAAACGCCAAGGCTATCTCCCCCCAAAAGAAATGTCCTCCATACTCCAGGCCATCATCGACGACCCAACCCCCGGCCCATCCGTCAAAGCCCAGGAAAAAATCCAATACTCCGACCAAAACGCACTAAGCCAATCCGTCCGCGACGAACTCCTCAATCGCCATATCGAAACCTACGACTCCCAACAAGGCGCCTGGGGCCACGGCCAGAAATTCCTCGACTGGAACAGCGTCGAATGGGCCATGCGCCAATCCGCAAACGACGCCCGCGAAGAGCACATGGCCAAACAAACCCTCAGCCAGCAACTCCAACTCCTCGACCCCGCCTGGGGCGGCGTCTATCAATATTCCAACGACGATGATTGGCTTCACCACCACTTTGAAAAAATCATGCAGATGCAAACCGAGGACATCAAAATCTATTCCCTCGCCTACGACAAATGGCACGACCCGTCCTACCAAAACGCCGCCCAAGCAATCCACCATTTCCTCATCCGATTCCTCCACGACAAAAACGGCGCCTTCTATACCAGCCAAGACGCCGACCTCGTAGACGGCATCCACAGCGCCGACTATTTCAAACTCTCCGACGCCGGCCGAACCGCCCAGGGAATCCCGCACATAGACAAACACCAATACGCCCGAGAAAACGGCTGGGCCATCGCCGCGCTAGCCGAGCTATATAGCGCCACCGGCGACCAATCCGCCCTGACCGAAGCCATCAACGCAGCCAACTGGGCCTGCGATCATCGCGCCATCCCCGGTGGCGGCTTCAAGCACGATCAGGAAAATTCCTCCGGCCCATATCTCGGCGACACCCTCGCAATGGGCCAGGCATTCCTCGGGCTCTACGCCGCAACCGCAGATCGCGCCTGGCTCACCCGCGCCGAGCAAGCCGCCGATTTTCTAACCGCACACTTCATCCAATCTACCACCCCCGGCCTGATGACCGCCGACGTTCACGCCTCCCAATTCTTCACCCCCCAGNNCGTCGAAGCCGCCCGCTGGACCAATCTCCTCAACCAATACACCGGCCGCGACACCGACAAAGCCCTCACGACTTCCGCCATGCGATACCTCGCCACGCCCGCCATCGCCCTCAGCCGCCGCGTCGACATCGCCGGCGTGCTGCTGGCCAATGATGAACTATCCAGGCCGCCAGTACATATCGCCATCGTCGGCTCCAAATCCAATCCCGCCGCCCTCTCCCTCTTCCAAACCGCCCTCGCATTCCCCACCACCTACAAACGCGTCGAATGGCTCGACCCCGCCGAAGGTCCCCTCCCCAACTCCGATGTCCAATACCCAACCCTCCCCAAGCCCGCAGCCTTCGTCTGCACCGGCACAACCTGCTCCCGCCCCGCTCAAACGCCCGAAGACCTAAAACGCAGACTCCAGCACATAAAAAATTAGCTCCCGCAGCCGCGCGCACTTTCAATTCGGCAATAAGCATTCGGCAATTAACATTCGGCATTTGGCAATCGGCAATCGGCATTCATCAATTGGCAATCCCCCCCGGCCCCATGTAATTTACCGCCAGAAAGAACCTATGCCCGACCAATCCATCGGAATCTGCCTCCTGGGCTGCGGAACCATCGGTACCGGCGTCGTCCGCATCATCCACGAACAGCGCGACCTCATCGCCAAACGCACCGGCCTCAATCTCGAGCTCCGCCACATCGTCGAGCGCGACGCCTCCAAAGCCCCAACCTTCGCCCAAATTCCAATCCACTCCGACGCCGAACGCGCCATCGATGACCCCAAAACCAACATCGTCATCGAACTCATCGGCGGCACCGAAATCGCCGCCAAATTCGTCGAGCGCGCCCTCCGTCTCGGCAAGCCCGTCGTCACCGCAAACAAAAGCCTCCTCGCCTCCAAAGGCGCCCAACTCTTCGCACTCGCCAGAAATCACAACGCCTGCATCGGCTTCGAAGCCAGTTGCGGCGGCGGCATCCCCATCATCGCCGCCCTCACCCGCGATCTCATCGCCAACCGAATCGACGCCCTCACCGGCATCGTCAACGGAACCTGCAATTTCATCCTCACCCAAATGACCCGCAACGGCTGGGCTTATTCCCAGGCTCTCGCCGAAGCCCAAAAGCTCGGGTTCGCCGAGGCAAATCCAACCATGGACGTCTCCGGCCGCGACGCAGCCCAAAAATTGTCCATCCTCGCGAGCCTCGCGTTCAACGTGCAGGTCAAAGAAGAAAGCATCTACCTCGAAGGCATCGACAAACTCCAGGACGCCGAAATAAAATTCGCGGGTGAATTAGGCTACGTCGTAAAACTCCTCGCCATCGCCCGCCGCGTAGGCACAAAAATCTCCCTCCGCGTTCACCCCACGCTGGTCAAGAAAGACAACGTCCTCGCCGACGTCAGCGGCTCCTTCAACGCCATCAGCGTCTACGGCCACGCACTCGGCCACGCCCTCTTCTACGGTCGCGGCGCCGGCCAAACCCCCACTGCCAGCGCCGTCGTCGCCGACGTAATCAACATCGCCCTCGGCGTAACCCCGCTCGCCTTCAAACAACTAAAAATCTTCCCCGATCACACGCCCCCCGCCGACGTATTAGCCGCAGAAGAATTCACCAGCCGCTATTACCTCCGCCTCATGGCCCGCGACGAGCCCGGCGTCCTCGCCCAGGTCACCCGAATCCTCGGCGAAAAAGGAATCAGCCTCTCCGCCATCCTCCAGCACGAAGCCAACGACGGCCAAACCGTCCCCGTCGTCATCACCACCCACCTAGCCCGCGAAGGATCAATCCAGGCCGCGCTGAAAGAAATCGACAAGCTAAAAGAAATCGCCCCGCCAACAGTCTGCCTGCGAATCCTCGATCAGCCAAAGGAATTCGCCAGTTAGAACGACAGAGAAAATCCAAAATGAAATACGCCATCATCATCCCCGACGGCGCGGCCGATGAGCCGCTCAAAGAACTCAACGGCAAAACCCCCCTCGAAGCTGCCCACACCCCCAACATGGATCGCGTCTCACTCGAAGGCCGCCTGGGAATCGCCCGCACCGTCCCCGACGGCTTCGAAAGCGGCAGCGATGTCGCCACCATGTGCCTCCTCGGCTACGACCCCAAAATCTATCACACCGGCCGCGCTCCCTTGGAAGCCGCCGCACAACACATTCCCCTCTCCCCCACAGACTGGGTCTTTCGCTGCAATCTAGTAACGGTCACTAACGGAATCATGAAAGACCACTCCGCCGGCGGCATCACCGACGCCGAAGCCAAACGCCTCATCACCGATCTCTCCAATCACCTCAAACTCCCCGGCTTCGAATTCCACACCGGCGTAAGCTATCGCAATCTCCTCGTCTATCGCGGCAAAGAAGATTTCGAACTCACCACCCGCCCCCCACACGAAATCCCCGAAGAACCCATCGCCAACCATTTACCAAAAGGCAAAGGCAACGAAATCCTCCGCCGCATCATGGACGAATCGGCAAAGCTATTAGCCAATCACGAAATCAACCGCGCCCGAAAAGCCGCTGGGAAAAATCCCGCATCTCAAGTCTGGCTCTGGGGACAAGGCCACGCTCCAAACATGCCGAAATTCAAAGACAAATTCCACATCAACACCGGCTGCATGATCACCGGCGTCGATCTCCTCCGCGGCCTCGCCGTCCTCCTCGGCTGGGACATCCACGAAGTCCAGGGAATGACCAGCTTCCACGACACCAACTACGCCGGCCAAGGCATCGAAACCGCCAAAATGCTCGACAAATACGACCTCGTCTTCAGTCACATCGAAGCCCCCGATGAAGCCAGCCACCAGGCCGATTGGAAAACAAAAGTCCAGGCCATCGAACACATCGACAAATTCGTAGTCGGCCCCGTGCTCGAAAAGTTAAAGACATTTCCCGAGTGGCGAATCCTCGTCATGCCCGATCACCCCACAAACATCGCAACCCGAAAACACGGCTACGCCCCCAGCCCCTTCGCCATCGCCGGCTCCAACGTGAACCCCGTCAACCCCCAAACGTATAACGAAAGACATGCAACCGAAGCCGGACTCAATATCCAAAAAGGCCACGACCTGATGGAATATTTCCTCCGCGGCAAGTGAGCCCAATTTCACGCCGCGAAAGCGAGGCTGAAAATGCGACTCGACGACACCGCCGCCCTCCGCCGCGTAATCCTTCGCATCATGCTTGGCGCCCTCTCCGCCTCCGCGCCCCGCGGTGCCCCTCCTGCGATTACACACTTCTCATGCTGAAAACAGACCGCTGCCCCGAATGCGGCACACCCATCGCCGGCCCCTCCCCCGCCGTCAGTTTGCTACCCCCCGCCGCCGGCGCGTAAGCTAACGCGCGCAATGCTCATCCAATACCAAAACACATTCGAGCAATACGTCGAGGCATCAGAAGCCCTCGCGGCCCGCAGAGCGAAGAAACGCCGCGCCAATGCCCAGGCGTACACTGCCGTGATGGTTATATTTTTTCTTCTGGCCGTTTGGTTCTACCAATCCGTTCTTCACGTAAATCAATTCTTCGTGTTGTTTCATCTTTTAGCTCCGCTCGCGCTATCCTTTGCTGTTGTCGCCATGGTGCTGTGCGTAACTTCGGTAATGTCCGGTAGGTGGCCCCGTGTCGGATTGCGCACCGCCATGCGACTCGCAATCTTCCTCTTGATCCTTTCCCCAGCCTTCGTCATGTATCACTATTTGAACGTCATCAACCCACGAGCACCCCGCTTTATTTGGCGGTGGACTATGCTCCTGCCTCACACAACCTGGGTATTCTTTGTTGGATGGATCACCATCGCCACCGTGAAAAGCCAGCGCAACAAACAAAAAAAGCTGTGGGAAGAACTGCCAAGCCTGCGTCGCTCCAAAACCGCCGACATTTCCGCCGCCGGAATAGCTCTCTCTGACACCGTTTCTCGCACCGAAATGAGCTGGGACGGATTCGTCGGCTGGCAAGAGACGAAAAGCCTTTTCGTGCTGTTCGCTTCCGAACACACATCTGTGTTCTTCCCCAAGGCGGCCTTCGCCTCCGACGAAGAACGCGAAGCGATGCGCGCATTGACACGATTCATCCCCGTCAGCCCCGCAAGAGCATTTCCCGTCCTCCAATCCGACGGCAACTCATCCCAACCCCCGCCCCTCCCCGCACTCAAGACCGCCGGCAAGGAATAAACCGCCCCACCCTCCGGCAATAATCCACGTAAGGTTTCCCATGCACGCGCGATAGATAACCCTCCTCCCGCCGCGCCTCAATCTGCAATAAAACCAAATGCACCACCGCCACGCCAATCATCAACGGCGCCGGCTCCGCCACAACTGTCGCGATCATCAACACCGAAGATAGCGCATAAATCGGATGCCGAACATAAGCATACGGCCCCGACACAATCAGCAGCGTCTTCTCCTCCGGATCAATCCCCATTCGCCAAGACGAACCCATCTGCTTCCAGCATATCCACGTCAAAACCAGCGAAACCGCCGCAACGACAAACGCGATCCATCCCACAATCGGCAACCAATAAACCGGTCGCAAAACCCACACGCGCCCATCAACAAACGGCCCAACCAGCGGAATCAAAATCCAAAGAAAAACCACCGGAAACCAAAGCCCCCGCGTAAACCATCCCAGCGCACCCGGCGGAACAACATTCGCCGAATGCCCCGCCTTCCGGCGAATCTTCCCCATCAGCCGCACCACGCGCGCCCAATACGTCGCCACGATCAGCCCCACCAGCACCGCAGGAACATTGCTCGGCATCACGCGCCGCTCCCCATCTCAACCCCGCCGGCAATAATCGTATGCAACTTCCCGCGCTGCCGAACCATCAGCCGCCCCGAACTATCCACGCCCTCACATCTCCCAACAATCGCCGGCTCGCCCGAACCTCCGGTGATCGTCACCGTCTTCCCCGCCAGCGCATCATGATGCGAATACTCCCGCACAAAATCCGAGAACGGCAACTCCAGCCTCCGCCGAACCTCCCGATGAATTTTCTCCGCCAATACGATCAACACCTCAGTCATATCAAAAGACTTCCCCGCAATACAAAGCAGCGAAGTAATCCGCCGCTGCAGCGCCTTCGGAGCATGAGCAGGATCAACATTCACATTCAACCCAATCCCAATCAGATCCACATTGCTCACCCGCTCGCACAAAAGCCCGGCAAGTTTCAGCCCATCATGCAAAACATCATTCGGCCATTTCAATTGAATATCCCGCTCACCCGACAGTTCCACGCACGCCGCCCGCACCGCCAACCCCGCAATCAGCGGCAATTCCTGCGGCGGAAGCCGATCGCGCATGGGAACCGCAAACGTAACAGTCATCGCCCCACCACCCGACCACCACGTATTCATCCCCCGCCCCCGCCCGGCAATCTGCCGCCCGGTCAGCACAACCGCCGGCGCATACAATCGCCCCTCGCGACGCAGCAAAGCCGCATGATCGCTCGTGCTGCGCAGCCGAGGAAACCAGTAAAGCCGAAAAGGTTTAAGCTCCGCTCGCAAGCGGGCGAGGTTGAAAGAAATGTCATTGGTCATTGGTCATTT
>PMAK01000285.1 GCA_003153655.1 Phycisphaerales bacterium
GGCGGCGGCGAGCGCGGTGCGCCATTGGCGGCGAAGCTCGAAGATTCGGCCCATTCTGTAGACCAATCCAGCAGCGCCGGCGACGGGGAGAGTTACGCCTAGCAATGTCAGGAGATAGGGGACTAGGACGGAGTTTTCCTGGAGGCGGTAGCCCATCCAATAGAGGACGAGGGTTGGGCCGCTGAGGAGGAAGGCGAGCATCGGGGGTTGGTCGCTATAGAGCTTGCCGTTGATGGCGATCACGTGGGAGGAGGGGATGAACTGGCTGGTGTTAATGGCGAGGTGATCGGCGAGCGCGCCGGAGTCGGCGTGGTGTTCGACGAGAGCGGAGATTGTTGCGAGGCGGAGTTGTTCATCGCTGCCGGGCTGGCCGGGATGACGCAGGGGCCGGAGGAGCGGGAGGCAGAAGAGTAATACGGCGATGGGCGTGACGAGCGCCCAAGGGCGGACGTATGGGCGTCCGGGTTGGGGGAGGAGTTTTTTTAGCGGGTTGCGCATTTATGGGAACCGGGGCGACGCGCCCCGGCTCTGTTCGTTCTGAGTCCTTCAATAGACTTTTAGGTATTGGACGAAGTTTTTCAGGATTCGATCGCCCTGCCGAATGTAACGCGGCATGTATTTGGCGGTGTCCTGGCGGATTTTTCTTTCTTTGTCACCGCCGAGGAGTTGGGCATATTCCTGGCGCCCGGCAACGATGACGGCTTCGATGTCGGGTTCGGTGAATTCAAAGTGATATTGGAAGCCGAAGAGGCGATTTTTGAATCGAAACGCCTGGTTTTTGCATTGTTTGGTGGAACTGATCAGCGCGTTTCCGGTTGGGGCGTTGGGAGGCGGCGGATTGGACGGGGGTGGCAGGCGCGGCAGATCGAATGTGTCGCTGTGCCAGTGGAACATCATCGCGCCGTCGTTGAGGCCCATGACGNNCAACGTTACCGGCGCCCAGCCGAGTTCGGAGACGGGGGTGGGCGCGTCGGTAGGGGTTGCGCCGGGCTTGGTGTTGGGATAGACCTTTGCGCCGGCGGCATGGGCCAATAGTTGTGCGCCGAGACAGATGCCGAGGACGGGTCTGTCAGCGGCGATGAAACGTTTGAGAACTTCGACTTCCTTGGCGAGATAAGGGTATTTGGAGTTGCCGATGTCGGCGACGCCCATTGGGCCACCGAGGACGATGAGTACGCGGACCTCATCGAGATCGGTGGGGACTTCGTCACCCTGGTAGAGTCGCCGCAACTGAACGGGAATGCCGTAGTCGCGGAAGATGGGTACGATTCGACCGGGGCCCTCGTGGGCGACGTGCTGCAGGATGACGGCACTACTCATGAGGGAACAATGATCCGCTCTGCCGGACGGCCTTGTCAAGGTCGGCCCGAATCCGCGTTGCGAGGCGTTTGCGGGCGTTTTTTTTGGGGGTGGTGGCTGAGGCTGGCTGCTTGGCGGGTTGCCTGGAGACTTTTTTGGAGGCTTTTTTGGAGGGTTTGCGGAAGGGTTTGGAGACTGGGGACGGGGATGATGAGTCTTCGCGTCTAAAGGCTACGCGATAGAGATGGCGGCCGTCGCCGTCTTGTTTGGGATAGATTTTCCGGAGGGTATCGAGCAAATCCTTGAGGGATGCGAAGCCATCCGCTCTGGCGTCGGCGGCGGTTATATCTGCTTGTTCGATTCGGTTGCAGGCGAGGATTTTTAACCAGCCGACGCCTGCAACATGCGCGCGGGCACCCGGGTATACGCGGGCGAATTTCCAGCGGCGGAGGGTGGTGGTTTTGATTCCATTACGGATGGAATCGAGGAACTGGCGTTTGAATAGGAGTTGAGGCATTGCGTTTTGGGCCCGGGGGGCCCCCGCACCTCATATCGGCCGTGGATTAATTGCCGATGAATTTGAACTGGCGAAGTATGATTATTATCAATAAAACCGCAAAAACCGCGAGTAATCCATATAACTTTCGCTTGTCCAATTCGTGGTAGGCATTCGTTTTTACGGGGCTGAGGCGGCGTTGCACTTTTTCCAGATTTTTGCGCTGGGCGCGGCATGGAGCGCAGATCCGGAGCCCTTCGTAATCGGTCAGCCCGGCGTCGGGCACGACGCGACTGCAATCGGCGCATTTGGACCCTTTGGGAGCATGGACGGCTCTGTCGGTCTTGTGGCAATCGGGACACCAATAGCCGCGGCTGTCGCGGAGGCGTTTTTTGCCGGCGAGATCTTTGCCACACTGGCAGCAGACTTTGACGGCGCCGGCGGCTTTTTCCACGAATGTGTCGCCGCTGGATTGGCCGTCGGCGCTGAAATCAGGGGTGTCGTTGGGTTTGTTCGAAAAACAGGTGCAGGGATGGTTTCCCTCGGAGCTTTCTCCGCCAAGGGCGCCTCCACAATCTGGACAAATCAAATCAGCGGACATGAATCGGCACTCTCACAATTGGGTATAGGGTATTGTAGATAATGTCTCTATCGTCGGAATGGGCGATGGAATTTATTTTCGCAAGTTTATGTATTTCAATTACTTATACGCAAATTACTACGGGCGATCGAGAATTCTATAGCCTCCCCTGCCGGTTTTATCCTTCTATAATCGAATCTCCGAAGTTATTGAGGCAAACGCGGCCGTGGGTCGATGAATGAGACGAACCGCCGAGCATTGGTTGTGTCCTTGTTGGAAAGGGCCGTGGCGCGGAGTTAAGCTTATCCGGCGGATGGCGTTGCAAGAGGGCCTACAATTAGCAGTTCCGCCCGAAACGGGGCATGCGAAGTGTATTTATGGAATCGTTTAACATTATCAATCGTGGCAATGCGGACTACATCGACCGGCTATACGAACAATACCAATCGGACGCACAATCGGTAGACCCGTATTGGCAGGCGTTTTTCGCGGGATTTGAGGCGGCGGGCGGGCGGGCGTCGAGCCTCACCGGTGCATTTGAGGCATCGGGCGAGCCCAGCCCGAATCAGGCGCGGGCCGGGGTGGAGACGAAGAATCTGGTGCAGTCGTACCGGGAACTGGGGCATTTCATCGCGAACCTCGATCCGCTGGGTCACAATCGGCCAACGCACTCATTATTGGACCTTTCGCAATTTGGGCTGACAGACGCGGACATGGAGAAGCGGGTCACGCTTTGCGATTTTCAGGGGCCGTTTGATGGGACACTTCGCGATCTTATTGAAAAGCTTCGCACGACCTATTGCCGCACGCTTGGTGTGGAATTTGTGAACATTTCGGACAAGGCGCAGCGTGATTGGCTGATTCAGCGGATGGAGCCGATCCTGAACCGCCCGGTTTTGACGGATGAGCAGCGGCGGGCGCTTTTATATNNGCGGAGTCGCTGATCCCGCTGCTGAATACGCTGGTGGATGATGGGGCGGCGCTGGGCATTCAGGAAGTGGTGATGGGAATGGCGCATCGCGGCCGGCTGAATGTGCTGGCGCATGTGGTCAACAAGCCGTATGAGGCGATTCTTCGCGAATTTGAGGGAAGGACGCAGGAGCACTTCGACGGCGACGGGGATGTGAAATATCACCTGGGATATGCACAGGACCGCCAGACCAAGAACAATCACAACATCCATATCGCACTGAGCTACAACCCGAGCCATCTGGAGCTTGTCGATCCGGTGGTGGTGGGGATTGTGCGGGCGAAGCAGAATTACCGGGGTGATCATGCGACGCGGACGCGGGTGGCGCCGATCCTGATTCATGGTGACGCGGCTTTTTGCGGGCAGGGAATTGTGCATGAGACGCTGGGGCTGTCGGAATTGCCGTACTACCGCACGGGCGGAACGATCCACGTCATTGTGAACAACCAGATTGGGTTTACGACTTTGCCGCGGCAGGGACGGTTTACGCCGTACCCGACAGACGTGGCGAAGATGATTCAGGCGCCGATCTTTCACGTGA
>PMAK01000149.1 GCA_003153655.1 Phycisphaerales bacterium
TGAGAACCGAGGCGACGGAGCACGTTGTTCATCCGGGCGCGTGCGGCAACCAATTCGTAAGGGGTTGAGCTATCCAGATCGGGACCACGAAACGCGATCGTCTTCTGCAAGCTGCCGTCTTTGTTGAGCATCACGCCGGGCGCGACGAGCGTCGCCCAGGGCAGATGGNNGTCTCTCCGATTCAGGAATCCAAATGCGTCGGCTGGCGGACATGACGCCGGAAGATGTCAAACCAGTGCGGGTCACGTTTGCTCATCAGCACGGCGCTCATGTGCAGGGCCGCACCGGCCGGGAATCCAAGCCACCACAGGTGCAAACCCATTCCGACCACGAGAGCGACCGTTCCATTGAGGATCGCGAACGTCCGCGGCGCGCCTCCCATGAGGATCGGCTGGGTCAGTGCGACATGGAGCGGCACTTCGTAGCCTTCGATTTCTTCAGGGCGCGTCATCGTTGCACCAACTTTCGACTACCAGCCCGCGCCGCCGTCGAAACCAAAGAAGGTCACGCCGAAGCTGGTCGCCGTGACCGCGATGGACACGCCCAACAGCAGGCCGAGGATGCGGCGCAGCCCACCGCCTTCGCTGAATGCGAAACCAAATCCGATGACAACGATGGCTAGGATGCACAACGCCTTTGCCACCGGGCCCGTGAAGCTGGCCAGCACTTGGTTCAACGGGCCTTCCCAGGGAAGGGGCTGGCCACCGTTGGCAGCGGCGGCACGGGCAGTGTTCGGAACTGCTATGGACATGGCTGCTCCGACAAGCGTGGGCACCAGAAGCGAGGATCGACGAAGAATTCGACTTTTCACGGAATGACTCCTTTCGATTGATTGCTACCGATCCGCATTGACTAATGCGATGGTTTAATCGGTATGGACAATACCGTACACATGCCGAACATCCGAGTCAAGAGTAAAGTTCGCATTTTGTTTGGGTCGAACTGAGTAACTGTTCAGTCCAAAAAAAGCCGCGTTTTTTTAGGCATTTTTTGAAGTCCAGGAGTCCAAAAATGGGGAAATCGGGTCGAAAAAGTGCGAAATACGGCGGAATCCCGCGATTTTCGCGCGAAACAAGGGTTTTTTGGACTGAACAGTTACCGAACTGATTTTCTCGACTTGGACGAACGGAGACGTAGCCGGCGGGGTTCCGATCGGCGGTGGCAACGCAAACGCGCCGAGCCTTACCCACCCTTCGGGGAGTGGCGGTTGTTCACGAAGTGGTGTTACCGCTGAGGATTTATCGTGTGCCGACGAGTGGCGTGGAAGCGGATTCGGGGATTGAGAGCGGAGGTCGAACGCCGTACAGGTCTGATTACTGCTCGATCTGGCCTAGTGCTATTCTTCGTCCTGCGAACCGGCCCCTATGCGTTGGCGATGTATTTGAGCCATTGCAGCGCGCTCGTCCGTGCTTGCGTCCAACCAGTGCAATATTAGCGCCTCTATGACCCGCTTTGGATTCGACAGGTGCTGCGCGCAGTCATCTTCAAAAGCAGTGAAAGTCTTGGTGTCGAAGCGATACGTCCGCTGGACCGTCTTGGGATGGGGTTCCGGTTTCGACGCGCCACGAGTTGATCGGGGATTGGCCAT
Organism: Phycisphaerales bacterium; assembly: GCA_003153655.1. GTDB lineage: Bacteria > Planctomycetota > Phycisphaerae > Tepidisphaerales > Tepidisphaeraceae > PALSA-1353. The sequence continues at coordinate 1,589 of PMAK01000149.1, forward strand.
AGGGTAAACATTGTAAATCTAAGGCGACGGTATGCAAGATACCAAACAGATAAATTGAAGTTGATCGGGAAGAAATGGCCATGCACACGCACCCGGCTTACAAGAGCATCCATGTTGTCCTGCAACGCGAATTGCCAGCAGCAATCGCGTTTCACGGTGTTTTGTATCGGGCATGCGACCCGATCTATGCGAACACGCGAGACCTTTTGACGGGTGAGGGCAGCCGAACGCAGGGCGGCCGTTGGAATGCGCCGGCGGAAGCCGCAACGGTCTATCTCGCGCAGAGCGTAGAAGGCGCAATTGCCGAATCACTCGGACTTCCGAGCCATTATGGATTTGATCCGGCAAAACGGCTTCCGCTTACGCTGGTGGCAGTTGATGCAATGCTTGAAGTCGTAATCGACCTTACCGACGCCGACTTACGGAAATCGCTCGGTGTGACGCTTGCCGCAATGATCGGTTGCGATTGGCGAAGCGAGAACGCCACCGGTCAAGAGTCGCTTCCGCAGGCGATGGGACGCGCCGCTTTCGTGTTGGGCGCACACGGTATTATCGTTCCTTCGGCCGTCAAACGGACGTTCAAGAACCTCAACGTGTTTCCGGCCAATTTGAGCGGCAAGAGTCACTTGAGGATTCGCGCGTCCGAGAAATTGCCACCGCCGGCTCCCCCCGGAACTATATGAAGTTCTTCGTGAAGTAGTTCTTGACTCTTGGCCACGGAACGCCGATAATTTGTCGTAGAGGTGCATCCTATGGCAACAGTTCTAAAACAGCGTGCGCGCGGAAAGGCAGGCCGAATCGCCGCCGCCGTGACCAAGGCTAAGAACTTGGCGTCCAACAATCCGGTCGCTTCGCTTCGACTGGCCTTGGCCATGCCTCGGTCCAAGTTTGCCCGACTCCTTGGGCGGACCGAACGTGCTGTCATCGACTGGGAATCTGGAAAGGCCGAACCGCAGGGACTCAGCCAGCAGCGGATTCGAGAGTTGGAACGTCTTACCGAAGCCCTACGCGCTTTGTTTGACGACAAGGCGCTTGGAAAATGGTTCGACGCGCCCAATCCCGCATTCGGCGGGCTTAAACCAATTGAAGTGATCGAGCGCGGAGAGACCGACCGGCTNNCAGATGATCTTTGAACTGAAAGCTGGAACACACGTCTAAGTCTTCAATCTCTGAATGAGCGTAATGATTCAATATTTCGCGTGAATCTTCGTCGGGGTATCTGCCCGACGAAGGCTCTAAATAGTGACCCTTTTACTGTACACAAAACTGTACACATTTTTTTGGAAAACATGGCAAACAAGGCTATCATGGAGATGTACGGCTCAGGGTTGTAAATCCCTGAGGATGTCAGGAGTTCCAGCTATCGTCAGCACTTACGGTTTTTGAGCGGATTACGCTCATAACCCGGAGGTNNGGACAGAATTCGTGTCCGGATCAGCCTTTATCTTGTGAACGTAAAGCCCGATCAATTCCCGTCGCTGTTCAATTGTCCCGCCAGCAAGGACCTTGTCCAGTTCATCGAATGCGCGATCCGCATTACGGCGCAGCTCAGCAACGGCAGGCAATGCAGGAGACGCGGGCGGCAACTCGCCCAGGTCTTTTTCCACAATCGCTCGCTCATCCATGAGTGACTTGGCCTCGTCATACATACGGAGCCCCGCAGCAGTCGCGGGATCAAATGGTCCGGCATGGCAAGATGAGGCCGCTTGCCGAAAAAACATTTTGATCTGGGTGGCTGCGAACAAAACGCACGTTGTGTAGATTTCCGGAACTCCGTATCCTGAGATCTATCGCCGCACGACGGTCGTGCCGCGTCGATCAAATGGGAAATCCCATGTACTTCAATCTCAGGAGAAGTATTATGAAATATTTAGTCCTAACTGGCTTTCTGGCTTCGGCGCTCGGCCTATCGGCTTGCGCAGGACCCGCTGGACCGCAGGGAGCTACCGGCANNCAGGGCGCCACCGGAAACCAGGGCGCCACCGGAAACCAGGGCGCCACAGGCTCGCAAGGGAGCCAAGGGAACCAAGGGAAGCAAGGGAACACGGGAAACAGCACGGGAAACAACCCCGGAAACTGATGCAAAGCCCACGACGCTGCGCAAATTCGCGGCGTTGCTCTTCCAAGGTTCGCGGCATATCGAGTGAGTTTGTGTTTGTCATGTAGCTCTCGGATAACGCTTCAAATCTGAGCCGGCACTGCTTCGCCCTCGCGCCCGGAACAGCGCGGGCCGTGCGAGGCATAGGTAAGAGGATCGCCGCTGGTAGCGGAAGATCAAATATATTCAGAGCTTTCCCGGTTTCCCGAGCCGGGCCAGCCGGATGCCATTGGAAATCACAACAATCAGTACGCAAGCGACCACCGCAACTGGAAACAACCTACCCATGACAGTGTTGAGCGTGTAAGTGACTTGGGCGGCCCGCGCCGCGGTCAGCTGCGGCGCGCTGATCTCCAGCAGCAGCTTTGCGCGCAGCAGACTGCAGATCCCTACAGCGCCGGCGGTATCGAGGGCCAAGCGCAGCAGAGCTGTCGGGACGGTCCAGTACTGGCGAACCAGGTTGAAACAGGCCAGCGCAATATTTGCGAGCGCGATCAGCAGGAAGGGCCAAAGGAAGCTCTTCCACGCAGGGGCGAGCACCACACGAATACCATCGTGATCAAACACGATCTGTGATCACATATTGCTCACCCACCAGATCGCAAAGATAACATTGGCGGCCAGCTGCAAGAACGAATAGAGCCGCGTAATGCGGTTGGGATCGCGGACCGGGGGCAAGCACCGGCCAGTTCCTGCACGGTCCACGCCGCCTGAACGCTCACAGGCGCGTCGTGATGCACGATCCCACTGCGACGGAGAATTCGGCTACCGATCCAAGCGTCAATCCTTGCGTCGCGACATCGCCGCAAATCATTAATCACCACAAGTCGCTTTGCCGTCTCTCGCACGTTTTTCAGGAAATTCACCACCTGGTTCGGTTCCAGAATGTGATGAAGAAAAAGACTATTTGTGACAACGTCGAAATGCGAAGGCTGCGATTGTGTCAGACAATCCGACTGAACGCATTGGCATGCGATTCCTATGCGATCGGCCAATGCTGCGGCATAGCGGAGGGCCGTCGCGCTGCGGTCAAGCAGGGTCAAATCAATTTCGACCCCAACATTCCGCGCCCTCGTCACAACCTCAATCGGCACATCGCCGCCCCCGCAGGCGATATCCAGCATCGAAATCCACTTGAGATTCCTGCGCCGCGCCATTGCGATGATCGGCTTTGGCTACGTGATACGCAGCATGCGAGGAGCGATTGATCCGCCGCAGCCCATCGAGAGCTAACACGTGCGGCGCCGCCGGGACATCGGGCTTGTCCATGATCTCCGGCGTGACATGACGATGATTTTTCCAAACAACCGTCATACTGGACAATCTCACTTCGAATTCTGAAATGAATTTTGTTTTGCTACACCACGAGCGCGAGATTAACTCGCCTGAGGCAAGTACAATTCTCCGACAGCGGTATAATTCGAAACATCGGCTCAAAGAATTCAAATCGCAAGGGGCATCCGTTTCATCTGCGGTTCATCTTCCGAGCGTCGTTCCGCAGAAACAGGCACGCGTCGTCTCTTTTCTTGAAGAATTTTGTTGCGAGATAAACTGGTTTACCTGCGATTCGTGAGCTGGCAGCCGATTCAATTCGTCCGATCCTTGTCCGCCTTCATTCTATATTCATTTGAATTCAGCGATGCTCTTTCCCGATAGTGAATCTGTCATCGCCAAATTTTTACGACGGAGGTCGTCATGCAGATTCCAAGCGTAGCCAGCCAACTTCAGTCGCAGTTGCTACAGCCCGCCAAGCCCCAGACGCCGGCGCAGTTGCCCAAGCCGCAGTCAACTGCTCAGGTCGACGCCGATGGCGATCACGACGGCGATACGTCCGCATCAGACAAGGGTCAGGCTGTCGATACCAAAGCCTGATCGGCCGCGTCCACGCCACGTTACGAGAAATGAACGCTGAGCAATCTCACTTACTTTTATCCTTCGTTCTGAGACGGTCATCGCCTGATCAAACGTGCCGGCAAAATCATCGAAATCACTCGATGGTCCATTACGCGACAAACTGGGCTCGCCCACATGAAACTCTGTTTTTCCGACTCGGGACGCGCTCGGTTAGCCTGTTCGTCAAATCACCGTCGCTCTAATAATCAAATGCCCTCTGGAGTCTACTGAAGTCGGAAGCACCGGTAATGCGTAAATTGCCGGACCGTATGTGACTCGACCGGCTGGGTCGAAGCTGGAACCGTGACAGGGGCAATAGAAAGAATTGTCGGCCTCCACGTTAACCTTGCAGCCTCGATGAGTGCAGATCGAGGAAAGCGCGGTCAGACTCGTGCCTTTGCGGATCACAAAGAAACCCTGTTTGCTAAACTTCGAATAGACCCCGTCGGCGGCAAAATCTGATGCGGGGCCGGCGTCAATCGCTGCCGGTTGAAGATGCACCGGTTGATTGGCCGCACAACCGGCCGCCAGCGTAGCCGCTGAAAGTACTATGAACTGACGTCGATTCATGCTCATCGGCTTTCCTCCTTGCGAGAAGGGCGATTAAAATTACTTGATTATTCCGTTGGTCATAGATTGTTGCTTTCACTCCCGACCACCTTCCAACCTGGTGACTTGGGCGTACAGGGACAGATATAAACCGCAAAGATGAAGGGAAGATGATCGTCGCCTTGTCGATTTATAGCGAAAGGCAGAGCACTTTACGTCCGACCTCCAACCCCCGTGCCAGTGCGCGGCCAGTAGATCGATGTTGATCTGTCTTCCTGAATTTAGAGGAATCGCACGAGCGTTTCGCGTCATTTTTCTTAAGCGCTGACCTCTGCAAATGACACTTTTGACGTGGGGAACCTGCTTCGCGCGACATGATCGCTTTGGTTGCATGGGTATCTTCCGCAGCGCTGCATTTTTGAGACTGATTAGCAATGACCATAGCAGCCAGTTACAAAGTGGCAAGAATTTCGCTGTTTCGAGCTGGCCGGTTGCCTAGACTTTTTGGAACATAGGGTGCCCTTGCGCTGTTGAGGAGTCTCCGTGGAAGAGGCAGCATGATTGCAGATGTAGTAGTGATCGGCGGTGGTCCCGCCGGAAGCTCGGCCGCGATCCGCTTAGCGCGCATGGGGTACAAGGTTCGTCTCTATGAAAAGTCTCGTTTTCCCCGCCCCAAACTTTGCGGCGGATTTCTAAGTCCCGAAGGTTTGGCGGATCTGGAAGAATTGAATGTCCTGTTGGCCTTGCGCCGCTCGGGTGCCGTACCGATGCGCCGCACCATGATCGCGTTACAGAGCGGGGAGGTGATCGAAACGCTCCTGCCCGAGCCGGGGCTCTCCATTTCCCGCGATATCATGGATGGGCTTTTATTGCAGGAGGCACGAACGGCCGGAGTGGAGGTTTTTGAGGGTGAGGATGGGTTTAGGCACGCCGGTTCAGCGCCGCGCACCATTGTGGCTGCGGGTCGGCAGGCTTTGGCCAAGCAAAAGATTTCCCCTGATCAACTAACTCCCTGGTATGGAAGCCCGCCCACACTCTATTTCGGTATCCAGGCCCTGTTTCAAAACGTTCACGGCGTCACGGATCAAGTGGAACTGGATCTTGTCGACAGCGGATATGTTGGGCTGGCGCGACAGAGTAACGGAGTGAATGTCTGCGCGCTGACGACATGGGATACGGTGCGGAAGTTCGGGCCATCCCTGAATGATNNATGTCCCGGATTGGCGACTGGATGGCCGTACCGGTCCGACTGGGGATACGTTGTCTCGCACGGGGGACCACTTTTTATACGGGAGATGCCGCCTGCGTCGTCGATCCGTTTGCAGGCGAAGGAATGTCGATCGGCCTTTACGCATCAAAACTCTTGGAGATGGCATTTGCGCAGACGGAAAAACCCGCGACCCAAGCCTATGCCGCCCTCTGGCGCGAAGCGTTTCTTCCTGCGCTCCGCTGGAACGCCGTGACGCGAATGCTCTACAGCATCCCTGTATTAAAACAGGGCGCGCTACGCGTTTTGCAGCGTTTCCCCAAGGGGATGAACTGGCTTATGGATCTCACGCGCTGCAGACGGCTCGCGAGTGCAATAGTATGAGCGTCGATGTCGGTCCAAGTGATGTTGAGCACGCCCCTCGTCGTAAGGCGCCGGGGGACGTTTCTTCGGCTTCGGTGCGGGCAATTTCTGATCATTTTGATGGGAAACGTTTTTACAATCCAACGCTGCCAAAAAACTTCTCCGCTGTAACCGGCGCATACAAAGTGATCTTCGAAAAGAGAGGCTGGTGGCCATCTTTCGTCCGGAACGAAGCACTTCCGCGAATGCCCGAGACGCTTGGCCGTTCTGATATCGCCGTGACCTTCGTGAACCATGCCACGTTTTTGATCCAAGCGCCTGGCGTCAATATTCTCACTGACCCGGTGTGGTCGAAGCGAGCAAGCCCATTTCAATGGATCGGCCCACGACGAGTCAGACAGCCAGGGTTGAAGCTGGAAGATCTACCCAATATCGATCTGATTCTGATAAGCAATAATCACTATGATCACCTCGACATTGAAGCCCTAAAGAAGCTGAACGAGCGGTTCAAGCCTAAAGTATGTGTTGCGGAAGGTGATAAAGAGCTCGTCGAAAGCACCGGGTTAAGAGATGTAACGGAGTTGGATTGGTGGCAAGGCGCCCAAATCAGCTCTCAGATTAAAGTCACTTTTGCTCCTACCCAACATTTTTCCGCGCGTGGCCTCTTCGATCGGCAACGCAGTCTCTGGGGCAGTTACATGATCCGGTGTTTGGGACACCTCATCTATTTCGGTGGCGACTCAGGCTACTCAACCCATTTCTCGGAAATCAAAAATAGATTAGGATCGCCCGACGTTGCTTTCCTGGGGATCGGCGCTTATGAGCCACGCTGGTTTATGAGGCCAATGCACATGAATCCTGCTGAAGCTGTCAAAGCCCATGTGGATCTCGGATCGAAACAAAGCATTGGGATGCACATGGGAACTTTTCGGATGTCCACAGAGGCAATCGACCAGCCGCAAGTGGATCTCAAAATGGCACTCCTGAAAGCCGGCATTCCTGAAAGCAAATTTCTAACTCTCCACGAAGGCGAAACACGCATCTACGGTTTTGACTAATAGGGTGAACGCAATCGCCGTTTCCAGGAATAGAAGGCGCCGTCCTTGATTCCGCGATCGCGACAATAGGCCGCTACCGTCAGCCCGCTGGGCCGCTGGCCATCTATGATCTGGCGCCATTCTTCCGGGCCAGGGCGCTGTGATTTGTTAATGCCGTGGCAGAATGCCAACCGCTCGGGGAAGAAAAAAGATGTCGTTCACATATCGGACACCACATTCCGCACAGAATTAGAATCTCCGGGAGGTTACTCAGTCCTTGCGGCAGGAACGTCTATCGCGCCCCTGCCGATTTAATGATGCGGTATGCAGATTCGTTGGCGCGAATTACATAGTCTGGGAAGTTCATCCACGCAGAACCGGACGAACCTCCTGAAGTCCCCCAGGCGGAAATAACAAAAAGTCCGCCTGATTCCTGCACCACTTCCCGAGTCCGCCGGAACCATCGTGTCAGGAAGGCATCCCGGACGTTCGGGTCTCTCTCCATGTCTTCCTTTTCTTTGTCGGTCGAAGGTTCGGCCGCATCAATCATTAGAGAGCCGATGTGCGTGCCGTCGGGACGCTCCATAATTGACAGCATGTCACTGCCGCCCGCGTTCATGGCATGCGCATCCACAATACCGTTTGCTTTGGCCAGGCGCAACAGGAAAGCGGTTTTCCCGCTGCCACGCGGGCCGACCACGGCCAGGAATGATCCCGGAAGCATTCCACCACCCAACGAACGGTCAAGATCAGCCACGCCCGTGGAAAAGAACCTTCCACCCGCAGGCTTGCCATCAAATCCGCCGATGAGTGAAACGGCTGACAGTGCCACTCCCATTTTCAATACGTCTCTTCGAGAAGTAACCATGGTCTACTCCTGCCAAATAAGTGGGCGTCGTCGCTCAGTTGCTGGCCTGCAAGAACTTGACGATTTCCCGGGACTCTTCTCCCGTGAGGTTAGCGCGCAGGCGCATGTGGTGAACGATAACATCCCATTGGGAAGCGCTAAATTCTTCCGGTGGGCGGCCGTTGTGGCATCGCATGCAGTTCTCTGACCACAGTTGAACGCCCGTCTTATGGGGAGGCGGCCCGAAAAGCGCGAAGCTGGCGGGCTCGGTCGTGGGGGCGATGCTTTGGGCCGGAGGACTTTGGTCGGATTTGCAGCCGTACAGCACCATGCCAGCCAGGACGCCGCCGAAAGCGAGAACCACTACAAACTTGGGATTAGTTTTGATTTTTCGCATGGGAGCTCCGTTCTAAAGTCCAATACCAACTTGGACAATAAATGCATTCTGATTTTGGGCGACCTGTTTCTGATCGATCTCGTATGCGGTTTTAACGACGCAGTAGGAGGTGATCCAATAGTCAATGCCCAATGTCCATCGTGATTCGTGCTCACCGCCTGGAGAATTGATCGGGCTTTGCAGGCTATCGTAGCGGGAGCAGAATTCGACGTTTCGGAGGATTTTGTTGTTTAGCTCCGTGGGACGATAGCACAACGAGAAGTAACCCCCCTGCCGGTAGTTGTTGAAGGTAACCGGGCCGAAGCCGAGGCCGCCAGTGGGATCGTAAGTTGCGGTGCCCAGGTTGGACCAAATCCATTCTGCGGAAAAATCGAATTGGCCGCTGAGCGCTTTGACCAGCGGCTTGTAGTGAAAATCAGCCGCTTGCATAAACGCGTGAACATTGGGGAAGCCGTCGGGGTTTGGATTGGAGAACTGAATCGAATAGCCCATTTCCATGTCGGGAAAGGGGAGGAACCCGATGCGCCCGCCGAAGGCCTTGTTGTTATTCAGGTCCGTGAAGTCGTCGAAATTGAGTTGTCCGGCGGCGTTCGGATCATTGGTGATCAGGTTCGGTCCGTTGGTAGCGTATAGATCGTACGTCCATTTGGTCGTTCCCGACGGAATCGCTCCCTTGGCGAAGAATCCGACTTCCGAGGTCGGCGCGATGGCATCGAACGCAAGTGGGTCATCCGGGAACTTGTCGATCCAAGGGGGATCGAAGTGATTGTGGTATTGGCCAAACGGCACGGCAAATAAGCCGCCACCGATCGTAAAATAGTCACAAACGTCGTAGGAAATGTCCGCCAATTCGAGACTGACGGTCGTGGTTTCCGAGGTAACATCAGCACCGCTGATGCCGAGATCGAAGGCCGATTCGACCAGGAAATGTGAATCCGGCGGCTGCCAAAGGATTAGCGGACTAAGGTCGGCGAAAAACGTCGAATCGGTCCCCCTTTGCGCCTCGAAGCCAATATTGGCGTCGCCGGCGATGACGAATCCTTCAAGGCCGGAATGATCTTTGTTGACCTGATCCTGGATCGTCTTCATCTGCTTGTCATTGTCCTGGGCGTCCTGATCGGCAGCAGCGGCCTGATCGGCCTGCTGTTTCTTGACGTCTGCCAGCTCATTTTTCACCTCAGCATCGTCTTTCTTGAGCTGGTCGAATTCCTGGCGGCTGACGGGCTGGGTGGTGGCAGTGTCCTGCCCCCGAGCCGGCGAGAGAAGGAATAGGCCCACAACGAAAATAACGAAATGAATTCTGTGCATGGTTGCTCCTTCGACTATTGGCCATTGGCCGGTTGAGCGGCGGCCTGGGTGCTTGGAGCCGGCGCCAACGTGCGTAAGTAATTGACGACGTTCCAGCGATCCTCCTCGGAGGTGAGATTTTCAAACGTGGGCATGGGTTTGCGCCCGGTGGTGATTTTCCAATAGAGAGCGCCATCTGTTTGCCCGGCGACATTTGGATCGGAAAGATCCTTTGGCCTGGGGTTGAGATCCTTGGCTGAAGGGCCATCGCCTTTGCCGGTGTCGCCATGACACTTCAGACATTGCGCGATGTACACGGTCTTACCGGCGGCGATTGAGTTATTGTCACGAGCGATGGGGTTTTTCTTGCGCGACGCGCGTGCCGGGGCAACCCACGGCGGGCTGCTTGAATCGTCGGCCATCATCAACGAGGACAGAGACGTCACCAAAAGAACGGTGGCAAACAGAATACATATCCATCGGGTTGAAGTTGTCTGCGTCATTGCTGTCCACCCATTCGAATTGCCAGGATCCGACTGACGACAAAGAAATAGCTTAACCAAATCCCTGCAAGAACAACAAAAATGCTCAGCATCAGCGCCAACGGCGCATGAGGCGCCCACAACGCACGCGGAAACGCATCGGCGGCGGGAGCAGGCTGGACATCTGCAGGAAAGGCCGACGAAGAGGAAACAGAGGAATATTGCGCCGGCGCCTTGATTCGCACGATAAGGTGCAGCTTGCCGTCGGATGCGCCGGGCAAGTCCGACGGGAATGCGACCGCCGAAGTGCCGTCATCCAAAGTTGTGTCTTCGCCGATCTGTAAATTTCCAAAGGTTCGCTGCACAAAGTATTGCAGGGTTGTGTTTTCGATTGGCTTTCCATTGAGGACAACCACGGCATGGACCATTTTCTTCCCATCCTCAACGTCGGTGGTGAGGCTGATGGCGGGCTGAGAGGTTTGCGCAAAAGCCGCATATGGCCAAATGAACAGAACGAATGCGACGAAATGGATCGGTTTCATGCCAACGCTCCGCGTGCCGCATTTGGAATGACAGGAACCTCTGCCGACCGTGGCCACTTGGTCTGATCCACTTCCCAGATCGAGATGATCGGGAAAACTTTCGAGAACAGGATGAACATGAGAAGAAACGCGGCAAATCCGCCGGCAGTGATGGACCATTCGACCCAGGTCGGAATGTAGGCAAGGTTGGCCCCTTGGCGAACGGGCATGAAGGGCGACGCAAGCGTGGGGACCACGATGATGTAGCGCTTCAGCCACATGCCGACATTGACGAGGATCGCCGCGACGGAAATTCCGGCGATGGTGCGGCCCAGCGGCGAGACCAGCATCAGCACCGGCAGCGCCAGCCCGACGACGATCATCGCCCAGAACAGCATCGCATAATGGCCGGTAATCATTTTTTCCAAAAGCGGGCGTTCGGCGCCTTCGCCGGTATAAGCGGTACCGACGTGTTCGTTGATAACGAAATAGGCGTAGACCAGGCCGAACACGAGCATCAGCCGCGCCAGCTTGCGCAAATGATCGACGGGAATGTACGCCTCAAGGCGCAGAAAATATCGAAAGAGGACGATGGCCGTTATCACCGCGGCAACGCCGGAATAAAGAGCGCCGATGACAAAATCCGGGCCGATAATTGTCGAATGCCATCCGGGCCGCAGCGTCATGCCGAACAGCCACGCGGTCACCGTGTGGATAGAGACGGCGACTGGAAGGATGACAATCGCCATGACAGAAACGGCGCGATCGAGGTTGCGGTGTTGATCGGCGGTGCCGGTCCAGCGCATCGCAAGCGCGCCGTAGAGCTTTTTCCGCCATCGGGAAAGGCCTGACGCGTCACGCAGAATGGCCAGATCGGGAATCATCGGGACGTAGAGATAAAGAAAGCTGCCGGCAAGATAACTGGTCAAAGAAAGTATGTCCCAGAGGATGGGGCTTTGCAGTCGGCCGTATCGGATGACGTGCAGGATCCGATCGGGCCGGCCCATGTCGATGATGATCATCGGTCCTGCTACAAGGAGGGAGAAGACGGTGATTGCCTCGGCCAGGCGCGAAATTGGATGCCGCCAATGCGCGTTCGAAAGCCGCAGCACGGCGGAAATGAGACTGCCCGCCATGCTAATCCCGATGAAGGNNACGAAATTGACGATGTAAACACCCCAGGAGAAATAATCGTTCATCGCGGTGGCGGCCAAGCCAATGCGAAGCTGGTGGATGTAAGCGACCAATGCCCAGGCGACGACAAGTCCCAATCCGACCACGAGGAACTTGTGCGCGAAGCCCGGCGGCCCCAGCGTCGCAAGCATATCCCTTTCCACGTTGTGCGATTTGGCGTCGCTCATTGCAAAACCTTACCCCTTCATCGGCGAGCTTGGCGGGGCGTACATTCGATTGTTGGGTGGCAGATAATAGACTCGCGGCTTTGTGCCTAATTCCTCCATGTCCCGGTACCCACTGCGATCCATCAGCAACTTTGACAGACGCAGCGTCTCGCCTTGTGCGTTGGTCACCGCGTCTTCGTTCTCATCGCCGTAATAAATTGCTCCCATCGGGCAGCCGCTGGTGCAGGCCGGGAGCATGCCCATCGCGGCCATATCGGGACAAAAGTCACATTTTTCGACGGTTCCGATTTTGCGCGGATATCCGTATTCGGGCGAGTAACCTTTTTCCAAAGCCTCGGGCGGGTCTTGCGGCGAACCCCAGTTGAAACTGCGCGCGCCGTATGGACAGGCGGCCATGCAGAACCTGCACCCGATGCACCGGTCATTGTCGATCAGCACCACGCCGTCGGAACGCTTGAATGTCGCATCCACCGGGCAAACCTTGGTGCATGGCGGGTTGTCGCAGTGATAGCACGGCTGCGGGAAGAAATACGGCGCTGTCTTCTCCGACTCCTGCATTCGCAAAACTTTGATCCATTGACGATCCGGGGGAATGAAGTGCATCTTGGAACACGCAGAGATGCACTTGCCGCATCCGTCACACTTGGCTAGATCGATCACCATGATCCAGCGGCGGCCGGGCACACCTTGGCGAGCGGAATCTGGCGTTGTTGTTATGGCTGCTCCGGTGCGCGCGTCCACAACCTGATGGTCGTGGGTGAGCGCGGGAATAGCCGGTCCGAAGGGAGCGTCACTATTAGCGACGGCGCGAGCACAACGGCAGGCAACTTCACCAGCGGCGGCGGCGCCTAGAACTGTCAGGCTGTGCCGCAGGAATTGTCTTCGATTGGTGTCCATAGCTTCTATAAGGGGAAGTATCGGAATGTGGCGAAGATAAATGAATCGGGTGTTGCCCGTCAAATCTCATAGGGGAATTTGCTTACAAACGACCCCCGAAAGCCACGTGGGACGCGCGATTCCGGGGGTCGGCTTTCCAGATATTTCTCAGCACAAACCGCGGCCAGTTCATTGGACATCACCTTGCTCCCCAACGCGATTGGGGTCTTCCACGGCGAGTTTAGAATGGTGCTCACAATCGCTCTTCGGCGTATGGACACACAGCTGTCCGAGTGCAAAAGATCGCCGAGCACAATCGTGCTCAGGGGTTGTGATTGCCGGCACATCAAGAAGCGCGACAATCCGCTCCAGAATCGCCAGTGCTTCATGGGCATAATCCAGGAAGGGGCTGGGCATTGCCGTGGGATCGCCCCTGGAAATGTCTGCCGACGATTCACAAAGCAGCTTGAGGACAAACTCCTCGTATCCAGCCGGCGGCTTGGCGCGATACCGCTCAAGAAACCGCGCCAACCGTGGCAATTGAACGAACAGCGCGCAATCGGTTTCGCACGAGTGCGGAGCGAGTAGTTGCAAGGAGTCGGCAACTGTCGGAACGGGGCAACACTGCGAGCAAATCTGCCCTCGCAATGCCATCTTCATCCATCCGATTGAAGTTCTTCCTTGCACTGTGATCACCCTGGCGCCTGAAGCGCCGTTATCCGAAGAATGTATTTCCCGAGGATTGTTCCGGGTCAATCGGCACATCACGCCATTTCTTGGCCGTGCGTGTTTTGTCGAGCCATTCCAACCAACAGTGCATGCCCGACCCCGTGACTGCGGAGAGCTCGATGATCTGCGCTTCGGGGGCGATGGCTTGAGCATCGTTGCGGAAAATGTGCTCGTTGAACTTCACTAAATGCCGAACGTCGATCTTAGTTAACAAAATGACCGAAGCGCTCTCGAGCAGCGTGTGATACTCCAATGCTTTATCGTCGCCGCCGCTTACGGCCAACACAGCCGCGGTGGCGTCCTGGCCCACATCCTTGAGGGGCGCCATACCGCCGCATCCTTCGATCAAAATGAAATCAAAGTCCTCCAGACGAAGCTGGGAAATGATCCGCCAGATCGCGGCAGGATCGGGGACAGCGGAATCGAGATGCGCAACAAATCCGCATCGGTTCTGAAGCCGTTCCGCCTCCCGGACAGACGCCGGGTCCACCGCAATCACGGCGACTCGCCGGGGCGCGGGATATCCCTTTAAGGTTGCTTCGATCAACTCCGTTTTCCCGGATCCTGGCGGGCCAATGATTCGTAACGCCAAGACTCCGGCGCGCGCCAGTGCCGCGCGAATCAGCGCCTCCGACGGGCTCCGCCCCGTGTTCCTCTGAGCTTCGCCCAATGTTCTATGGCCGTCGCTTTCAACTGAATCGACGGAATGTCCGGACGTTTTGTTTGTCATGGCATATCTCCCAAAGATTTTGCTCGGTCGTCCCAACTCACGAATGGAACAAACATTTCCCCATTCCCGCGCTTCTGAATTTCCCGAAACACGTGCGACTCAACCCAACTCACCCAAGCCTTGATTCCTTGATTGGATTGCGCGCATGCATCAATGATATTCAGCCTCGGTTTCAACCGCTCAACATCTTGGCGAAAGACTTGAATATCGAAGGTGACGTAGGGAAGCAGATCGGTCTTGGTAAGAAGAACCAAGTCAGATCCGGCGACAAGGAACGGATATTCCGTCGCTTTGTCGTCGCCTCCGGCTACGCTGAAAACGCTTACTCTCAGGTGATGCCCCAGATCGAATTCGACCGGGCTCAGTGCATTGCCATCGGCTTCTATGATCAGGAGGTCAAGATGCTGTAGGTCTAATCGGTCGAGCGACTGGCGTATATGAACGGCTGTCAGATTGTCAGTAATCAGCGGCACGGCCTGATATCCATGCCGGGTGATGCGCGAAACCTGCCGTTCAGCGGCGAGGTTTCCGACAATCACAGCGACGCGCACCTTGGGATCGAGACGCGTAAGCAATGCCTCAATCGCCGACGTTTTCCCGGAGCCAGCCGGCCCAACCACGCTGATTACCGTCAAGCCGACCGCGTCGAAATCCTTGCGATTGGCCTGCGCACTCTCGCTGTTCAATCTGAATCGATCTGCGAGTGATGAAGATTTCATAATGCCACCTACACCTTCGCTGTTTACGTCGCCCATGGCTTGCTCGCGGACGCATTCTCTCCCAGCGACGCACGCCATGTACGCAACGACGCAAGATCGTTCCACAAAATGAGTCCGACGATCGTGAATGAGGAGAGCGACAACAATGGCAATAAAAGTTCGGGCTTTGCCGCGACAAGCGTCAAGCCGCCCATGAGGACCGCGATTCCAATTTCTTCACGGACGAACCCGCCGAGGTGAAACTGCGGTTGTATTCTTGATTGAGTATGAACGACCATTGTCGGACGCACAATTGGCCGGCGAGTTCCGGTCCGATGAAGCCCTCGGCTTCGTGGCGGGACCGAAACATGGTGCGCGAATCGATTGTCTCGCCGCGCAATGTTGGCCATGCTGAAGCTTTTCGTTGTCGTGCGCATGTGCATGCCTCCTGACGTTCTCACAGCCGACTGATGAGCAGCTCGCGCTGGAAGATCATTTCCTTTGGTAGATCGCCGGCCAACTTGAGGAATAACTCTTCTTGGCCAGCGATCTCGGCTTTGAAGGCCTCCAGATCAACTTTTTGCATTTCATCGAAGTCGGCGTCGACGATGTTCAAGCCGTTGAGATCAATGTCCTGCCTGCGCGGCATCCATCCGAGCGGAGTTTCGACTGCATAGGCACGCCCGTGACAACGATCGATGATCCACTTGATGACTCGGATGTTTTCACCGTAGCCGGGCCAGATGTATTGGCCCTTATCGTTCTTGCGGAACCAATTGACATGAAAGATGCGCGGACAATCAGACATCTTCTTGCGCATCCGAAACCAGTGAACGAGATAGTCGCGAATGTTGTAGCCAATGAACGGAAGCATCGCCATCGGATCGCGGCGGACCACGCCGACCTGGCCGGTGGCGGCAGCTGTGGTTTCGCTGCCAACGGTCGCCCCGACGTAAACGCCATGCATCCAGTTAAATGCCTGGAAAACGAGTGGGACAGTTTTGGCGCGGCGGCCGCCGAAGATGATCGCTGAGATTTCGACTCCATTTGGATCATCGGCCGATGCATCAAGCGCGGGGTTGTTAATCATCGGAGCCGTAAAGCGGCTGTTGGGCTGGGCGGCCTTGGTTCCGCTCTTGGGCGTCCAGGGCTTTCCGGTCCAGTCGACGCATTCAGCCGGTGGTTCAGCGGTCTTTCCTTCCCACCAGACATCCCCGTCGGGCAATAGCGCCACATTAGTGAAAATCGTATCGTGCGACATGCACGCTATGGCGTTAGGATTGGTCTGCTCGTTCGTGCCGGGGACGACCCCGAAATAACCCGCCTCGGGATTAATGGCGCGGAGGCGCCCGGTCTTCTCGTCAACCCACATCCAGGCGATGTCATCGCCAACCGTTGTGACTTTCCAGCCGGCCTGCCGATAGATCGGGGGAGGAATCAGCATGGCGAAGTTTGTCTTGCCGCAGGCGCTGGGGAATGCAGCGGCGACATACGTCTTCTCGCCGGCGAAGCTCACGCCGCTGATCAGCATGTGCTCCGCCATCCAGCCCTGTTGTTGACCCAGGAAGCTGGCGATCCTCAGAGCCAGGCATTTCTTGCCCCATAGAGCGTTGCCGCCGTAACCACTGCCAAAGCTCCAAATCGTATTGTCCAGCGGAAAATGGCAGATGTATCGGCGATCAGGATTGCAATCGCCGACGCTGTGGAGACAACGGGTGAATTCTTCGCTATCGCCCAACTGCTTCCAGACGATGTGCCCAACGCGGGTCATGATTTCCATGTTGACGGCGACGTAGAGCGAATCGGTCAACTGGATGCCGACCTTGGCAAGCGGAGAACCGATCGGTCCCATCACAAATGGAATGACATACATGGTGCGGCCTTTCATGCAGCCGCGGAAAAGTGTCTTCAGCTTTGAATAAGCCGCCTTTGGCTCCATCCAGTTGTTTGTCGGTCCGGCCATATCCTGGCTGGGTGTGCAGATGAATGTGCATTGCTCCGTACGGGCGACGTCGTTTGGGTTGCTTCGATGTAGATAACATCCGGGACGTTTTTCCTGGTTTAGCCGAATAAAGACGCCGGTGCGAACGCCTTCGTCGGTCAGTTGCTTCCGTTCTTCGGCACTGCCGGTGCAAACGTGAACTAGATTGGGTTGGCATAGCTCGATGCATTCGTTGATCCACTGTTGCACCGTTGTCGTCTCCGCTGGTTTACGAGCGTTTGTTTCTCGAATTGGGGGCTTCATAGTCGTGGTCATGGCTTATTCCTTATGTTGTTCCAAAGCTGATAAGATGACGACCGGAAGGAGCGTGGGCATGCCCCCGTCCGATTGGGCCAAAATCATCAGTGTGTCGGTCGTTCCAGTGGTCATCATTTCTGCTTGCGGGCTACTATGCCTCGCGTTTTACAATCGTTTGGCGGCGATCGTGTCTCGGCTCCGAGGTTTTCAGCGAGAGCGCCTGCATGAGCAGGAGCTCTTGCAAGGCGCCGGTCTCGATAGAGGCGAAGAACACTCGCGCCGGCGACGGCTGCTCGAACATCTGGAAATACAAAGTGCGCGGGTTGTACGACGCGCCAAACTAATTCGGCTGACTCTGTTGTTTCTGCTTCTGACAATCTCCTTAATGATCGGATGTTGCATGATGCTGGGCTTGTCGGTGCTTGCCCCGCGTGCAATATTCATCGCTGTTATGCTGCTCACCATCGGTTTGCTGAATATGCTAGCGGGCATGATTGCAGCGATGCTTGAATTAAAGGCGGCACTCCAGCCGGCGGAGTTGGAGAGCCGCTTCGTGTCAGATATGTTGCAGCAGGAGGAGCATCGCCCGGGCGACACCACGTAATCCTGTCTGTCCGCCGACATTGTCTGACTGTTGTGTTTCATGACATTCGCTCCTCACGGCAGGGAGAGGGCTGGCTGAGGGCGAGCAGATCGAGAATGCGTGCGGCCGTCTCTTCGATCGCCTGATCCGTCACTTCGAGAATGGGCATGTGCAGCCTGGCAAAGAGCCGACGGCTCCATTCCACTTCTTCCTGAACGCGGCGCGGATCGTTGTAACTCGTCTGGGTCATGTGCCATCCGGTCTGTCTGCGTGTGCGGATTTCGGCGAGTTGGCGCGGATCAATAATCAGGCCGACAGCTTTGCCGGGCGGCAGATCCAGCAGCGGGCGAGGCGGCTCGACCTGCATGGCCAGCGAGACGTTGGCGACGCGATAACCGAGCATGGCGAGATAGATGCTGGTCGGGGTCTTGCCCGTACGGGACACGCCCGCCAGAACGATGTCCGCACTGGCGAGCGTGTCCAGGCCGAGCCCGTCGTCGTGCTCAAGCGTGAAGGACATCGCGTTGATTCGGCCGCAGTAGGCATTATCGACGCGATGCAGACGACGGGGGTCGCGTAGTGGTTCGACGCGGGCGGCTTTGGCGAGGAATTCCATTGTCGAGCCGGTGAGATCGCAGCAGGCGACATCGAGACGCCGGCATCTCGCCGTGATTTCGTTCTTCAGTTCGGGAGACACAACCGCGTGCAGCACGATTCCCGGACGGGACGAAATGACGTCGAAGGCCTTTTCCAGACGCCGCAGCTCGTTGACGAACGGTTTCATCTGGGTGGCGAACGTCCCATCCGGGAATTGCGTTACGTAGGTCGCGAGCATGTGCCGGGCGAGGTTTCCGGTGGAATCGGACAGCACGTACAGGGGGATCTCTCCGGTCGCGGCAGTCTTCGGAGTTTTTTTTGCGTGCTGTGTCATCATAAATCTCGCTGCTTCGCCAGCAGCCTCCACTACCGAAATTATCGAACCGATTGGCTCGGTTGAAAATCAGAGCTTGCCCGGCTTTAGGCGTAGGTGAATTTACCGCTGCCTTAGGGAGCCGGACGCTCCTGTTGCCTGGCGGATATCACATGCGCCGAATTTGAAGCTCCCGGCGCAGTGGCGGCACCGCCCAGAAACCGAAACCAACGATCGCCGCAAACGCAATCACTCCAGCAATAGCTCTGAACATTTGAACCACCGTGGTTGTGGGCATTCGGTCCCGTTACTCTGCTAGTAATTATCGGATGGTCTTCGATGGCGGAAAATCGGAGCTTGCCCGCGTTTTCGCGTAGGTGAATTCTCTGACGGCATCAGCCTGGATCGCCGAGGGCAGCGGAAATCGCTTCTGCGATCTGCTCCGCGTGGCGGAACGGAATACATCCGCCGGTTTGATGGAGCGGACAATAGCGCTCGGGAAACTGGTGCGGGCAGTGATCGCAAATACCGGCTCGGATTCGCGCGGCGGGTGACTCGTTTCGTTGAGGTATCTCACGAATCATTTCAATGAGATGGTCGATGTGCTGGTCTATATCAGGAACGCCGTCCGGATATCGCAGGGCGTAGCCGGATATATCTCGGCGGTCCGCGGGAATGGCTGCTTCGATCGCCAAAAGGATTTTTCGTCGACGGCGATGTGTGTTTTCGACGGCGGTCATTTTTGTCCTCGAGAGGCTCGGAGCAGATGCAGTCGCATTATGTCTGGAAGAGATTCTCTAAAACCCTCAGTGCTTTGCGGCCGTTGCGGGCGATGGTGGCCGCGCCGCGCTTGCCATGGCGGCCGATCTTCAGGATGAGACGGGCAAGCGTACGCCTCGGGTTGCCAACTATGGGATCGAGCTGGCGAGCGGCTTCCGCGAGATCGGGCAGTTGCGTGAAAAGTGGGCAGACTCGCTCGCAGGGACGCGGTTCATCAGTCGAATTGGCATCGGTTCCCGGCGTCCGGAAGGGGCAGGAGGCGCAGACCTGCGCTCGAATATTCCGTTCAACTTCTTTCTGATCGGGAGAATGAATCATCGCATTCTCGTTTCTCAATGGACCTGTGCTTTGGGAACCGCCTTTGGCCGGCCTGCGTGATGGCCGATCACCCTTTCCGTGGGCCAAAGCATTAAAAAGAGCATGAGCGCAAAAAAAGCCGGAACCATATTCGGCAGGAAACTGCCCGTGAAAATACAGCCGATGAGACTCAAGATTGCGGAACTCAGCAGCGCCAGCCAGATGCTGATCATGCCCGGCAGAAATTTCCCGGTACGCGCCATTGCACCCGACCGATGGCCTGAATACATGCGCTCGCGCCAGAAAAAGGCTCCCGGCGCGATCACGACGAGGTACAACATCGCAGCGATGAACCATCGCCCTTCAGCCAATCGTGAAATCGGAACGCGATCCACGGGAATGCGCGCGCTGATCCAAAGGGCGGCTAGAAATGGCGTAAAGAGAAAGACGGACCACAGGAGCCGCGCCAGCCGGAACGCTGTGAACGCGGACATCCGCGATCGTGATTGTTCGAGTTTTGGAAGAGTCTGGATGGTCATGTTGCAGCCTCCGGGGTTAGATCGCAAAGATCAAGAGATATGGAAGATTCGGGCCGGGTTTGAACGCGGTGAGCAAAGACATTCGGCCGCCATTGGATTTTCTGGCCGAGAACCGGGCAGAGAAAGGCGTGCGGTCGATAGGTCATGATGGTGGCGCGTTCTTCCAGGCAAAGATCGTGAGTCCCTTTGCAGGCTGGACAGCGAACATCTCTGTAGAGCACGAGCATGAAATTCTCCGCAGGTAATATCGATCCCGGGCTCGAATTTGAGAATCGGAGCCAAACCTGTTTTCGGCGTAGGGGATTTTGCTGATGCGAATGAATACGACGGTTGCTTAAATATGTGCCATGGAGCTTACATCTGATCGTGGGCCATCATTTTTTCCGGGTTCACCGTCCGCAAGATCGGCCGAGCCGAAACGTCGGCCGCTGGACGCGATTTTCGAGCCGCGCAATATCGCGGTGATTGGAGCGACCGAAGCACGCGGGAGCGTGGGGCGGACTCTGCTCTGGAACCTGGTGAGCAGCCCTTTTGGCGGGACAGTGTTTCCGGTAAATCCCAAGCGCGCGAACGTGCTTGGAATAAAGGCATATCCGAATATCGCGGCGGTTCCGGAAAAAGTGGATTTGGCGGTTGTGGTTACACCGGCGGCCAGCGTGCCGTCGGTTATGGAGCAATGCGCAGATGCGGGCGTCAAAGGCGCGATCGTGATTTCCGCCGGGTTTCGCGAGCTGGGCACGGCTGGTCTGGAATTGGAGCAACAGGTTTTGAAACAGGCGCGGCGCGGCGGAATTCGACTCATCGGGCCGAATTGCCTCGGCGTGATGAATCCGCTGATCGGCCTGAACGCGACGTTCAGCAAAGGGATCGCGCTCCCGGGCAATGTTGCCTTCATCAGCCAAAGCGGTGCGCTGCTGACGGCGATCCTGGATTGGAGTCTTCGCGAGCGTGTGGGATTCAGTGCGTTTGTATCAACGGGGTCGATGCTGGATGTGAACTGGGGCGATTTGATTGATTATCTGGGTGATGATCCGCGCACGAAGAGCATCTTGATTTACATGGAGTCGATCGGGGATGCGCGGTCGTTTCTCTCGGCCGCGCGCGAGGTTTCGCTCAATAAGCCAATCATTGTAATCAAGGCGGGGAGAACCGACGCGGCTGCGAAGGCGGCGGCATCTCATACCGGTTCGCTGACCGGCAGCGATGAGGTGCTGGACGCGGCGTTTCGACGAACCGGCGTGCTTCGGGTGGACAGCATCGCGGATTTGTTCGCGATGGCGGATGTGCTGGCCAAACAGCCGCGACCTACGGGGCGACGCCTCGCAATCGTCACGAATGCCGGAGGACCCGGTGTTTTGGCCACCGACGCTCTCCTGGGCGGCGGCGGGGAACTGGCCGTTCTTTCGCCACAGGTTCGCCAATCCCTCGACGCGATCCTGCCTCCGCAGTGGAGCCACAACAATCCAATCGATGTGCTCGGCGACGCCGCACCCGACCGTTTCGCCAAAGCGCTGAAGTTCGTAGCCGACGATTCGGACAACGATGGCGTGCTCGTTGTCCTAACGCCGCAGGATATGACCGATCCAACTCAAACCGCCGAAGCGGTCAAATCCCTGGCCAAGCTTGATGGCAAGCCGATACTGGCGAGTTGGATGGGCGGGGCTGAGGTGACGGCGGGCCGCGCGATCCTCAACGCCGCCGGTATTCCGAACTTTGATTTCCCCGACCAGGCAGCACGTGCGTTTACGTACATGTGGCGCTACTCCTACAACCTTCGAGCACTATATGAAACCCCAGTGCTGGGCGACGGTGACTCCACTCACGATCGGTCGGCCGCGAGCCAAATCATCAACGCCGCGAGAACCTCCGGCCGCACGCTGCTCGATGAAGTTCAATCGAAGCAGATTCTTTCTGCATACGAAATCCCGGTCGTCAAGACCCTGACCGCTGCAACATCGCAGGGCGCCATGGAAGCAGCCGACGAAATCGGATATCCCGTCGTAGTCAAGCTCTTCTCCCTCACGCTGACCCACAAGACCGATGTTGGGGGCGTGAAACTCAACCTCTCGGATCGGCAGGAAGTTGCCCAGGCTTTCGATGACATCCGCCAGACGGTAGGTCGCACCGCAGGTGATACTCATTTCCAGGGGGTCACTATCCAACCGATGATCACCGCGCGGGATGGATATGAATTAATCATCGGTAGCAGCCCCGATTCGCAATTCGGCCCCGTTCTGCTTTTTGGCTCGGGAGGCCAGCTTGTGGAAGTGCTCAAGGATCGCGCGCTTGGACTTCCACCTCTCAACGCGACGCTGGCGCGCCGCATGATGGAACAGACAAAAATCTTCAAAGCGCTCCAGGGCGTGCGTGGACGCAAACCTGTCGATATCGAGATGCTGAGCCAAATTCTCGTTCGGTTCAGTCAGTTGATCGTCGAACAACCTTGGATTAAGGAAATTGAAATAAATCCGCTGATTGCAACGCCAAATCAGATCGTCGCCGTCGACGCCCGAACCGTGCTCTGGAGTTCGGACAAATCAGAATCAGATTTGCCCCGAGCGGTCATTCGGCCTTATCCAACTCAATATGTCACACACTGGAAAACCCGGGATGGAATGCCGGTCACGATACGCCCAATCCGGCCCGAGGACGAGCCGTTGCTCGTCCGTTTCCATCATGAACTTTCCGATCGGAGTGTGACATTTCGCTATTTCCACTCGATCAACTTGAACCAGCGGACGGCTCATGAGCGTCTGATCCGTGTCTGCTTCAACGATTATGATCGCGAGCTAGCTTTGGTGGCCGAAGCATCGCATCCCGAAAGTCAGAAACCGATGATTCTCGGTATTAGCCGTCTGAGCAAAGTTCCGGGCGGCCGAGATGCAGAATTTGCCATTGTGATTAGCGATTCTTGGCAAAATCAGGGTCTAGGCACTCAGTTGTTACGTCTCTTGATCCAGGTTGCCCGCGACGAAAATATCCAACACCTTTTTGGCACAATCATGGCCCAAAACCTGGAAATGCGCCGATTGGCCGAGAAACTGGGGTTCCAGTTGACCAGCGACTTGACAGATACCACGATCCAAGCCGCGTTAAATCTCCATCCGATTCCCGCCGCCGTCCACCACGATTAAGATGGCGGCCATGGCGAAGAAACGCAATGAAGTGGAGCCACCCCCACCCACGGACTTTGTCTATACATTTCATCTGTCACCCAGCGGCGAAATACGCCACGAATCAACCACCGGTGCCTTCGCGGAAATTACGGGCCACCCGCCGGATATCCTGCAAAAGCGCGGCTGGACCGGCCTGATCTATCCGAAAGATGAGTCGCTATTGGCAACTCGCCCGACCGCATTGCTGTCAGGTCTGCCCGACGTGCGCGAATACCGCCTCATCACCGCCAACGGACATCTCAAATGGATTCGGGATTATGCCCAGCCCATGCGCACCGAAGCTGATGGCAGCATCTTTGTCTTCGCAGCCGCTCAGGAAATCACCTCCCGCAAGAGGCTGCAGGAGGAAATGGGTCGCCTCGCCTCCATCGTTGAATCCTCCGAGGACGCGATCATGGACACGACCCTTGACGGCGTCATCGTAAGTTGGAACCGCGCGGCGGAGAAGATTTACGGCTATTCGTCCGACGAAGTTAAAGGTCGCACGGCCACACTTCTGGTGCCGACAGATCGGATCGACGAAATGGCTCGCATTTTGGCGGATGTCCGCCGGGCGGGATCAGTCTTGCGCATGGAAACGGTGCGTCTTCACAAGGACGGGCGTACCATTCCCGTGGCACTGACGGTGGCCCCCGTCCGTGATCCCGCCGGGCAACTGGCCGGAGCCTCGATCATCAGCCGCGACATCTCCCAACTCAAGCACGCCGAGTCAGCCCTTCGGGAAAACGCCACAAAGACCACCGCTATCCTAAACACAATGGTTGATAGCGTCATCACCATCGATGAGCATGGGATCATTGATTCAGCTAACCCGGCAGCCGAACGATTGTTCGGCTATTCTTTTTCTGAAATCGGCGGCAAAAATGTCAACCTGCTGATGCCCGAGCCATATCGCGGCGAGCATGACGAATATCTGCGCAATTATGTTCGAACGGGCAAAGCCAAGATCATCGGCATCGGGCGAGAAGTCGTCGGTCGCCGAAAGGACGGCTCCATCTTTCCCATGGATTTGGCGGTCAGCGAAATGTTTCTTGGCCAGCGGCGGCTCTTCGCGGGGATCGTACGTGACCTGACCGACCGGAAACGCATGGAGCGGCAAGTTTTGGAGATCAGCGATCGCGAACAACGCCGTATCGGCCAGGACCTTCACGACGGACTCGGCCAGCAACTGGCGGGAATCGGTTTCTTAAGCAAGTCACTGGAACAACGCCTTATCAAACAACGAGCTTCCGGAGCCGACGATGCGAAGCAGATCGCGCATCTGGTTTCGGAGGCGATTGCTCAGGCTCGCGGAATGGCGCATGGGCTCCATCCGGTCGATATGTCGGCCACGGGATTGATGTCCGCATTGCAGGAATTAGCGCTCACGGTTCAGCACACCTTTCGAATCGAATGTTCATTCACCTGCGACCAGCCGGTGCTTGTGTCGGATGGGGCTGTTGCCACGCATCTTTATCGCATTGCTCAGGAGGCGGCGAACAATGCAATTAAGCATGGCAACGCTCAGCACGTTTCGATTGTTCTGAATCGAGACCGCGATACAATCACAGTGTCAATCAGGGATAATGGCACCGGGTTTCCCGAAGTGTTGCCGGAAAAGAAGGGCATGGGTTTGCAGACGATGCGCTATCGCGCAGGCCTGGTCGGCGCAACCTTGTCGATCATGAAGGTGCCATCCGGCGGAACGCGAGTGGATTGCTCGCTCAAAGAAGCTGATTCCTCTCCTTAAGGACACTGAAAATGTCAAAGGTACAACCGACGAAGCGCCAAAATAAACACAGGGTATTTCTCGTTGATGATCATCCGGTCCTGCGACAGGGCCTTGGCCGATTGATTGACGATCAACCCGATCTGGCGATGTGTGGCGAGGCTGAATCGCCCGTGGAGGCGATGCGCCTGCTGCCGGCCGCTAAACCGGATGTGGTAATTGTCGATCTGACGCTAAAGGGCGGTGACGGGTTGGAATTGTGCAAGCAAATCCGCGACCGTTTCACGACGCTGCCTATCCTGGTCGTATCGATGCACGATGAATCACTCTACGCCGAGCGCGCCCTGAAGGCGGGCGCTCGCGGCTATGTCATGAAGCAAGAACCGCAGGAAACAGTGATGACCGCTCTGCGTACCGTGGCCAAGGGTGAGGTATATCTCAGCGCCAAGATGTCCGCCAAACTGCTGCGAAGTTTTTCCGGCGTCAAGTCCGACAGCGATCTGGCGCCGCTGGAACGTCTGACCGACCGTGAGTTGGAGATTTTCCGCCTAATCGGCGACGGGCAAAGCGTGCGAACGATTGCCGAGAAATTGTTTCTGAGCACCAAAACGGTTGAAGCGCACAAGGAACACATCAAGCAGAAACTGAATCTGAAAAGCAGCAACGAGTTGCTTCAATACGCCATCGAAGCGAGGGTCACCGATAGACAATAAGTCGCGCGTCGCCTACGGTCCGAGACGATCGAGCTTCCAGCCTGTTCCGCCCACACGCGTGTAGCAGAAGCGGTCGTGGAGCCGGCCGAGGCGGCCTTGCCAGAATTCAATTCGATGGGGACTCAGAAGATAACCGCCCCAGAATGGCGGAAGGGGAATATCCTTGCCGTGGAACTGCTCTTCGATTTGCCGCCAGCGGGCTTCGAGAGCGGCACGGTCTGGAATGACAGCGCTTTGATCGGAAGCCCAGGCGGCAATGCGGCTCTCACGCGGGCGCGACCGAAAATATCGTTCGGATTCCTCGCGCGCAAGCTGCGTCACGGGGCCG
Organism: Phycisphaerales bacterium; assembly: GCA_003153655.1. Lineage (GTDB taxonomy): Bacteria > Planctomycetota > Phycisphaerae > Tepidisphaerales > Tepidisphaeraceae > PALSA-1353. The sequence continues at coordinate 27,937 of PMAK01000149.1, forward strand.
CCGACGCAGACCTGGCGTTCGAGGTCCGGCCAATAAAATGTGAGCGCCGCCCAGGGGTTGGTGGCGAGTTCGCACCCCTTGCGGCTTTGGTAGTTGGTGAAAAACGTGAACCCGCTCGCGTCAGCGCCTTTGAGCAGAACGGTTCGGACGGAGGGATGTCCGTCGATGTCGGCGGTGGCAAGGGCCATCGCGTTCGGTTCCACGGAATTGCCCGTGAACAGGCCGTGAAACGCTTTGTAGAGAGCAACTCCGAATTTTCGCAACCGGCTCCCGCGGGCGCCGGCGGCTTGGCCAAACCAGTTCTGAAATTGATCGATCGGATCAGGAGCCAGATCCGATCGATCGAGTGTCGAGAGGCTATATTCCCGACGTAGGTCCGCAATGGCCATGGATTGCCAACTCCGTTGCCCATGACGCTGCAAGGGCGCGAATTATGTTAGCGCGCCGCGACGGCCAAGTCTTCTCGAACAGGGGCGGCCATTGCATCGCGTTCGCCACGACCGCTGCGAATTCTCATCCCATAGAACGACCGATAGACGAAGCCCAGCGCGATGATGAAGAACCCAAGCGCGAGCCAGGCCGTCAGGTGGGCCGGCACGTTGGGATTCTTCCTTAGGCTCTGGGCCAATTCGACGGCCAGCAGGCCGAATAGCGTCGTGAATTTGATGATCGGGTTCATCGCCACGGACGAGGTATCCTTGAACGGATCGCCAACGGTATCGCCGACGACCGTGGCGGCGTGCAATTCGGTTCCCTTTTCCCGCAAGACAACCTCAACGATTTTCTTAGCGTTGTCCCACGCCCCACCGGCGTTGGCCATGAAGATCGCCTGAAACAGGCCGAAAATCGCCATGGAAATCAGAAATCCGATGAAGAAGAATGGGTCGATACAGGCGTAAGCCAAGGTACTGAAAAAGACCACGAAAAAAATGTTGACCATTCCCGCCTGCGCATAACGCGTGCAGATTGCGACGACCTTCTTGCTGTCCGCGATCGAAGCTTTTTCCGCGCCATCAAGGTGCATATTTCGGCGGATGAATTCGACCGCGCGGAATGCGCCCGTGACCACGGCTTGCATGCTGGCGCCAGTGAACCAGTAAATCTCCGCACCGCCCGCGATCAGGCCCAGGAGAAACGGCGCATACAACACGGAAAGATGCGCTATTCCCACGGGATCGGTCAGCTTGTTCGTCAGCATCATGATGATCGAGAAAATCAGCGTGGTTGCGCCGACGACCGCTGTGCCGATGAGGACCGGCTTGGCGGTGGCCTTGAATGTGTTGCCGGCCCCGTCGTTCTGCTCCAGCAGCAGCTTGGAGTGCTCGAAATCGACATTGATGCCGTGATCGCGTTTGAGCTGCTCGCGGACGCCGGGAATCGTTTCGATCAGGCTCAGCTCGTAGACGCTCTGGGCGTTGTCGGTGACGGGCCCGTAGCTGTCCACGGCGATCGTGACCGGTCCCATGCCCAGGAATCCAAAGGCGACCAGGCCAAAGGCGAACACCGCGACAGCCGCGCTAGCGCCAGGATTGAGCAGCGACTCGACGCCGCCAACTCCGCTCCATGTCGCAACGCCGTAAGCGAGCGCCATTAGACCGGCGATGACCACGCCACCCATCCAGAACGCCGAGAAATTGCCGGCAGTGAGACCGCTGAGGATGTTCAGCGATGCCCCGCCCTCGCGGCTGGCATCGACGATTTCGCGCACGTGGCGGCTATGGACGCTGGTGAAAACTTTGGTGAATTCAGGTATCAGCGCCCCGGCCAGCGTGCCGCAGGTGATGATCGTGGACAATTGCCACCACAGCCCGCCGCCGAGGTTATGAATCAACGCGAACGACCCTAAGTAGGTTGTCGCGATTGAGACGAAGCTGGTGATATAAACCAGGCTAGTGAGCGGCTTTTCAAAATCCATTTCAGTCGCATGCTGGTAACGTATGCGAGCCAGCGACTCGTTGATCCAATACGAGACGCCGCTGGTAATGACCATGACGAGACGCATGGCAAAAATCCAGACCAGGAGTTGAACCTGCAATTCGGGTCGAACCGCCAAAAGGATAAAGGTAATCAACGCCACGCCGGTGACGCCGTAGGTTTCGAAACCATCGGCGGTGGGCCCGACGCTGTCGCCAGCGTTGTCACCGGTACAATCGGCGATCACGCCCGGATTTCGGGCGTCGTCCTCCTCGACTTTGAAGACGATCTTCATCAAGTCCGCGCCGATGTCCGCGATCTTCGTAAAGATTCCCCCCGCGACGCGCAGTGCGGCCGCGCCCAGCGATTCCCCCACCGCAAATCCGATGAAGCAAGGTCCGGCATAATTCCTAGGTATGAAAAGGAGAATGGCCAGCATGATCATCAGTTCGAGGCTGATGAGAACCATGCCCACGCTGATGCCGGCTTGTAGCGGGATCGAATAGAGCGGATACGGCTTGCCCATCAGGGAAGCTTGGGCAGTTCGGCTGTTGGCGAAGGTGTTAATCCGCATCCCGAACCACGCGACCGACACGCTGCCGGCGATGCCAATCAGGCTGAACCCAAGGATCGTCGCCACTTGCGCGACGGTCATGTGGCGCCCCACCTCATCCGTGGTGAGAAAGCCGAAATACACCACCAGGATCGCTCCGATGAAAAATTCCAAAAATAGGATGAAGAGCAACTGTGTCTTCAGATAAGTCTTGCACGTGGCGTAAATGGTCTCCGAAACCGCGCTCATCGCCGGATGCACGGGCAATGCCTTCAGGCGGCGCTGAATGATCAAACCGAACGCGAGCCCCGCGAAACAGATGGCCAAGCCAAAGACGAGCAGCGTCCAGCCGTCGATGAAGCCGAAGTATCGCACGGAATGTAAGTCAGGAATTCGAAGGCTCGCCTCACTTGCGACGGACAAAGCTGGAAACGCCAATACGAAAAATGCAAAGGCGGCTCCGAGCAGAGCCGGACCCGGTTTCGCGAGCCAACGGCGTGTCATTCTCCGCAACGTTTCACATTTTGGGAACTTGCCGATCACAAAAGCCTCCTTATGGCTTTGCCATGTTCGACGCGTAGCGCGGCGAACTCAATGTCGGGCACTATGAAGCGTCAGGTTCGATTCAGAAATCAGCACTCTTCCTGTAATCTGCGTAGGGGAATTCGCTGATATGAATGGAGTCACGAATCAGCTCAGGGGCCGGCGCGCCCGCTCAAAGCTTCTCGACAGCCGCGGTCTAGGCAGATTTACCGATCTTCAAAAGAGTAACTTGACCAATAGTGGTTTTTCCGCGTTCGCTTCAAACTTGCGTGCAGTATGCGTATTCGCAACAGCGGAGGTCACTATGCCGGCTTTTGGACGAACGCTCATGGGCTTGCGCCCTTATATTGTTCTTNNCTTCTTGGTTTCATGGTCCTTGCGATCGTCTGCCTCAGCGGCGCCATGAGTGCAGATTGGCTTCCTCCCGCAAACCTCATTGGGAAGTGGAAGGGTGAGACCAGAATTGTCGTAGCTTGGACCAAGCAGCGCCGGCTGCCGGTTTCAATCGCGATTGCCGCAGATGGGACCGTAACCGGAAGCATTGGCGATGCGAAGCTGGTATCGGGTCGGGTACAATCCGATCGGAACGACATCGAGCGCGCATTTAATTTGGCAAGAGATTTCATCGTCGTCGGCGCGCTTCAGGGTCCGGTGATCGCGGCCGAGGGAATCACGCGCGACCGTGTATACATCCCGTTCGACTTTAAAGTTGGACAATTGGTCGGTGGGCTCAGTACAAGCGGCACGACGTTCGGCGGAAAAGATTCGATGATTCTGACGGCGCAACAAATGAAGCTTAATCTCATTGCAGGCCTCGCGTCGCAGCCCGTGCGGACGACGCAAGCGGCCTCTGAGCCGACGACCCAACAATCAGCCGGCGGCTTCTAGTCCAGCACCGCCATTAGCAATGTGACGTCATCCTGAAACTTGCCCGCCGCATGGTCTGAAACGTTTGACAGGATCTGGTTGAGGACGTTGTTGGCCGAATTCGCGCGGTTCCGGCCGATCAATTCGATCAATCGTATTTCGCCGAATTGCTCACCCGCGGCATTCATCGCTTCGGAGACGCCGTCGGTGAAGAGCAGCAAATGATCACCCGCATTGAGCCGGACGCTTTGGTCGGGCAGGCGCACTTCGGGGAAAAGGCCGAGCACGGTTCCTCTATCGCCAAGCCGTTCAATTTCTCCATCGTGCCGCAGTAAAAGCGGCGGGTTATGGCCGGCGCAGCAATAATCCAACTGCATCAAAGCGGTGTCGATCACCGCGTAAAAGAAGGTGATAAATTTGCCAGGACCGATGTTCGCCGCAATGACCTCGTTGGCTTTCTCGCAAAGCTTGGCGGGAGTTATCGCGGCTTGGGCGAACGACCTGACGATCGCCTGCAGGTTGGACATCAGCAGCGCCGCGGGAATGCCTTTGCCGACGACATCGCCGATGGCGACGGCCACGCGATCCTCGCCCAGCTTAATTGCGTCAAAATAATCCCCGCCGACGGCACGCGCGGGTTGCCACCTGGCCGCGAGATCGCAGCCGAAATCGTCGGCAGGTCCACCGGCATTAGTGCCTTCTGGATTTCCCTGGCGCGCTCCACATCATCGGTTTCGGTCGCAAGCCGTTGTGCGAGATCAAAATTCCGAGTCTCCAGCCGATCCCGAGTTGAGTGGTAAATTTTGAAAAACGCGGCAAAGAGAAAATTCATGGCGATCGCGAGGCGATTGAAGAGATAAAGTTCCGGCCAAGGACTGGACGGATTGGAAGTAAAACCGCCGAGCAACATAATCGCAGTGGATGCCGCCGCTCCAACACAGGCAATAGCGAGTATCGCCCCGCTGAAAATCACCCAATCCCAGGGAAATTGAGCAACACAGAGCCATCGCCGTAAATAGGGCAGGGAAATCGCCGAAAGCGCTGCCGCCGGAAGGATATATGACGCGGTGGCGACGATCGTTCGATTGAAATCAGCGCTCGTCCATCGACCGAACATCGCCCAGGCAAGGAGGGCCACTCCGATCGCGAGCACGAGATTCCAGGCCAAAACGTGGAGCGGGTGCGTGCCTGGCGGGGGAGAAACGGTTTGGCGCGGCTTGGCCACTTCGAAAGCGCGAAATTGTGCCGGTGTTTGCAGCATCGATCACGCCACCTGTGTCGCGGGTCGCGGGCGATCATAATGGCTCTTCGCATCCGTGCACGCTCTCTCCACGCTTGCCGAGCCCGACGATGGATTCGCGCGGGATTCGACCGCGAAGCTGTCCATCGGTGAGGGCGACTTCCAGCGTCCTCACGGTTCGAGCAAAGACTTCCTCGGCCGATCCGGCCGCGGAAATCGGCACTAGCTTGCCGAGACTTCGGTAGAATTCGATCAGCGGCGCCGTGGCCACTTCGTAGGCGTGCAAGCGGACTTGCACGGACTCCAGCCGATCATCCTCGCGCTGCATCAGATCGCTTCCACAATGGTCGCATACGCCCTGCTTTCGCGGCGGGCGCTGTGTGACATGAAAGACAGCCTTGCACTTTTCGCAGACGCGCCGGCCGCTCAGGCGCAAAACGATTTCCTCCACGGGCAATTCATAGTCGAGCACGCCGTCGATGGAGAGTCCCTCATCGCTCATCAGTTGTTGCAGGGCATGAGCCTGCGCAAGGGTGCGCGGAAATCCGTCGAGCACAAAGCCGCCGCGGCAGCGAATGCAACCGGCTCGCTCGCGCACGATATCCCAGACGGTGGAATCGGGCACGAGCTGGCCTTCGCGCATATATCGCACTGCTTCCATCATCGCCGGGGTGCGTTCGCGATTGCATGGGCTGGCCGCCACGCGAAATAAGTCGCCGGTGGACAGATGGCACATACCCAGCCGCTCGCCGAGCAATTCCGCCTGCGTCCCTTTTCCAACACCCGGTGCGCCAAGCAACACGAGCCGCCAGGCGCGACCGGGTTCCTCTGGAAAAACCGAACATTTGGCGGATGGACCGCGAAGCCACGCCGCTCGATCATTTTTCTCCGGGGCTTTCATAATGTTCTCCACTGCCGTGACGGCAACATTAAAGACGCCGATGGGCGTGGCCTAGTCAGACGTTGCATGGCGCACTCGACCTTGCCAGCTATTCAGGACACGCATGTAATTGGCTCGTTCAAACGCCGCCGGGTTGGGGCATTGAGCAAGACTCAGGCATCCCTGCATCTGGCGGATGGATTCATACTCGTGCTCCTCCAGCCATATTTTCATGTCGTCGAGAATGACTTTGAGATGCTCCGGTCCATGTTTAAGCAGCGCGGAGACGATTTGCACGGCATGCGCTCCGGCCATCACTGCCTTGATCGCATCGGTCGCCTTATGGACTCCACCACTCGCGGCGAGAGAGGCCGTGCACCTTCCGGAAAGTATCGCTAGCCACCGCAGCCGCAGCAGCAACTCCGACGAATCGGAAAGATGTAACCGGGGGACCACGCTGATGTCATCCAGGATGCGGTAGCCCGACTCCTGGCCGATGAAGATCTGAATCCCCTCCGCCCGGAGGCAATTATCGAGGAGGCTCAAAATGTCGTGCTTCTCGTTGAAGGCCTCGAACAGGCGCCGCAGCCGGCCGACATTCGACAGTTCTGCGAAACCCATGAGGTTCGTTTCCCCGGCGATGACGTATTC
>PMAK01000291.1 GCA_003153655.1 Phycisphaerales bacterium
TGCTAATCTGCTCCTCCCAAAAATAATTCCGCGCGGACTTCCGCAAAACACGTCCAATCCTTTCACCCGCCGGACTCTATAGTAGAGGGGAATACATTTTTCACGGCCAGGAACAAAGCGCATGTCCGCGGCGTTTCCAATCCCAACCACGAATCCGCAGAGCTGTTCAGGAGTCCCCAAACAAAAGTCCTCCAAAACGAGAGAAGTTGACAGAAAACGAGAGATTTCAAAATCCACTAAACTTATCAGTCACTAACAAAAACCCCAAAAAGCGCCCGAAAATGTACGATTCTGTACGATTGCCCCCCCGGCCATTCAATCGTAATACGACTCATACTCCAGCGGAGTGATCCTCTTGTCCGTCGGCTTCACATCCAACCACCACGGATGTTTGAACTGATCGATATACACCCGACGCCGAAAGGGCGGCAGCCAGGACGTGTAGTCGATTGACCCGAAGCGGGACGGAAACGTGTCAGCATCCGGCCCATACTCCACGCGATACCGAGCTTTCAGCGCCGGCGCATAACCCTCAAACTCATTAAAGCTGTTCACCGGATTCCGAATCCCATACCGGTTGACATGCCCGGCCTGTTCAAGCTGCGTATAAAAATCATATTCAAATCCAGCCGCGATCTCAGTCGAAGGCACACCCGCCGCCTCAAGCCGATCAATCGCCGCTCGCCGAGCCCCCGCGAGTGCGAGATTGTCCTGAGTAGATGCCAGGCCATAGGCGACATAGACCACCAGCAAAGACCACGCAATCGCCCGAGGCTTGAAGGAACGCAGCAGAGGAATGGCCACGCACGGAACAAGCGGCAAACAATACCGATCGAAGACAAGGTCCTGCCCCGATCGAAGAATCATCAGCAGGAAATAAGCCGATCCAAAAATCGCGAGCATCGGCAGAGCCGGCGATGACTGTGTAAAGAATTCACGCACGCGGCCGAATGAATCGCGCGGCGTACACACAAACTCCACAATCCGCGCCAGTAGCAGATAACAACTCGCCAGCACCAGCGCGGAGATGACGCCGCGAATATCAAGCGGCAGCGCGACCGGCCGATGGCCCGAAAGTTCCAGGCTGCCGATCACCCCGTGAACCGAGATGACATTGAAAAGCCACGGCGCCATTCCGAAGGCAGAGTGCCGCGCGACTCCGAAAGCCAGCAGGCAGATGACTATGGCAGTCAGCGCGCCGCGCCAGGAATTTCGCAACCGCCAAAATCTGGCTATCGAAGCGAACGCAAACGGCAAAGCCGCGGGAAGAACCAGCATGACAACAGTGAAACAAACCATCACCAAATTGCTGAAAGAAATCCCCGGCTGTCGCAAGCCCATGCGAAGAGCAACGAGAATCGACGGATCCAGATAAACCCACCGCTGCCGATCAAACCATTGCAGGCTGAAAAAAATGTCCGCGATGACAAGCATCAGCCCGAAGATGCAAGCAGCGACAAACCACGGATCGCGGCGACGAATAAAAATCAGATATGGAACAACCGACAGCGGCGCCACCCAAACCGTCTGCCGGCCCATGCCACCAATGATCCCAACTGCAATTCCACCCGCGAGCCAGAGCAGCCCGCGGCGTGATTGAGCCGCGCGAACAAACGCATAAAGACAAAACAACGTATAAAACAGCGCCGGCACATCCGTCATGAAAGAAAGCGCCAGCGGCAGAAAAAGCGGCGAGAGGCACAACAAGAAAAACAAGAAAAATGAGCGACCCGGCGATAACTCAGCGCTCCGCCCCAGAAGATATGCAAGAATCCCGCACCCCATCGCCAGCGGCAACGTGCTGAATCTCATCGCCACAAAGGAATAACTAAATATTTTCGCAAAAAGCGCCCCCCACAAAACATGCGTGATAATCAGTGGCGCAGCCCACCCGTTGTAAACCAGATGTCCCGTGTGAATCAGTTCCCGGACGGAGAATGAATAGGACCAATCATCATCAAACGGCATCTGGACGAACGGATTGACCAGGATAAATGCCGCTCCTATAACGACGCCGCAGACCAGGGCATTGCGCACGTCGTTTCGGGCCATGGGCGCGAACGTACATCAGAACGGTCAGCCGTTGCAACAATGGGTCCACCTGGTATTTTGGCGAAAATAACGCCCGCAATGGCCTTGACATCGTTTTGGGCATCTGTAGATTGTTTCCTCTTTCCCCCTTTGCCGCCACTAGTTGCAGCAAGCGGGCAGTCAACAGGAAGTACGGAACTATGCAAGGTGATCGGATTCGGATTCGAATGGAAGCGTATGACCATCGGGCTTTGGACGCCTCGGCGCGCGAAATTGTTGATCACGCCAAGCGCACCAATGCACGTGTTTGCGGCCCGATTCCGGTTCCGACGCGCATTGAGCGGTACACCGTTTTGCGGAGTCCGCATATTGATAAAAAGAGTCGCGAGCAGTTCGAGATGCGCACGCACAAGCGCGTGATCGACATCTTCGAGCCAACCGCCAGGACCGTGGAGGCGCTGAATCGCCTCGTCGTGCCGGCGGGCGTATTTGTGAAGATCAAGGCTTAACTTTGCCGTTAAAATAGCGCCCCTGATTTAAGGGGCGTTTTTTCATAGAGGACCGTGGGGTTCATCCAAGAACCCATTTGCCCGAAACCGGGCCGCGTGTCACGAGTGTGTTTGTGTCTGGAAAGTTGACGGACGGAAATATGACGCCAGCACTATTAGGCACCAAAGTGGGCATGACCCGCGTGTACGATGAAAAGGGATCGGTTGTACCGGTCACCGTCGTGCAGGCCGGCCCGTGTCATGTCACACAGGTCAAGACCGTTGAGAACGACGGCTACAGCGCCGTTCAACTTGGCTTCAACGATTGCAAGCCAAAGCACAGCACCTTCGCACTGATGGGGCATACCGCAAAAGCAAGCCTCGGACCCAAGCGGCATTTCCGCGAAATTCGTCTGAACGAAGAAACGACATTGGCCGCCGGCGCACAGGTCGGCGTTGAACTATTCAGCGACGTGCAATACGTGGACGTGATCGGAACCAGCAAAGGCAAGGGATTTGCCGGCGTCATGAAACGCCACCATTTCGGCGGCCAGTGCGCTTCGCACGGAACCGAACGCAAGCACCGCTCGCCCGGATCGATCGCATCGCGCGCAACGTGGCGCGGTCAAAGCGGCAAGCCCAAAAAGGGCGTTCGCATGGCCGGCCACATGGGCATGGATAGCGTCACGACGCGAAACCATCCGCTCGTGAAGATCGATAAAGAAAATCATCTTCTGCTGATTAAAGGAGCTTTGCCAGGACCAAACGGCGGGCTCCTTTTTGTTCGTAAGGCCGTCACCGCGAAAGTGAAAGTGGTGGAGTCATGATCGACGTTCCAGTATTTGATCAGACCGGCAAGCAACTCGAGACCTTTCAGGTCGACGAGGCCAAGCTCGGCGGCGAAGTTAAGAAGAACGTCCTCAAGCAGGCGATCGTCGCCTACCACGCCAATCAGCGGCAAGGAACCGTCCAGACGCTCGCCCGCGGCGAAGTCGCCGGCGCCACCCGAAAAGTCTTCCGCCAAAAAGGCACCGGCAACGCCCGCACAGGCGGCATTCGCAATCCGATCAAAAAGGGTGGCGGCCATGCCAAGCAAAAGCGGCCCAAGGATTGGCGTCAAGCGATGCCAAAACAGTTCCGCCGCGTCGCGCGAAATAGCGCCCTTCTGATGAAGTTGCAGAGCAATGACGTTCGCGTCGTCAACGAAATCAAGCTTCCCGAGCCCAAGACAAAGCACATGGTTCAGATCTACAAGGCTCTGGGAATCGACCGGACCTGCCTCCTGGCGATTGATGGCCGGGATGAGAATCTCGTCCGCTCGGCACGCAATCTTGGCCGAACGACTCTGACCACAGTGCAGCAGATCAACGCCTGGGAAATTCTTAAAAATCGCACGCTGCTTCTCACCAAGGCGGGCCTGGAGCAACTTCTGGTATAGGCAAACTCCCGAGCAAACCAAATGGATCACACGAACGTCATTATCAAGCCGCTGGTCACCGAAAAGAGCACTCACCTGCAGGAGTCGCGGAACGTCTATGCGTTCCAAGTGGCGCGCGGCGCCAACAAGGTGCAGATTCGCCAGGCCGTTCAGGCGATCTACAACGTAAAAGTGATTGATGTTCGCACGATGAACCGCAAGGGCAAGCCGCGTCGGTCGCGGTTTAAGATGGCCACCACCAGCAACTGGAAGCGGGCGATCGTTACGCTCGATGAAAATTCCCGGATTGAGTTGTACTAGCAGACTAAGAGATTAGACGATGGCTATTAAATATTACAATCCGACATCAGCCGGCCGCCGAGCGGGATCGGTGCTGGATTACAAATCATCCGTATCGACTAAAGAACCGGAAAAATCGCTGTTGACCAAGCGCATTCGCGCCGGCGGACGAAACCATCACGGCGTCATCACCGCCAAACATCACGGCGGCGGCAACAAGCGGATGTATCGCATCATCGACTTCAAGCGTCAGGCCAAAGATGGAATGGTCGCCAACGTCGAAGCGATTGAATATGATCCCAATCGAAGCGTGAATATCGCGCTGATCAAATACGAAGACGGAACACTCTCATATATTTTGTGTCCGAACGGGCTATTGCCCGGAGCGAAGGTGGTCAGTGGACCAGACTCGCCGCCGGAAATCGGCAATTGTCTTCCGCTTGCAAACATTCCTACGGGGCTTGAGATCAACAACATCGAAATGAATCCCGGCCAGGGCGGCAAGCTGGTTCGCTCGGCAGGGGGCGTAGGCAGGCTCGGAGCGCGCGAAGGCGAGTGGGCGGTCATCATTCTGCCGTCCGGCGAAATGAGGCGGGTACGCAGCGCATGTCGGGCCACCATCGGCCAACTCGGAAATCTGGACTGGATTAACGTAAGCATCGGCAAGGCAGGCCGCAGCCGGCACATGGGCATCCGTCCCCATACGCGGGCCAAGGCGATGAACCCGATCGACCATCCGCTGGGCGGCGGCGAAGGCCGCAGCAACGGCGGTCGTCATCCGGTAAGTAAGACGGGTGTCCCCTCCAAGGGCGGCATCACCCGCAGCCCCCGCAAAAACAGCGAAAAATTGATCCTGCGGCGACGGAAGTTCGGTACGCATCAGCAGCGGCCCCAGACGGTGAACCTGTAATTGAATTCGATTAACGACGCGGAGCAACGATGAGCAGAAGTTCAAAAAAAGGCCCCTATGTGGACGAGAAATTGTTCCGCAAGGTCTCTAAGCTGAACGAGAACCGGGCCAAGCAGCCCATCAAAACGTGGGCACGAATGTGCACCATCATTCCGGAGTTCGTCGGCCATACGTTTGAGGTTCATAACGGGAACAAGTTTTTGAAGGTGTTCATCCAGGAAGACATGGTTGGACACAAGCTCGGTGAGTTTTCGCCGACCCGGATTTTCAAGGGTCATAGCGGTAAGAAGGCGTTGGCTCCCGGAGCTCCCGGAGCGCCGGCGCCCGCGGCATCTTGAATAGTGCGAGGAATTGCCAATGCCATTTGAAGCCAAACATCGCTTCGCTCGAATCGCACCGCGAAAAGCGCGGCTGCTGATGAATCTGATTCGCGGCCGCGACGTGGATGATGCCATCACCCTATTGCGTTTCGCCAAGCAGCGGGCCAGCGGAATGATCGAGAAGGTTGTCCGCTCGGCGGTCGCCAACGCGGCCGAACAGGATGTCCGTTCGCGGAACGCCCTGTACGTCGCCAAGTGCTGGGTCGATCCGGGTCCGACGATCAAGCGATTTCAGCCGAAGGATCGCGGCAAGGCGTATTCGATCATGAAGCGCACCAGCCATCTCGTCGTGACGCTGGATGAGCGTAAGGACAACGAAAAGGCACCGCGGAAGAAATGAAGAATTAGCGAAGGACGCTTATGGGTCAGAAAGTCAATCCAATTGGGTTTCGCACCGGGATCACCGAGGACTGGAAGAGCCGGTGGTACGCCCCGAAGTCCGCGTTCGGCGACTTTTTGGGCGAGGACTTCCGCGTTCGCAAGCATATCGATCAGAGGTTGAATCGCAGGCCGCCGTTCGCGGCCGTCAGCGATATCCTGATCGAGCGAACACGCGAAGAAGTCACCGTCACGGTCAAGACCGCCCGGCCTGGTCTCGTGATCGGCCCCAAGGGCGCTGAAGTAGACAAACTCCGCGAGGAGCTTGAAGACCTGATCAAGCGCAAAGTCGCGCCGATCAAGGTCATCGAAATCAAAAATCCCGATCTGAATGGTCAGCTCGTGGCTGAGGCAATCGCTGAGCAGTTGAAAAAGCGAGCCAGCTTCCGCCGCGTCTTGAAGATGCGTATGGAAGCCACGATGCAAGCCGGAGCCAAAGGCATTCGCATCAGCGTGGCTGGCCGGCTGGGCGGGGCGGAAATCGCCCGCAGCGAAAAATCGACGACCGGGTCGGTTCCCCTGACGACCCTGCAGGCGGATGTGAATTACGGCCAGGCAACCGCATTTACGACTTACGGCGCGATCGGCGTCAAAGTCTGGATCTATCGCGGCATGTATGGCGAGGAAGTTTTGGAAACAGATATTCGACCCGGCGGCGCGCCGCGTCGCGGCCGACGGTAACAGAGGTGTGCTATGCCCATGATGCCCAAGCGGGTTAAGTTCCGCAAAAGCCATCGCGGCAAAATGAAAGGTAACGCAACGCGCGGCAACACCGTGGCGTTCGGCGAATACGGATTGCAGGCCCTCAAGCCCGCATGGATCACTGCCAGGCAGATCGAAGNNGAAACCCGCATGGGTAAGGGCAAGGGCGATCCTGAATATTGGTGCGCGGTAGTGAAGCCGGGCACGATGATGTTTGAAATCACCGGCGTGGATGAAGTGACCGCCAAGCGGGCACTGGCCCGGGTGGCCCACAAGATGCCGATCGCATGCCGGTTCGTGCATCGCAGGCACACGGTTGCCTAGGAAATAATGCCATGAAGATGAAGGAACTTCGACTGAAGGAAACGGATCACATTCGCCACGAGCTGGCTGAGCAGCAGAAGCATTTGTTTACGCTGCGAACCCAGTCCGTGACGGAAAAACTTGAGGATCCAAGCCAATTAGGTAAGGCCCGCAAGACGATAGCCCGTCTGAAGACGGTGCTGCATCAGCGTGAGCTCGAAACGGCGGCTAAATCGGCTCCCGCTAAATCGGCTCCCGCTAAATCGGCNNAATCGGCTCCCGCTAAATCGGCGCCAGCTAAGCCGGCGAAGGCGAAAACGGCATCGGCGAAATAGGTTATAGAGATCAATATGGCTCAAACGACAACTACCCCGGCCCCGGAACAACGATCGATGCTTCGCAAGATCATCGGCGTCGTGGCATCCGACAAAGGTCACAAGACAATCAAGGTCGTGGTCAACTACCAGACCCGGCACGAGAAATACGGAAAATATTTGAAGCGCCGCACCGTATTGCACGCTCATGATGAGAAGAACGAAGCCAAGGAAGGCGACACCGTCGAGATCACCGAATGTCGGCCGCTGAGCAAGACTAAGCATCATCGCCTCCTGCGAATCGTGCAGAAGGCCCCGGAGCGCGCGGTCGTGGTGTCAGCAGAAGAAGTGATGACCGGCNNGAAAGATAAATTTCTAGCGACTCGCTAGCAAAGAAGTCACAGCCATGATTCAGCAACAGACATATATAGACATCGCCGACAACACCGGCGCCAAGCAGGGAATGTGCATCAAGGTGCTGCGAGGCAGCAGCAGCAAGGGCAAATTCAAGCGCAAGGTGGCCCACGTCGGCGACGTGATCATCTGTGCGGTGAAGAAGGTCCAGGCCGGCGGCGAAATCAANNCATCTGTGCGGTCAAGAAATCCCAGCCGACCGGCGAGATCAAGCAGGGCGAAATCATCCGCTGCGTGGTCGTCCGCACCAAACATCCGACGCGGCGGCCCGATGGCAGTTATGTGCGTTTCGACCGCAATGCCGCAGTGGTGATCGATAAGGAAAACAACCCGCGTGGCACGCGCATTTTCGGCGCCGTCGCCCGTGAGCTTCGCGACAAGAACTTCATGAAGATCGTGTCGCTTGCGATGGAAGTAGTTTAAGAGACGAGAAGGTTTGGATATGCCGCGACATATAAAAACGGGCGATCAGGTGATGGTGATAACGGGCGCTGACAAGGGCCAGTCCGGGCGCGTGCTACGTGTATTGACCAGCCGCGACCGCGTGGTGGTCGAAGGTATCAACCGCGTATGGAAGCACGTTCGGCCATCGCAGCGAAACCCGCAGGGCGGCCGCATTCAAAAGGATGCGCCGATCCACATCAGCAACGTCATGCCGATTGATCCAACGACCGGCAAAGGCGCACGGATGCGGTACGAAACCCGCGATGGGAAAAAACATCGAATCGCCGTCGGAAGCGGCGCGGATATGGGAACTGTCGGCAAGAAATAAATCAGCGGATCACCAGAGGCACGTATGTCGGAAAAGAAAGAGGACAAACAGAAGCAAGCCAAAGGCCATAAGCCCGAAGGGGGCAAGGCCGAGCAGGCCAAGGCTGAAGGACTGGCCAAAGCCGCCGCCAAGCAGGCCAAGGCCAAGCGCGCCGCAGCCGCTGCGCAGGAAGAGGAAAAGGATACTGGCCCGCAGGAGGTTGCCCCGACCCCGCGATTGCTCACGCATTTCCGCGAGAAGGTTGTCCCGGGCCTAAAAGAAAAATTCGGCCACACAAATTTTCTCGCCGTGCCGCGGCTGGAAAAGATTGTCATCTCGATGGGCGTCGGCAAATTGGCCACGTCGGGCGAGAAGGGCAAGATCGAGCAGGCTGAAAAGGAACTCGGCGTCATCGCAGGCCAAAGGCCCGTACGCTGCAAGGCAAAGAAAAGCGTCGCGAATTTCAAGGTTCGCGAAGGCCAGGAGACTGGTTTGAAAGTGACATTGCGTGGCAGCCGGATGTACGAATTTCTGGATCGGCTGATCACACTTGCGATCCCGCGCGTACGCGACTTCCGCGGCTTGTCCCCGGACGCGTTCGACAAAAACGGCAATTTTAATTTTGGATTCACCGAGCAGACAGTTTTTCCGGAAGTGAATGGCGCCGAAGTGACATTCCAGCAGGGAATGAACATCACGATGGTGACCACCGCCCCCGACGCGGAACAGGGCCGGGAACTGCTCAGACAGTTTGGTTTCCCCTTCCGCACGGATGAGAAGGACGGAAAGTAAGCAATCGGAGAAGACGTTATGGCCACAACGGCATGGGTAGTTAAGCAAAAGCGCCGCGAGGCGCTCGTGAAGAAGTATGCTGATCTTCGGCGACAGTTGAAGAAGCAGAAGAACTTCGCCGCGCTGGCGAAACTTCCGCGCGATTCCAGCCCGACGCGGTCGCGCATGCGCTGTCAGTTGACCGGCCGTTCGCGCGGCGTCCTGCGGAAGTTCAAACTCTCGCGGATCATGCTTCGGGAATTGGCGCTGGCCGGCAAGATCCCCGGCCTCCGCAAGGCAAGTTGGTAGGCGAACAGTAGCAGCAAGGCGGTTCGAATGACTGGACACAAAGCAGGAAATATAGAGCGATGAACAATCAAGATCCCATCGCGGACATGCTGACGCGAATTCGCAACGCCAATCGCGTCGGCCGAAAAGTGGTGCTCATTCCCCGTAGCAAAATTTGCAACGGAATTGCCCACGTTTTGAAAGAAGAAGGCTACATCGAAGAATTCGACGTGGTCGACGACGGCCGCCAGGGCCAGCTTCGCGTCAAGCTCAAGTATTCGATGAGCGGCGAGAAGGTGATTCACGAGCTGGATCGGCAATCCAAGCCGGGCCGGCGGATTTATCGCGCGGTTGACGATCTGCCCAAGGTGCTCAACGGCATGGGTATCGCCGTCGTCAGCACCAGCAAGGGCGTCATGAGTGATCGCAAGGCGCGGCAGGAAAATGTCGGCGGCGAATTGTTGTGCACGGTGAGCTAAACGCTCAGATTTTAGTGGCAAGAAACCAGAGACGGGACTATGAGCCGTATTGGAAAAAAGCCGGTGCCTATACTAACTGCCAAGGTGACGGTGCAGGATCACCTGGTCAAAGTCGAAGGCCCCAAGGGAAAGCTGGAGCAGCGGATTCATCCGCTTATCACGGTTGCGCTCGACTCGGCTAAGAAGGAACTGATCGTTAGCCGGCCCGATGATGAGCGGCAAAGCAAGGCGCTCCACGGCCTCACCCGTTCGCTTCTGGCGAACATGGTTGAAGGCGTCGTCAACGGATACAAAAAAACCCTGGAAATCCAGGGCGTCGGCTACAAAGCCGAGATGAAGGGCAAGACGCTGGTGATGTCGGTTGGATTCGCCAATACGATCAGCGTGCCGATTCCGGTTGGTGTGGCAGTGACTGTCGAAGGCCCCAAGGTGCATGTGACTGGTCCGGACAAGCAGTTGGTCGGTCAATTCGCCAGCGATGTTCGCCGCGTGCGCAAGCCTGAGCCATATAAGGGCAAGGGCGTGCGATACGAAGGTGAAGTGGTCAAGATCAAGGCAGGCAAGGCGTTTGCCGGCGCCGGTGCGGCGTCGAAGTAAGGCAGGGCAAGCGATGGCTGATAAACAAAAAAAGAAGCAGATCCGATTTGAGCGGCGTAAACGATCGGTCCGATCCAGCGTGTTTGGCTCCGCCGAGCGTCCGCGTCTCAGCGTGTTCCGCAGCGACAAACATATTTACGCGCAGGTCATCGACGACTACGCGGGCAAAACGCTCGTGGCGGCGGCGAGCACCAGCGCGGAAGTGCGCGGCGCGGATCTAAAAACCGGCGGAAATATCGCGGCAGCCCAAAAGGTGGGCCTCGAGATCGCCAACCGCGCCAAGGCGGCCGGCATTTCAGCCGTGTGCTTCGACCGAGGCGGGCGTCGTTATCATGGCCGGATCAAAGCGCTGGCCGACGCGGCCCGCAAGGGCGGATTAAAATTCTGACGTGAGCGAGTGAATTATGGCCGAATCAGAACCAAAAAGCGGGAGTGAACAAAACGCAGGTGCGCCGCAGGCGGCTCCGGAAGCGCAAGCGCCCGCACAAGCTGCACCACCCCAGGCAAGAGGACATGAAGGTCGCGGCGGTGGGGGAGGCGGCGGTCAATATCGCGGCGGCGGTCGCGGCGGCCGTCAGGAAGGGGGCGGGCGCTCACGCGGCGGATCACGCGATCGCGGCGGAGATGAAAGCGGCGTTGAATCATCCGTCGTCCGCATCTATCGCTGCTCAAAAGTCGTCAAGGGTGGTCGGACATTCAGCTTCGGAGCACTCGTCGTCGCCGGCGACCGCAAGGGAAACGTCGGCATCGGCTACGGCAAGGCCAACGAAGTGCCGCCGGCCGTCGAGAAGGCAACCAAGGATGCCCGCAAGCAGATGTTTAAGGTGAACCTCAAAGGCACCACGATCCCGCACATCGTTAAAGGCACCAATGGCGCCAGTACGGTAGTGCTTGTTCCGGCTCGCCCAGGCACAGGCGTCTCAGCCGGCAAGAGCGTACGCCCCTGCGTCGAACTCGTGGGAATCACGGACATCCTGACCAAGGCGTATGGCTCGACAAGCCCCAAGAATCTTGTGAAGGCGACGATGGCGGCTCTGAAGCAGCTTCAGAACGTCGATCAGGTCGAGCAGAGCCGAGGCGTAAAATTGGAAAAGGGAGCCGGCGAATTGGTGTCGGCATAGTTGATGGTGATGCTTCGCGGCAGCGCCGATGGATTCGAATGAGCGGGAATGGATTGGTTTAACGTATGAGCATGATTCATGACATCACGTCGGTAACGCCGCGGAACAAAAGACGCACTCGAAAGGGTCGCGGCGAAAGCAGCGGACACGGCAAAACATCCGGCCGCGGAACCAAGGGCGCCAAGGCCCGCCAGGGAACCTATATCAAGCGCGGACACGAAGGCGGTCAAACACCGATCTTCCGCCGCTTCCCCAAGCGCGGTTTCAGCAACTACGATTTCGCCCGGCGATTTCATATCGTTAATCTGTCCGACCTGGATCGATTTGACGCAGGCACTGTCGTTGATGCCGCGGCATTACACGAGATGGGGCTGATCCCGGATCTTTCGCAGCCGGTGAAGATTCTCGGTGACGGTATGCTCGGCAAAAAGCTGACCGTTGTCGCCGGATGGTACAGCCGTTCGGCGCTCGCCAAGATTGTCGACGCCGGTGGCGCCGCCCAGAATACAAAGGGCCAGACATTTGAATTCCCCAAGCCCAAGAAGAAATTCGTCCCCCGCGATCCGGTGAAGAAGAAAATCGTTACCGACGACGCTGCCGAAGCCAAGCCGGCTGCGGAAGCCAAGGGTTCGGATGCCAAGCCGGAATCGCCTGCCCCGGCTGCTGAATAGAAGTATTCTCCCTCGCCCCATATTATTGCTGGGAGTTGGAGTGAGCGCCTTAAGGATTCAGAAGCATGATCAGTTCATTTTTGAACATCTTCCGAGTGCCTGAATTGCGGAACAAGGTGCTCTTCACCTTCTTCATGCTCCTCATTTACCGCATCGGCTTTTGGGTGCCGCTCCCCGGCGTCGATCAGCACGCGATGCAGGAAATCGCCAAAAACCAGGATGATTCCAGCGCCGCCGGTCGGCTCGCGAGCTATGTCTCCCTATTTTCCGGCGGAAGCCTCCAGCAAAGCTCGATCTTCAGCCTTGGGATCATGCCGTACATCTCGTCGTCGATCATTTTCCAATTATTGACGACAGTGGTGCCCGCCCTCGAGAAATTGCAAAAAGAAGGGGAAACCGGCCGCAAGAAGATCCAGGAATGGAGCCGGTATGTGACGGTTCCGCTCTGCATGGTTCAGGCGATATTCCTTCTGAATTTCATGCGGTCCGGCCCGAGCGGCACGTCGATGGTGCAGCCGCTCTTCCAGCGCCACTACGCGTTTCAATTCTGGCTGATGGGACTACTGGCTCTAACAGCGGGAAGCATATTCTTGATGTGGCTCGGCGAGCAGATCGACGAATATGGCCTTGGCAATGGCGTGAGTTTGGTGATCCTGGCCGGAATCGTCGCCCGTATGCCCGGCGCAATCGCCGAACTCGCCCGCCAGACAACCCTCACCGGGCAAACCAGCGGCGTAAAGCAAATCACCCCGGGTAAGATCATTTTCCTCGCCGCCTGCTTCGTCTTTGTCGTGGCCGGATCAATTCTGATCACGCAAGCACAGCGCCGCATCACAATCCAGCAGGCCAAGCACACTCGCGGCCGTCGCGTGTATGGCGGACAGCGGCAGTATCTGCCCTTGCGAGTAAATCACGGCGGCGTGATGCCAATCATCTTCGCGCAGTCGCTGATGCTATTCCCCGGCATCGCACTCAGTTGGGCCTCCAACGTAGTCACCAGCGGCTGGCTTCATTACATCCTCATCTGGCTGAATAAAGAATTCAGTCGCGGACAGTTTATTTATCTGCTCACCGAAGCGGCAATGATTTATTTCTTCGCTTACTTCTGGACGACGGTGCAATTCCAGCCCAAGGAAATGGCCACACAGCTTCGAGACTACGGCAGCTTCATTCCCGGCCTGCGCCCTGGCAAGCGGACCGCTGACTATTTGGAAAAGGTCATGATGCGCATTACGTACGTGGGCGCTGCATTTTTGTGCGTGATTGCCGTCGTGCCGGTCATCGTCACTACGAGCCTGGGAATCGATCCGCGTATCTCAGCGTTTCTAGGCGGAACAGGTCTCCTGATCGTGGTGAGCGTCGCCCTGGACATGATCCAGCGCATCGAAGCCAACCTGCTGATGCGAAACTACAGTGGTTTTCTCAGTGGCAGCGGCGGCAAGGGAAAGCGGATTAAGGGAAGGCAATACTAGGTGTGAAACCAGAAACCCGAATGCTGAAAGTCCCGGCGCGCCGGGACTTTCAGCATTCGGATTTCTGGTTTCGGATTTCGGCGATTCAATGCCCATCATCATCAAAAGCCGTTTTGAGATTGAACGCATGCGGCGCGCCGGGCAGATTGGCTGTGAAATCCTGGCCAAGATGCGCGAGGCCGCCGTCGCCGGCGTCAGCACGCAATGGCTGGATGAATTGGCAAAGTCGGAACTCGACAAAGTCGGCGAACTAGCGCTGTCAAAAAATTATCCGACCTATCGCCCAAACGAGGGCTTTCCCGGACATACGTGCATCAGCATCAACGAAGAAGTGGTGCATGGAATACCCGGGCCGCGGACGCTGAAGGACGGCGACATTGTTACTCTGGACCTCGCATTATCGCTCGACGGCTATTGTGCCGACACGGCCACAACTGTTGGGGTTGGTAAAATCAGCCCGGCTCTCCAGCGCCTGCTTGATGTCACCAAAGATTCGCTGGCCCTCGCCTTGACAAATATGCGACCCGGCCGGCGATGGTCCGAAATCGCTCGCCTGATCCAGCACTTTGTTGAAAAACACGGCTACAACGTCGTTCGTGAATTCGTCGGCCATGGCATCGGCCGTGGAATGCACGAAGAGCCTAAAGTACCGAATTTCGTGACGGCCGAGCAGCTCAGCGGCGATTTTGTCCTCCGCCGAGGCATGACCCTGGCGGTGGAGCCAATGGTCGTCGCCGGGCGGCGGGAAGTGGATCTGTATCGCGACGGCTGGACGGTCTTCACGGTGGACCGGATGCCCGCGGCGCATTTTGAGCATACGGTGGCAATTACGGATTCCGGCGTGGATATCCTCACCGATGGTCGGCCCCCACTGGCCGATTCTCCGGTAGTAGCGCATACTGGAACTTGAGCAACGATGAGCGATGTGCTATGATTTCGGATTCGCCGGTCGCAAGCCGGCTTGGCCCAAGGTGATACTGCCATGAAAGTTAGAGCCAGCGTAAGACGTATTTGCGAGAACTGTAAGGTCGTGCGCCGCAAAGGCATCGTGCGCGTGATTTGCAGCAATACCAAACACAAACAAAAGCAAGGTTGAACCATGCCCCGTATTTCAGGCGTCGATATTCCATCTGACAAACCCATCTGGATCAGTCTTACATATCTGTTCGGCATCGGCCGCACCAACAGCCGCGCCATTTTGCGCGAGGCCGGAATCGATATTCAGCGCCGCGCCAAGGAACTGACTGAAGATGAACTGGCCAAGATCATCGGCATCATCGACCGGGATCATCTGGTTGAAGGCGTCCTGCGTCGGGCCATCACACAAAACATCGCGCGCTTGCGAGACATTGGCAGCTATCGCGGCAATCGTCATCGGCGTTCGTTGCCGGTGCGCGGCCAGCGCACGCGATCCAACGCGCGGACGCGCAAGGGTCCAC
>PMAK01000013.1 GCA_003153655.1 Phycisphaerales bacterium
TCATCTGGTAGATGTTCGCGAGCGCATCGTCATCGACGGTGACATGATCCCCCAGGCCAATTTCGCTCGTTTGGTTCGCCTGATCGAGCCCATGGTCGGTCGTCTCAAGCCGACGCCGACCTATTTCGATGTCCTCACCGCCATCGCATTCAAATACTTCGCCGACAATAAAGTCGACATCGCTGTCATCGAAGCCGGCCTGGGTGGCCGCCTCGACAGCACCAACGTCATTAAACCCGAAGTCACCGCCATCACCAGCATCAGCCACGATCACATGGCCCAGCTCGGCCCCACCCTGGCCCACATCGCCACGGAAAAGGCCGGCATCTTCAAGCACGGCATTCCCGCCGTCAGCGTCATTCAAGACCCGATGGCCGAAGCCGCCCTCAAAAAGGTCGCCGAAAAAGTCGGCGCGCCTCTCGACATCACCGGCCAGACCATCGAATTCAGCTACCGCTTCGAATCCAGCCGGATGCTCGGGCCGCACAACCGCGTCTGCCTGACAACTCCCAACAGCAAATTCGAGCACCTCGCCGTTCCACTCATCGGCGAGCATCAAGCCATCAACTGCGGCCTCGCCCTCGCCGTCATCGATCGCCTCAAATCCCGTGGCATCGCCATCAACGACTCCCGCGCGATGGAAGGCCTCACCAAGGTCACCATCCCCGGCCGCATGGAGATGGTCTCTCAAACCCCGCGCGTCATCGTCGACGGCGCCCATAACGCCGCGAGCCTTGATGCCGCCATGAAAGCCATCGGCCAGCACATCCCCTACGACTCTATGGTCGTCATCTTCGGATGTTGTGGCGATAAAGATGTCCCAGGCATGCTCGAGCGCATCACCAGCGGCGCCGACAAAGTCATCTTCACCCGCATCGACAGCATCCGCTCCGCCGACCCTCACGAACTGGCCGCCCGATATGTCGAACTCTATGGCAAGATGGCCCAGGTCGCCGAAAATCTCGAAGAAGCACTCAGCATCGCCAACCGCGCTGTGACCAAAGAAGACCTCATCTGCATCACCGGCAGCTTCTACCTCGTCGGCGAAGCAAAAAAATACTTCACCGCCAAAGCCGCCGCCGAACTCAAAAACCAAAAAGCCGAATAACGCGTCGGCAACACATTTTATTTCGTCATTCTGGTTTCGGATTTCTGGTTTCCGTATTCACGGCGACGTGCTCCAGCACCCGATCCGTCATCACCTCAACATCAAACCGCGCCGCTAGTTTCCGCGTATTCCCCGCCAACCGCCCATACAACTCATCATCCATCACCACGCGCCCGATCTTCTCTGCTAAATCCCCCGAATCCCAAACCCGAAACGTCAATCCCCCCGCATAATCATCCTTCCCAATCACCTCCGCCACGCCCCCATGATCCGGCACAACCACCGGCGTCCCATGGCTCATCGCCTCCGCCGCCACCATCCCAAACGGCTCCCGATGAATCGATGGATAAACCACGCATCGGCTATGCGCATACAGCGCCGTCCGAAACGCATCACTCACTCGCCGCTTCCAATAAATCCCCAGCCGAAGATGATCCGCAATCGACCTGCAAACCTCCTGATATTTCCACCCAAAACTAGACCCCCCGCAAATCACCAGTTGAAATTTAACCCCCCGTTCCCGCAGCATCCGTGCCGCATACAGCAACAAATCAATCCCCTTCTCCGAATCCTGCCGCCCCAGATAACTCACGATCGGCACATCCGCCTTCAATCCCGGCAACTTCTCCTCCAACACCGAAAACGCCGGCTTCTCGCCCAGCGCAGGCAATTCAATCCCCGGATAAATCGTCGTCAGTCGCGAGCCGTCAATCCCCACCTCCTCCCGCAACCGCGCCGCATAATCATCGCTCACCGCAATCGCCGGCCACTTGCTCCCCGCCACGCATCGCCGAAGCATCGCGTAATAATCCTCCAGCCGATTCCGTTCCTGCGCATAATTCGCAAAAATCTCTTCCCCCTGAAACGTAGCCAGATATTCAAACGGATGCCGCCCGCGCTCCTTCGCCGCCAGCGCAATCGGACAAGCCATCACAAACGTCGGCAGCAAATGCGTCACCCCATCCCGCGATAGCAGCTTCTCCAACCGAATCCCCGGTCCCGGATCATCAGCCGAATCACACATGCTCACCACAAAATTCCCAAGCAGCGAAGAAACCATCTTCGGATGCTGCTGCATAAACCGCTGCCGCCGCTCCCGCGAATACAAGCTCGAAACACCCCGTCCCAGCAATTCCATAAACCCCCGCGGCCTGCGCAGCGAATACCTCCCCCCGCGCAAAAAATATCGCTGCTGAATCCCTGGATCTACCAGCTTCCGATTCGTCTCCATCACCCAATAAATAACAACACGATAACCCCGCCGATGCAGCGAATTCGCCAGCCGCATATCCCGAACAATCGCCCCCTCATAAGCCCCCCCGGTAAACGCAAGAAACCCAAATACCGGCTCTGTCATCATCTCGCTCACTACAAAGACTATTTGCCACAGATAAAAATCAGATGCACACAAATGAAATGCAATCACTATCTTTCTTATCTGTGTGCATCTGATTTTTATCTGTGGCCAAAATTCTTCTCTGCGTTCTCCGCGATCTCTGCGGTAAAAATGATTTCCCCAAATCTAACTCAATGGCAACCGTCTGGCCATCGCCAGATAATTTTCATAATTCCCCCGAATCTCCCGCACGGAATCCCCCCCGAATTTCTCCAGTAATGCCCGCGCAATCTCAAATCCAATCACATTCTCCATCACCACAGAAGCCGCGCTGATCGCCGATATATCCGACCGCTCCCATCCCGCCTCCGCCGTCTCCTTCGTATTCAAATCCACGCTCTTCAGCGGCTTGCCCAACGTGCTGATAGGCTTCATCGCCCCACGCACCACAACAGGCTTCCCATTCGTCATCCCGCCCTCAAGTCCCCCGGCATTATTCCCCCCGCGCACAAACCCCAGCCCCGGCGTATCCTTCTTGCTCGCATCAAATCCAATCTCATCATGCACCTGCGACCCCGGCCGTCGCGCCGCCTCAAATCCCAATCCAATCTCCACACCCTTAAACGCTTGNNAATGCTCGCCACCGCCGCCGCGATCCGACCATCCAGCCGCCCATCCCACGTCATGCAACTTCCCAGCCCAATCGGACACCCAAACACATGCGCCTCCACAATCCCGCCCGCGGTGTCCTTCGCCATCTTCTGATCATTGATGAATTGCCGCATCGCCGCATCCGCCATCGCATCCGGACAATAAACCTCCGAAGCATCCCGCGCCTTCAAGAATTCCCGCCAATTCGATTCCGTAACATCAAACTTCCCCTCCGCCGGCCCGACGCTTCGCACAAACCCAAACACCTCAATCCCAAACTCGCGCAGCAGACACCGCGCCAATGCCCCAGCCGAAACCCGCGCCGCGGTCTCCCGCGCGCTAGCCCGCTCCAGCGTCATCCGGCAATCCGTAGTCAACCATTTCACCGACCCCGCCAGATCCGCATGCCCCGGCCGCGGCCGATGAAGCGGGGGGGTCGCCGCCGGATCATCCAGCCGCGAATCCTTATTCGGAATCAGCATCGCGATCGGCGACCCGATCG
>PMAK01000140.1:0-151 GCA_003153655.1 Phycisphaerales bacterium
AACCGCTGCGTCGGCACGCGCTATTGCAGCAACAACTGCCCCTACAAAGTCCGGCGATTCAATTTCTACCAATACGCGGATCGGGAAACAGAGAGTCTTAAATTGCTGCACAATCCCGAAGTCACCGTCCGCAGCCGCGGCGTAATGGAAA
>PMAK01000140.1:174-7142 GCA_003153655.1 Phycisphaerales bacterium
CCGACGCAGGCGATTGTCTTTGGCAACCTCAATCCGACCGTCGATCCGATCCACGAAGTTTCACCGGATCATCTAAGCGAAGTTGCGCAGCTCAAGCGTCAGCCGCTCAACTATTCATTGCTGGCCGACCTGACTACTCAGCCGCGCACGACCTACCTTGCCCGGATTCAAAATCCCAATCCGGCGTTGACGGAGGCGCCTGAGAAATCATGAGCACCGCCGGCGCCAACCTTGAAGTCTCTCGCGGGTCAAACGTTTTGGCCGCGGGTTACGACTACGAATCCGTTACGGATAAAATCAGCGACATCGTTCTCAAGCGAAAGTCGGGCCGGGCATGGAGATTTAGTTTTGCGCTGGCCGCTCTGTTCGTCCTGATTCTCACGGCGGCGGTCTCCTATCTGTTTCTGCGCGGCGTGGGCATCTGGGGCATCGATATTCCAGTCGCGTGGGGATTCGCCATCGTCAATTTTGTCTGGTGGATCGGCATTGGTCACGCCGGAACTTTCATTAGCGCCATGCTCTTCCTGATGCGGCAAGACTGGCGCACCAGCATCAATCGCTTCGCTGAAGCGATGACCCTCTTTGCCGTCGCCTGCGCTGGAATGTTTCCGCTGCTTCACCTGGGCAGGCCATGGGAATTTTTCTGGCTGCTGCCCTATCCCAACACCATGTGGCTGTGGCCTCAATTCCGCAGCCCATTGGTCTGGGATGTTTTTGCCGTCAGCACCTATGCGACGATTTCGCTCGTCTTCTGGTTTGTCGGCATGATTCCCGACCTTGCGACGTTTCGAGACCGCGCCAAATCGCGCATCGCCCGCGTTGTGTACGGAATCCTTGCCATGGGCTGGCGCGGATCGGCCCGTCACTGGCACAGATATCAAACCGCGTATCTGCTTCTCGCCGGTCTTGCGGCTCCTCTGGTCGTTTCCGTTCACAGTGTCGTGGGAATGGATTTCGCGGCTGCCCAATTGCCGGGCTGGCACAGCACGATCTTTCCTCCTTACTTCGTCGCCGGTGCGATCTTCTCCGGCTTCGCGATGGTCCTTACCCTTGCCATCCCCCTGCGCTGGGCCTATGGCCTAGAAGATTTCATCACCATTCGTCATCTCGAAAACTGCGCAAAACTTATGCTCGTCACAGGTCTGATCGTCGCCTATGGCTACGCATCCGAAGCCTTTTACGGCTGGCTCAGTGGAAACGAATTCGACATGTATATGAACGTCAATCGCGCACTCGGAAGATATGAGGTGACATATTGGGTCCTGATTTTCTGCAATGTCGTGACGCCGCAATTTCTCTGGTTTCGCGCGATTCGCCGCAGCGTACCGTTGCTGCTCGTTATCTCCTTCATCATCCAGACCGGCATGTGGATGGAGCGATTCGTCATCATTATCACCAGCCTCCAGCGTGATTTTCTCCCCTCCAGTTGGGGAATGTACTACCCCACGAAATGGGACTACGCCACGCTTTTCGGAACGATTGGATTCTTCACGCTCTGCTTTCTCTTGTTCGTACGCGTTCTCCCGGCGATTTCAATTTCCGAAATGCGCGAACTCGTCTTTGAACAATCCGGCCGGCCGCATAAGGAGGCCGCATGAAGCCTGCGCGGACGATGTACGGATTGTTGGCGGAATTCGATTCCGCCGAACAACTCGTCCAAGCTGCGCGCAAAACGCGCGAAGCGGGGTATTTGCGCTTCGACGCCCTGGCCCCCTTTGCCGTTCCCGGCTTGGACGAAGCGATGGACCTGCCGCCCACGCGCATCCCACTGATTTTCCTCCTCGGCGGAATCATCGGAGGACTGACTGGCTTTTTCATGCAGGTGTATGCCGCCGTTTTCAGCTATCCCATCAATGTTGGTGGCAGGCCGCTCTATTCGTGGCCGGCATTTATTCCGATTACGTTTGAACTGACGATTCTCGGCGCGGGACTAGCCGGTGCGTTTGGAATGCTGGCTCTGAACGGATTGCCAACGCCCTATCATCCGCTTTTCAATTCACCAAGATTTGACCTCGCCAGCCAAAATCGTTTTTTCATTTGTGTCGAGTCCGCCGACTCAAAATTCAACCTGACTCAAACGCGCGAATTCATGCGCTCGCTAGGACCACTGGATGTCAGCGAGGTGCCCGGATGAGAAATCCGGGAAACATAATCCGCGCCATCGTCACGCTCGGCCTCTCGCTGTCAGTGGCGGGATGCTGGAAGGAGAACATGGGTTCGCAGCCCAAGGCCAAGCCAATGCAGGAGAGCGTCTTCTTCGCCGACGGCGCCACCGCGCGGCCGCTGGTGGAAGGCACAGTCGCGCGCGGCGATCTGGAATTAGATTCCCATTTGTACCGCGGCTTCGTAAACGGCAAGCCTGCGACTGAATTCCCCGAGCATTATCCAACGCCCCAAGACGGCCCATTCCCAACGCGCGGCGCAGCCCTGCGATCAGTGCTTGAGCACGGTCGCCAACAATTCACCATCTATTGCGCCATGTGTCACGGCGATGCAGGCGACGGGCGCGGCATCGTCATCCAGCGGGGCTTTGTCCCGCCGCCCAACTATCATCTCGATCGCCTTCGAGAAGCACCGGTGGGACACGTGTTTGATGTCATCACCAACGGCTACGGCGCAATGTATAGCTACGGCGACCGCATTCCGCCCGAGGATCGCTGGGCCATCGTCGCCTATATCCGAACTTTGCAGATGAGCCAGGCGATTCCGGTCAACCAACTGGATGCCGGCCAATTGCAGCAAGTGGGGGGGCCAAGATGAACGACCGCGCCACCCATTGCATGGAATCAATCGACCGATACGCGCTACGCGTGGGTATCGCGTCGCTGTTGATCTGCGCCGTGGCGGCAATCTGGCCGGCAATGCGGAATCAATTCTTCAACGCGTATTTATTCGCGTGGCTCTTCTGGCTGGGCGTGTCCCTCGGCAGTCTTGCTCTGTCGATGATGCATCATCTGACTGGCGGCAATTGGGGCGTATTGATTCGTCCCATCACCACCTCCGCCGCCCGCGTCCTTCCCGTGCTATTCCTGCTCTTTCTCCCGCTTCTGCTGGGACTGTCGATCTTATTCCCATGGGCGCGTCCTGACGAATTAGCGCACGACCCGATTATTCGTCATCTCCATGCCTATCTAAATCCACAGTTATTTTTCATCCGATACGTAATCTATTTCCTCGTCTGGATCGGATTAACCTGGGGCCTGACGCACGCAACCAGCGAAGGCATGCGCAGGCGAATCAGCGCCGGCGGCCTGGTTGCTTATGTGGTCCTCATCTCCCTGGCCGGCGTGGACTGGATCATGTCCCGCGAACCGCATTGGTCGAGCAGTGTCTTCGGATTCATTCTTTCCATGTCACAATCGCTTACCGCGCTCTGCTTCGCGATCATCATTCTTTGGAGCCGGGCCGAGCTTCCTTCGATCTCGAAATTCGCCAAGCCAAAATATTTCATCGATCTCGGCAATCTTTTGCTCATGTTCATCATTCTCTGGGCATACATGAACTTCGCGCAATATCTCATCACCTGGACCGGTAACGAGCAGCCGGACATCGCCTGGTACGTCCAGCGCACCTATGGCGGCTGGCGAATCGTCGCCGGCATCATCATCTTCATCCATTTTCTGGCAACGCTATTCATATTGCTGAGCCGCGCGATGAAGCGGGACATCAATCGCCTCAGTCTGATTTGCGTCATCCTCCTTTTTCTGCGAATTCTCGATGTCTATTGGAATATCGGCCCGCTCGAGCGGAGCGATCCGCATGGCGGTTTTATTCTCTCCCCGCTTGATGTGCTGGCATGGCTGGGAATCGGCGGCCTTTGGTACGCGGCTTTTTCCCATGTTCTGAAAAACGTCCCATTGCTTGCACGGCCAATCGGCGATGAAGGATCAACCTATGGAGAATCCGAGCCTCAATCCGCCTGAGTCCGTTTCGTCAGGCCACGAGCTGAGCGACGTGCAGCCGCGCCCAATCCTCATCTTTGCCGTGTCGCTCCTTGTCACGGTGGGGATCGTCTATCTGCTGGGATGGGGCGCGTTGAGCATTCTGGACCGGATTGAGAATTCAGACCACACCCGCGCGTTTCCAAGTCATCCCCTGTCGGAGGCGTTTCACTCCACTCCTCCCGAGCCGCGTCTGGAACCCGAGGCATCGCATGATGTGCTGCCGCGCGTAGACCTGGCGGAAGTGAGGTCACAAGAAGAGGCATTGATCGGGCAGAACGCATGGGGATGGGTCGATTCGTCGCACCATTTCGCGCGGATTCCCATTCNNGTTCAAGCAGCAATGGATTTAGCCGTGGAGCGAGGGTTGCCGACCGTTTTGCCGGCCACGCAACCATCGGCTGGCCCACCTATGCCGCCGGCCAGCGCCCTGCACGGACCCGGAGGTGTTCCATGAAATTCAGCACATTCATAATCCCGACATTCGTCTTATTCGTTTGCAGCTTGTCAAAGGCGCAGGACGTACAGGCCTCACCTGAAGCGACGATCGCAGCCGCGAACAAGCGGCCATCGATTCTCCAAAACGTCGGCATCGATCAAAAACTCGGAGCGTCGATCCCTTTGAATCTTGTCTTCAACGACGAGCACGGAAACACCGTGCAATTGAAGGATTATTTTGGAACCCGCCCCGTGATCCTGATCCTGGTCTATTACCAGTGTCCCATGCTCTGCACAATGGTGATGAACGATGTCCTGCGAGCCCTTCGTTCAATGCCGGAGACGGTTGGGAAAGATTTCGACATTCTGACCGTCAGCTTCGATCCGCGAGACAAGCCGTCTGATGCGCTGCGAAAAAAAGAAACCTACCTGGCGCAATACAACCGCCCCGGCTCGGCGGCAGGCTGGCATTTCCTTACCGGTGAGCAGCCATCGATTGACTCCCTCACGCAGGCCGTTGGATTCCGATATGCCTGGGACCCTAAATTCCAAATGTTCGCCCATGCCAGCGGAATCATGATCGTCACGCCGGATGGAAAGCTCTCCCGCTATTTCTTTGGCATCGATTACGCGCCCAAAGACGTGCGCATTGCCCTGACCGAGTCCGCGAGCGGAAAAGTCGGTGGCCTTGCCGACGCGGTGCTGCTCTATTGTTTTTGCTATGACCCGGCCACGGGGAAATATGGCCTGACAATCAGCCACCTGCTGAAGCTAGGAGGGATTCTGACCCTTATGGCTGTAACCGGTTTCGTGGTGACATCCCTATGGCGCGAACGGCGGACCAGCAAGCCAGGATAAGGATTGGGCGTGGACACCTCTTTTAAAATCCTCCCGCCGCAAGCGTCGCAGCAAGCCGCCGCTGTGGATCACCTCACATTGTTCCTGCTGGGCATCAGCCTGTTCTTCGTGATAGTCATCTTTGCATTGATCCTCTATTTTGCCATTCGTTATCGCCGCCGCAGCCCAACCGAGCGTCCGCCGCAGATTTCCGGAAACATTAAATTGGAGATCGCCTGGACGCTCATTCCGCTCCTTCTCACAGTCGTCATGTTTTGCTGGGGCGCGAAAGTGTTTGTCGCCGCCCACGAGCCGCCGGACGATGCGATGGAAATTTTCGTCATCGGCAAGCAATGGATGTGGAAGATTCAACATCTGGAAGGCCGCCGCGAAATCAACATGCTGCATCTGCCGCTGGGCCAGCCGATAAAACTCGTCCTGACGAGTCAGGATGTGATTCACGATTTTGCGATTCCCGCATTTCGCATAAAGCAGGATGTGCTGCCCGGAATGTACACCACCGAATGGTTCGTTCCGTCACAGTTGGGTGAATATCACCTGTTCTGCGATCAATACTGCGGGACCAAACACGCGGAGATGGTGGGAACGATCGTCGTTGTCTCGCCGGCGGATTACCAGCGCTGGCTGGCCGGGGACCTATCGGCGGTGCCGCCAGCAGTTGCGGGGAAAAAGATATTTACACTCTACGGCTGCAATACCTGCCATGGACAATATGGGCCCACATTGGCCGGCCTATATGGCCGGCCCGTGGAAGTCATTGACGATCACGGCCGGCGGCGGACCGTCATTGCCGATGAGGCCTATCTGCGCGAATCCATCCTCGATCCCAACGCGAAGTTGGTGAGTGGATATCCCAACCGGATGCCCAGCTTCAAATCAACTCTGAGTGAAGAGCAATTGCTGGACGTGATCGAATACATCAAATCCTTGAGCGGCGCCGCCCAGACAGCCCCGTATTCGGGGCCGTCAATCGGTCCCGCAACGCAGCCAACAGACGCCGAACCAAAGATCGAGAATCCCCCATTCGCCAACTACAGGACGAACCAATAACCGGACCGTAAGCTATGGCCTCTATCCCCTACATCCCCGAATATCCAATTCGCGAGACATATCTTAACGAGCGTTACTCCATCGCCTCGTGGCTGCTCACCAAGGACCACANNTGCCGTCCTCTACATCATTTCCATCACGTTCTTCTTCATCATCGGTGGATCGGCCGCGGTCGTCATGCGATTGCAACTCCTCACGCCGCATTCTTCGCTGGTCGAAGCCGAAACATATAACAAGCTTTTCTCTCTCCACGGGATCGTGATGGTTTTTTTCTTCCTGGTTCCGTCCATTCCCGCAACACTTGGAAATTTCCTGGTCCCGCTGATGATCGGCGCACGAGATTTAGCTTTCCCGCGGCTGAATCTTGCCAGTTGGTATCTTTTCATCATCGGTGGAACGTGCGCCCTGATGGCGCTGATCCTCGGCGGCGTCGATACGGGTTNNTCACCGGCCTCAATTTCATCGTGACCATCCACAAAATGCGCTGTCCGGGAATGACCTGGTTTCGTTTGCCGCTGTTCATCTGGTCTATGTACGGCACCAGTATCATCTTCGTCCTGGCCACGCCGGTGCTGGCAATCACGCTCGCTCTTGTCGCGCTCGAACGCATATTGGGTGTCGGCATTTTTGATCCAAACCTCGGGGGCGATCCCATTCTTTTCCAGCACATGTTCTGGTTCT
>PMAK01000105.1 GCA_003153655.1 Phycisphaerales bacterium
ATAAGGGGTCAGGAAGGTTTTTTATTGCAAAGCGTGCATGGCCCAGCTATTTTGTGGTCATGCCAAGACGACTGCGTATCTCTCCGGGCGGACTGGTTTATCACGTGCTGAACCGCGCCGCTGGTCGAGCGACGATCTTTGAGAACATCGGCGACTATCAGGCGTTCGAGCAGGTTATCGAATTCGTACATCGGCGACTGCCAATGCGGATAGTCGGCTACGTTCTGATGCCAAATCACTTTCATTTCGTCCTGTGGCCGCGCAAGGATGGCGAATTGAGCGAATTCATGCGACTTCTGACCGTCACCCACGCGAACCGCTGGCATGCAAATCGCCACACGATCGGGACTGGGCCGCTCTATCAAGGGAGATTCAAGAGCTTTCCAATCGAGCGAGACGAACACGCACTGACGGTGCTGCGGTATGTTGATCGGAATCCGTTGCGAGCCGCGAAGGTCCGGCGGTCACAGGATTGGCGATGGGGAAGCCTATACCATTTGCAATCGAGCCGCGCACGGCCGGATTGGTTGCTGGCAGCGGAGGATTGGCCCGTGAAGCGCCGTCGGGATTGGACGTCCTGGGTGAATCTGCCGCAGACAGATCGAGAAATGTCGGCGATACGAGAATCGGTATTGCGCGGACGGCCATTTGGCGACGAGCGATGGGTTGATCGGACCACGGATCGACTGATGCTGGAAAGCGCATTTCGGCCACGGGGTCGACCGAAAAAGCACCCGGGGAGAACCGAGCCGAATGCAAAATCTTCCTGACCCATTATTCATAAAAACCTTCCTGACCCCTTATTTCATACCAGGCGTTCGAGGACTGCCAGGGATTGCATGCGCACGATTTGCCGCCAGCGCTGCGTGTCGCGGCGGATCTGGTTGTAGAGATTGGTGACGCCTTCGTAGGTGCCAATGTCGTGCAGAATTACCAAGCCGTGAACGTGGACCCATGGGGACCAGATCAGGAAATCCTGGGAAGAGGCTTCGTAGGAATGATCGCCGTCGATGAAGAGGAGGCGGATTGGCTGACGCCAATTGACGCCGATTTCGGCTGAGGCGCCTACGTGGATGTCAACCCTATCGCTTACGCCGGCGGCGGCGATGTTTTGTTTGAAGGTTTCCAGCGTGGTGCCACTGGTTGCGATGTCCTTGTCGGGATGGGTTCCCTGCGACTGATGCTCGGGCGATCCGTGGAAGTGATCTACCGCGGCTAATCGCCCCCCTGCTCCGGCCTTCATCCCTCTGGCGAGATAACATGCGGATTTGCCTTTGAAGCTGCCGATTTCGACGACGGAGCCTGTTCCGGGCCAGTGTTGGGCAAGCCAATTGAGAGTGAACCCTTCGAGAGGATGAAGAAATCCCTCGATCTTTTCCAAATCCGGGAGGTTCTGAATAAATGCAAGGGCCGCGGGAAAGGCCTGATGCATTTTCTCTTCCAAGCGTCGGATTTTGCGGCGTTGGATATCTTCTTCGTACGCGCGGGTTGCTTCGACGAAAGTGCCGTTCACTTCCTCATCGGAATGATAGAGCATTTCGATTTTGCCGTCGCGCATTATGGCGCGGTCCAGGAAATAATCGAAATGGCTGCCGGGGCGCACCCTATATTTGAGCATCGGGGATTGGAGCTTGACCATTTTTCCGGCTGCGAGAACCTGCTGGCGGAAGATGCAATCCTCTCCTGCCCCACGGCCGCGGAACGCCCTATCAATTGGAAAGCCGCCAATCTGCCGGGCGATTTCGGTTCGGACGATGAGGTCTCCCGGAGTGACATCTTCCATGGCCTTCTTTTGCCAGGGTTCGATGGGCCGGTGGGCGTTGACGAATTCGATTTCGCAGAAGATCGAGACGAGGTTGGGATCGGATTCCAATCGGCGCATGGCCGCTTCGAAAAAGCCGGGAGCGTAGCGATCGTCGGCATCGAGAAACGCGATGTATTTTCCGCGCGCGATGCGGAGGCCGGCGTTGCGAGCGGCGGCGGCTCCCTGATTTCCCTGCGAAATCAGCACAACCTGGTGGGGATATTCGACCATCAGCGTCTTTGCACGCTGGTATGAATCGTCGGTCGAGCCGTCATCGACGATGATCACCTCAGCGTGAATCTTCTGGGCCCAGACGCTGATCACGCATTCACGGAGATGCTCGCCACTGTTGTAACAGGGGATGACGACGGAAAAGATGGGGTCACTTACCAGAATAATTTCTCCTCCGGCCCTGGTTCCGGTTTGAATAACGCGTTCCGCTTTGGATCGCGGCTGAACCGGCCTCGGATCGTGCGGCGGTATTTAGAGCGTTTTTTTATTGTACTTGCAAATCCACGATGACTTCATGCCGCTGGCCGCTACGGAGAATGGCGATATCGGTTTGTCCGTGACGATTGGCGATCGCAGCGGCGAAGGCAGGTGCGTCGCCAACGGTTTGGCCGGCAAGACTAAGGACCAGATCGTCCTCGCGGAGTCCGGCGCGATCGGCAGCGGAGC
This sequence comes from Phycisphaerales bacterium, assembly GCA_003153655.1. GTDB lineage: Bacteria > Planctomycetota > Phycisphaerae > Tepidisphaerales > Tepidisphaeraceae > PALSA-1353. The sequence continues at coordinate 2,483 of PMAK01000105.1, forward strand.
CGGGAATGACATGGTCAATTCTAAGAGCGGGTGTTGCGCCGAGCGCGGGATATTGCTGGCGTTCGGGATCGTCGGCGGTCACGGACTTGACGAATACGCCGAGGATGGCGCGGCGGACGACGCCGTGCTCCATCAGTTCGGTGACCACTGGCGAGCAAGCGCCGGCGGAGAGATATCGCCCGGCCCTCGTAAAGCCAGCGATGGTTCCATCGGTATTAACCAGCGCGGAAACATCGGGCTCCCACCCTTCCCAAACGGCGAGTCGATTTGCGGCGGGGTTGAGGGACATTACAAGCAGCAGTGATCCGGAACCGATTTTGTCGCTGGAGATGACGGCCGGTTTGAGCTTGATGCCATGAAGCTTGAGGAGCGTCAGGCCTGTCTCGCGATCAGAGGCGACGAACGACGCGGTGGCGTAGCGGCCGTCGCCGATGGCTACGGGAATGGGGGCGACACAGGCGGCGGCGTCAACATAGCGCGGGATCAGCAGGTCGTTTTTATCGTCAAACACGATGCCGATGCCGTTGGGAGAAAATCGGTCGAGGCGCAACACGATGACCCGCCGCCCTACCGTCGGCTGAGCGTCCGATGGAAGGGTGGTCGGACGGATTTCGGCGGTGGCGAAGGAAATACCAGGGGAGCGGCGTTGCAATTCGGCGAGGCGGGCGAGTGATTGCGGATCGAGACGATCCGCCCATTTTAAAAGCGTTTCGTCCGGCGGTTGTGCAACGTTCGAGGGGAGCGGCATTTGAACGCGGACGATGCTGGGAGAGACTTGCTTGAAGAGTTCCTGGGTTTCGCGGTTCAGTTCATTGAGGAGCGGGCGGGTGGTTGGTGTATCGGATGTTTGGGCGTGAAGCAGTGTTGGGAGAAGGGTTAGCGCGGCGATGACAAGGCCTGCGGCAAGACCGTGGGCTTTAGGTTTGGGGGACGGGTTGAAAGTGTACTCGGACATTTTTCTGGAATGCCGATGTTGGGTCAGAACTTATCCATTGGGGCGACAATGCCGGAATCGCCGCCGTCCGGGGGCGTGGCGGTATGGGCGGCTCGGAAATCATGTACGAACCGATTTGCCTCGTCGACTGTGTCAAACTGAAGATTGACAAGCTTTCCAGTGCCATCGTCCACTTCGACAGACACTTTGCCCGGGCTTGGCATTTGCGGAATTCCTGCCGAGGAAGCCATGTGATTCGACTGGTTTGAATTGATGCTTGCGGTGCTGGTGGGCGAGACAATATAGCGTTCTCTCCCCAGCCAACCAATGGTAAATCCGAAAAGAATGAGGGCGGCGACGGTTGTGATAATCCTGCTGACGTAGTGCCAGCGATCGAGAATATCTTCGCGCCTGGAAGCGCGCATGACGCGAGACTCGAGGCGGGCGACCGCCTGATCGCCCGGGTCGAGGGTTGACCACATCATTCCGCGGACGGCATGATCGGCGCGGAGCGTATCCAGTTCGGACATCAACTCGCGCTCGATGGCCAGCCGGCGCCAAAGGCCCTCGCACTCCGCGACAGGCAATTCGCCGTCCAGATAGGCGCTCAACAACTCGCAATCATTCTCATTTACCGCCATGGGTCTCCCTGCTTTTTGCGCAAAAGCTACGCTCCTTCATACCTGGCTCTTTTACACTTGTCCGGCATAAGCCCGAAGCAATTCAGCCAATTGACGCCGACCGCGATGAATCCATGTTTTGACTTGTGGGATACTGGCATCAAGTGATTCCGCAATTTGGGCATATGACATTTTTTCATATTCACAAAGCACAATGGCCGCTCGAAAATTGTCAGGCAACCGGTCGATGGCGCGTCGGACTTGCAGGACCGTCTCGCTTTCGACCATGTGCTGCCCCGGCGATTGCGACCGGCCTTGGTCGCTTGCCTCATCCGGCAAAACAGACATGCGAGGCTGGCGTAAGATACGCAAAGACTCATTGACCACGGTTCGCCGCATCAGGCCGCCGGGCTCGCGCCAATCGTAACGGTCGCGGTGCTGGTACAGGTTCATAAACGCCTGTTGCACCACGTCTTCCGGAGAGGCACGGTTGCCTACGATGGCTCTGGCGATTGCCAGGAGCCTCCGCGAATGCTGCCTTACGGCACGTTCAAATAGCTCGTTCGTGCTTTCGGCGGCTTCGGGCAGCCGTCCTTTCTCATCCATTGACACGCGCTAACTCCAGCAAAGTTACACCCTTCGGAGGCCTATCCTTGTATCTTATCGCCAGTGGCTGGCTTTGTCTTTTAGCTTAAACGCGGGAAAGGGACCTCATGAACGCAAAAATGCCTCGCCGGAAGCTTGGGAAGTCGGGCTTGATCGTTTCGGCCTTAGGTTTGGGGTGCATGGGAATGTCCGAGTTTTATGGGACCAGGAACGATGAGGAGTCAATCCGCGTCGTTCACCGCAGCATAGACCTTGGGATGGATTTCCTCGATACCGCGGATATGTACGGGGTTGGCCTTAACGAGCAACTCGTCGGGCAGGCGATCCGGGATCGACGTGGCAAGGTTATGTTGGCGACGAAATTTGGGAATGTCCGCGGAGCGGATGGGAGCTTTAAGGGGGTCAATGGAAAGCCGGAATACGTTCGGTCGGCATGCGAGGCGAGTTTGAAGCGTCTTGGCGTGGAAGTGATCGATTTGTATTACCAGCATCGCGTCGATCCGCAGACGCCGATTGAGGAGACGATTGGTGCGATGGCTGAATTGGTTCGGGCGGGAAAGGTGCGATTCCTTGGGATGTCGGAGGCGGCGGCATCCACGCTGCGGCGGGCGGTGAAGGTGCATCCGATCGCGGCGCTGCAAACGGAATATTCTCTTTGGACCCGCGAGGTGGAAGCGGAAATTCTGCCAACTTGCCGGGAGCTGGGGATTGGATTCGTCGCTTACAGCCCGCTGGGGCGTGGGTTTCTTACGGGGCAATTCAAGAAGACGGATGATCTTCCGACGGGTGACCGGCGGCGGGATTTTCCGCGGTTTCAGGGGAAGAATCTGGAACAGAATCTAGAACTTGTGAAAAAGATCGAGCAGATGGCTGCGGCGAAGGGGTGCAAGCCGTCGCAATTGGCGCTGGCTTGGGTACTCGCGCGCGGTGAGGATATTGTGCCGATCCCTGGGACCAAGCGGCTGAAGTATCTTGAGGAGAATGCGGCCGCGATTGATGTGAAATTATCCGCGAAGGAAATGGGTGAGATCGAGCATGCGATGCCGGCGCACGCGGTGGCTGGATTGAGATATCCAGAGATGGCGATGGGCTCGGTCAATCGCTAAAAAACGAGGATGTTTGATGGCACTGACGGTGGGCATGTTGCTGTTTGAGTCCATGACGCAATTGGACTTGAGCGGTCCGTATGAAGTTTTCTCGCGGATGCCTGATACGAAGGTGTTGCTGCTGGCGCCGCGCGTTGAGTGGATCAAGAGCGAATATGGATTGCGGATCATGCCGGATTGCGTTCTGGATGATGCGCCGGCGGTGGATGTGCTGTTTGTTCCGGGCGGGAGCGGGATTTCAGGGGTGATTGAGAATGCGGAGACACTGCGATTTTTGCGGGAGCGAGCTTCGTCTACGCGATACATAACATCTGTTTGCACGGGGGCGCTGGCTTTGGGGGCCGCGGGGCTTTTGCGCGGATATCGGGCGACGACGCATTGGATGAGTATTGATCTGCTGCCTTTGGTTGGTGCGATTCCGGTTTCGGAGCGGATTGTGATCGATCGGAACAGAATTACAGCCGGGGGAATCACGGCGGGGATTGATTTTGGTCTGACCATCGCGGCGGAGATCTGCGGACGAAAAGTTGCGGAAGAGATTCAACTGATGCTTGAGTATTGTCCGCAGCCGCCGTTTAATTCGGGATCGCCGGCGACGGCTGATGCGGAACTTGTGGATTCGATCCGGAACCACGGGCGGGCTTTTGAGATTCATGAGGAGCGGAAGGGGCTGCTTAAAAGGGTTCTGGGGTGAGTTTTGGTTGGGCGATCACTTATTACTTACTGTTGCTGCTGTTGCTGATGTTCCTGCTGGTCTGTTGAGCTATGGAGTGCCGCGGCGCCGCTTGGATAGGCGGGGATTTCGAGGGATTGCATGCGGTCGGCGGCGAGTTCCGGAGGGATGCCGGGTAGTTCTTCGGATTTGATGGCGACATCGATGGATTCGTTGGCGCTGCCGCGATAGACGCCACGGTTTGGGGGGACATCGCGGAAATCGCGGCCAATTGCGACTTTGACGAAGTTGCCGCCAATGACGCAGCGGTTGGCTGGATCGAATCCTACCCAGCCCGCTGAAGGAAAGAGCAATTCACACCAGGCGTGGGTTTGGGTGTAGCCGCGATATTTTTCGGCGTCTGGGTGAATGAAGCCGCTGACGTATCGTGCCGGGATTTTCAGAGCGCGGCCCAAGGCGATCATGAGGTGCGTGAAATCCTGACAGACGCCGAAACCCGTGGCGAGCATGTCGGTGATCGGACTGGCGGCGGTGGTGACGCCTTGTTTGTAGGTGAATTTATCGTCTATGAGATGGAGCATGCGCAGCCCAAGTTCGCCGGCGCTGACGCCCGGCTTGGGAGCCAGCATGTTCGCCAGATCGCGGAGTTGCGGGCAATCGACGACTGGTCCGCCGAACTGGAGGAAATCGTAGACGTTGTAATCGTAGGCTTCGGGGANNGACAACGCTGGTGGCGATGATGGATATCTTGCGGTGGAACGCATTGATGCTGAAGGTGTGGACCGTGTTGCCGAGCCAATCGAAATAGCTGCTGACAGTGGTTGGCGGCCCGATGGCGAGATCGAACGAGAGGCGGTGCTGGTCCTGCTCCTGGCGCGGGACCATGCGCAGTTCCATGGCCAATTCACTGATGAAATCGGAGTAGAGGACATCGGTTTGATGGGTGATTTTCAAAAGCATAATTAGACTTTGCGTCAGTGCATGAAATAGGAGCGTTGGATTGCCGATGCGGCGTCGTGGACGGCATTGATGATGCGATAGAGATAATTTGAGACGCCTTCGGCCACTATTTCGGAGAGTTCGGAGTATTCGAGCTGGGCGTCGAGACGGCCGAGGATACGCTCGGCGGGATCAATAGTGCTGCCGCGGGTTCCGGCGCGGATGGCGCTGATGGCGGCGAGAGCTCCGCTGGTGCTGAAACGAACACTGCGTGGAAAATTTCGCTCAAGAATCAAGAACGAGGCGAGGCTCGTTGAGTCCATGTCGCCCAGATTGTTCTGGCGATAGGCTTCGATTGAGCAGCAGCTTCGGAGGACCGCCATCCAGTGCAGATTGCGCAGGGTGCTGTCGAATATCTGCTCGTTGGCTTTGAGCAGATCATATTTGGTCTGGATAATTCGGCAGGTGATATCCGTACGCTCGAGGTATTTCGCCAATTGAGTAAAAAGCCAGCGCTGGTCATGGGCGAGCGTCTGGTCGGTCATTCCCTGGAAGAGCATGGAGCCGATCATAACGGAGCGGAATAGATCGTCCGGCGATTCGTCGAAGCGGGACTGGGCATCGTCGCTTTGAAGGGACCAGTAGAGCGTGTTGAGATTTTCCCACATTTCCGCGGAGATATTTTCGCGGATGCCACGTGCGTTTTCCCGGGCGCGGGTGAGGCAACCAAGGATGCTGTTGGGATTTTCGGGATTGAACATGAGATGCTGGCAGACGCGATGGGCAAGGTCGGGGCCTTCGGGGAGTTCGGGGAGGCGGAGGATTGTGAGAAGGCTTTGCCACTGGCGGGCCTGGAGAGCGGGGGCGAGATCGCCGACGTCGATGAGCAGATTGGAATTGACGATCATCAGGCGGGCGACGTGCTCGGCGCGCTCGACGTAACGGGCCATCCAATACATGGCATCGGCATCGCGCGAGAGGAGGGGGCGCTCGGGCTTGAGCGACGACGGGGAGGTGATCCCGAAGGTGGTGAAGGCGGAACTGGAAAATGGTTCGGATGCGGCTGTCATATTTCCTCTTCGAGAACCCAGGTGTCCTTGCTGCCGCCG
>PMAK01000049.1 GCA_003153655.1 Phycisphaerales bacterium
AAGCATTGGCAGAACTTTTGGATGCGCGGCGCGGCGATTGATTTGGCCGGCAGCGCCGATCCGCGGGCGGCGGAATTGGAACGGCGAATTGTGCTGTCGCAATACAACACGGCGTTGCACTGCGCGGGCACGATGCCGCCGCCGGAGACGGGATTGCTCTTTAATTCCTGGTACGGGAAATCGCATCTGGAGATGCACTGGTGGCATGGGGTTCATTTCGGGGCGTGGGATCGGTTTGATCTGTTTGAGCGGAGCCTCGATTTTTATCAGCGGATTTTGCCCGTGGCGAAGGGGATCGCCAAGCGGCAGGGATATGACGGTGTGCGCTGGCCGAAGATGGTGGGGCCGGATGGGATTGATTCGCCTTCGCCGGTGGGGCCGCTTTTGATCTGGCAGCAGCCGCATCCGATTTACTATGCGGAGCTGTGTTATCAGCAAATGCCGACGAAGGAGACATTGGAGAAATGGTCGGAGATCGTTTTTGAGACGGCAGATTTTCTCGCCAGCTTTGCGGCATTGGAGGGAGACCGATTTGTGCTTGGTCCGCCGATGAAATCGGTTCCGGAAAATACCGACGCGATGGTGACGAAGAATCCCACGTTTGAGTTGACGTATTGGCGGTTTGGATTGAGTGTGGCGCAGACGTGGAATATGCGTTTGGGATTGGAGCCTAACCGGAAATGGGAGGCTATTCTGCAGCGATTGAGTCCGTTGCCGCAGGAAAATGGGCGGTATCTTATGATGGAAAGAATGTCTGATACCTACACGCATTGGAATTGGGAGCATCCATCGCTAGTTGGGGCATATGGAATGCAGCCGGGCGATGGCGTGGATCGCGAGACGATGCGGCGATCACTGCTGGATGTGCTGGATCAATGGGAATGGGATCGCTGCTGGGGATGGGATTTTCCGATGGTGGCGATGACGGCTGCGAAGCTGGGGGAGCCGGAACTTGCGATCCGGGCGCTGATGATCGATTCGCCGAAGAATCGGTATCTGCCGAACGGGCATGTGTATCAGCGGGAGGGGTTGACTGCGTATTTGCCCGCCAATGGCGGGCTGCTCGCCGCGGTGGCGATGATGGTTAAAGCCGAAGCATTTCCGCGCGATGGGAAATGGGTGGTGCGATCCGAAGGGTTCGGCGAATTGCTTTGAATCGCCAACCTCAATCAGTTGCGGCCGCGTAGTTTGTTCAGTTTTGTCTGGAAATCGTCGACGTTGTCTTTCTTGATCGCAATGGTGGGGATGAAGATTTGTTTGGTGTCGGGGATGACCGATTTGTCGCCGCCGATGACTTTGGCGAGGTTGATCATCGATTGATGCCCGAACTCAAACGGCTGCTGGACGACAGTGGCGTAGATGTCGCCGCTTTTTACGCCGGCGAGGGTTTCATCCTCTTCATCGAAGCAGACGATTTTGACCTGGCCGGCCTTTCCGGAATCGCGGACGGCATTGACGATAGCCGGGCCGTTGTAGCTCCAGAGGCCGACGAGGCAGGCGACATCCGGATATTTCACGAGCGTGTCCTGGACGTTGGCTTTGGCTCGTGTGCGGTCGGTTTCATCGGTTCGAACGTCGATGATCTGGATGTTGGTTCCGGCCAGCGCTTCTTTGACGCCCTCGAAACGGTCCTTGGCGTTTTGAGCATCGAGTGTGCCGACGAATAGCATGATCTTTCCGCCGTTGGGAAGGGTTTCCTTGATCAGGCCGCCCGCTTGTTTGCCGGCATCGACATTGTTGGTGCCGATGTAGCAGGACCGATCGCTTTTAGGGGCGTCGCTGTCAGCGCAAAAGATCGTCGCGTGCGCGGCGGCGTCGTTCAGCATGGGCGTTTCATTGGCGGGATCGACCGGACTGATGGCGATTCCATCTACGCCGCGCGCGAGCAGATCGTCGAGGACGCGCTTCTGGCCCGCGGCGGTGGGATCGCCGAGGATTTGGAAATCGACATCAATGTTCGGATTCTCCTCGGCGGCCTTGTTGCAGCCGGCGCGACAGATGGTCCAAAAATCGGATGAGTTGTTGGTTACGAAAGCGAGCCTGATCTTTTTCTGCGCGGTGGCGGACGACTCGCTCTTATTGCAGCCGGGGGTGAGCGTCATCACAGCGAGGGCCATGGAGAGCCAGGACAATCGATGCAGCATGGTGATCTTTCCTTTAAGGGGGGCGGATCATATCGGGTGGCTAGTGCAATTCCAGCCGGAGGTAGTCATAGATGATTCCGGCCGTCAATCCGCCGGCGGGGATGGTCAGGGTGAGCGTGTTCTGGCCGGCGGTCATCCGCGACGCGTCGAAGGTCAGATCTTTTTCGACCCAGGAGCCACCGATTCCATCGCGGTTGATGGTGGCGTTGTAGATCAGGCCGGAGATCACGCCGACGGGATGATCGTTGGCGCTGACGGCGATGGTGCGCGCGCCGACGCCACAAATCGCCAGGCGGAGGGTTGCTTGCCCATGCAGCGTATCGGAGAGATTGAAATGAATTGTCCATGTTGTGGATCGGCCCTGGGCGCGGCCTGTGCCGTCATCCTGAATGACATGCGGGACCTGCTCGAAATACCAATCCTTTCGGAAATCACTTTGGCCGATCGTGTAATTCACATCATTTGGAAAGAGCTTGGAATATTCGAGGTACATGCCCCAATGAAAATAGTCGTCGCCTTTTAAAAATTCGGAGCCGTTGCGGTTGGGGATGCCGATGTCCCAGAGTTGTTGGCCGAAGCGGAGCGGCTTCCATTCGAGCCGGCCCAGGTCGATTGTTTTTCCCGGTTCGACTCGGATATTTGCGGCGGAGAATTCGCCGAGGATTCCATCCGCGATGGCATGGAGTTCGTATAGGCCGGGGCGGATTTTGGGAATGGCGAACGATCCGTCTTCATTGCCGCGGACCCAAAATTCGTAATGTTTGGCGTCGTTTTGCCAGATGATTCCTGATGACGAATCGGGATAGGCGAGACCGACGAGAAGATTGTGGAATTTGCCGATCGGAGTCGGCGCGAGGGGATCGTTGACGACGAGTTGCCCGCGCACTTCGCCGCGTTCGGATTGATGCGGATAATCAGCGTCTTTCACCCAATCGTATGGCCACGCATCGGCTTCCTTGCCGGCCTGGGCGAACGCGTCTTTGAACATATCCTTCGGCGTTGAACCGGAATTGAGATAGATCATCATTGGGCCGACCACCTTCTGCCATTGCTCGTTGGCGGGGACGGCGCAGGTGCTTCCGCCGTAGTGTGAGCCGCGCCAATAGTTTAGGAGCGTAGGATCGCCGCCGGGGTTGTCGTCGAGATGGCCGGTTAGTTCGTATTTGGTTGGGCCGCCGCTCAGATATTCATTTGATGGATTGATGAAATACAGGCCGATGTGCTGGGTGTCGCTCGACCAGCCGTAGGCGGGAATATTGAATTGGCAGGCGGAATAGTCGTATTTGTGCTCGGCATGCCCGGCGTCGATGCCAGTGGTCATCCGGCGGGCTTCTTTCATATTCAGCGGCGAGCCATGGTCCCAGTCGTAGCCCGTCGGCATTTTCATATTGCGATTTTCGTCGATTGAAAGCCAATCGAAGACCCGGCCATTGAGCTTGGCGCCGAATCTACTTTCGCCGATCTCGGCTGCGGGATCAGTCTTGGAGTGGGTGAAGATCGCGTAAGTGTACAGGCCGTGATCATGCCGGCCCATTGAATAGCGGAGTTCGAGCGTGAATCCGCCAGAGAGGCCTTTGATGGAAACCTCGGCCCGTTCGCCGTTGTTGGATTTTGGATCGATGGTTGTTGAAGCCCGTCCGTCGCGCGGCGATTGCTCCCAATATCCAGCGTGATGGCCGGAGTGATAACCCATGGTTTCCAGTCCACGATCTTTGAGGGACCAGAGCGCACCGGTGCGTATGTCGATCTGAGCGGCGGCGTATCCATTGGTGAGGGTGAAATAGCGGCCGTCGTTTTTGAGCGTCACCGCCGGATCTGAATCAGGTGGGTCCGACCAGGCTGCGCGGAGGCCGCAGTTCATGATCGCGAATGTCAGGACAATCAATGCGGCCAGACGCGGCACGGTTTTATTCGCCTCTATCGCTTTAGGATCGCGTTTTCGGGGACGGCGGCAATTTCTGTCCCCGGCGCGGACCAGGGGATCGCAAGTTCGCTCGGCAAACTGAACTGTTCGTAGCATTTATCCAGCGCTTTATCGAGATTCTTCACATAAGTCCGACGTTCGTCGGACGCGCCTTCAACGACTACCAGATCACGCGGAAAATCGATGATATCCGGCATGGATTGCTGGGCGGCGTAAATGCAGGCGGTTTGAGCGCCGGCTGCTTCAGGCCCGCATACCACCGGCTCGGCCGTTTGGATCGAATTCAAAACATCCGAGAGCTTGCGCGACAAGTTGGCGACGGAAGATGAACCATAGTTGATCCGCGCCCCATTACGCGGCTCGGCCACGATGCAGTCATCAAATTGGCCGTAATGCACCGTGGCGTTTTCAAATTCGTATCGAAAGACCGGATCGCGCTCCTGCTCTGTGGCATGGCTGGCAATGAAGAGGATGGATGCACCGTGCCCGGTGCGGCAGCGGAGCGCAACGGTATCGTAGTTTCCGATCGCGTTGGCGCGGTATAGCTCGGCGGTAACTGAAGTCGGCCAGTCGCTGCGATTGATGGCGCTGCCAAGGACATAAAACATGTTGTGCAACTGATGGGCGCAGGCGTTGTTCGCGGGGCTGTCGAGAATCAGATGGCCGTCGGCGTCGCGCTTGCGCCCGGCCCACGGGCAGCGGCGGTAATATTTTTCGTCGCGCGGCCAATAGACTCGCGTGCGGAGGCATTTTGGTTTGCCGAAACGGCCGGCCATGATGTCCTGTTTTAATTTTTGGATCGCGGGGGAAAATGACCATTGATAGCCAATCGCCAGTTGGCGTCGATTGCGATCGCGCGCTTCGATCATGAGGCGGATCTGATCGGGATGCGATCCCACGGGTTTTTCGCTAAGGACATGCGACCCGGTATCCATCGCAAGACATGCCTGCTCGCAATGCAAATGAATCGGCGTGGCGAGGATGACAAGATCGGCTTTTTCCCGGCGCGAGAAATCCTGCAATGAATCGAACAGGGGTATTCCGCGGTCGCGAATCTCGGATAGCCGTTCGCAGCCCTGAGGCGACGGATCGATGGCGGCGACGAATTTAACGGTGCCTGCGGTTGCGCGATCGAGCAACTCTTTTATGTAGGAATTTCCGTAGCCGCCTATGCCCACCAACGCCACGGATTTTATGCCATCACTCACGCGGACCGCTCCAGACTTTGAAGCGCTGAATTGTAGTGAATCTTTCTGCAATTGCCATGGCAAATGAGGCAATTACCACGGAAGGATAATGGCTGAAGACAGCCAAAATTTGCGGGTTGGTGACTGGTAGCCTAAATTTGAGTTTCATCGTTCTCATTGATTTTCTTGAACGGAATTCGATGGCTGATGTGCTTCTGCAATTGACCTCAATTTCTAAAAGCTTTGGCGGCGTCTGTGCGCTGGAAGGGGTTTCGTTTGAGCTTCGTCCGGGCGAAGTTCATGCGCTGGTTGGAGAGAATGGGGCTGGGAAATCGACGCTGATCAAGATCATCACCGGCGCGGTGCAGGCGGATTCCGGATCGATCCGGGTTCGCGGAACTCTTTTGGATCACAACGATCCGAGTGCATCGCGGGCGATGGGGATAGCCGCGATTTATCAGCAGCCGGCTTTGTTTCCGGATCTCACGGTCGC
>PMAK01000120.1 GCA_003153655.1 Phycisphaerales bacterium
CGTCCAATCCTTTCACCCACCGGACCCTTGTGTAGAGGGAGTTACTTTTTTCGATTGGAAATGCAGTTGGTATCGCATGGAAGTCAGAGCGCGTCCTCGCGAAAATCGAAAACATCCCCCCAATCCGCGTGCTCCGAAGACGCATTTTTTTATCAACCACAAAACTTTATCCCGCATCGCCAAACACCCCCCCCGGGGGGAGTGGGACCTTTTGAGACTTTTTGACCCCCAATATTCAATCGCCATAAAACACAGGAGACCGCAAAGCCGAATGAAACAAGGTTCCGACGGCCCGGGCCTTCCCTTCGTTCAACATCCGGCCCCGGCGCGCCGGGATTTCGCTTTGCTCAACATTTGGACTTCAGCAATCGGCACTCCCTCTCCCTCTGTCCGATAAGACTTAAAGTTATCTACCCCACCCTCCCGATAATCCTACGGGATAGGTTCAGGTGCGTCAGCGCGATTAGCGTTCCGCACAAATAGCCGGCCGACGGAACGGCCCATGCTCATATCCCGTTCGGGCTACCAAGGAAGGTCTCAAATGCGGACCATTGCCATCATCAATCAAAAGGGCGGCTGCGGAAAAACCACCACCAGCATCAACCTGGCGGCCTGTCTCGCCCGTCTCGGACAAAAAACCCTGCTCGTCGACATGGACCCCCAGGGACACTGCGCCGTCGGCCTGGCCGTTCCCGAGGAACAGATCGAGCGAACCATCTTCGATTCACTCATCGAAGACCGCGACGGAAAACCCGCGCGCCTCGCCGACATCGTCTGGCAAATCGCCACCGATTTCGATCTCGCTCCCGCCAACATCAAGCTGGCGGCGTTCGAGCAGCTCTTCGCCGGCCGCATCGGACGCGAAGACCGCCTTCGCAAAGCCGTCGAAACCGTCCGCCCGAATTACAAGTGGTGCCTCATCGACTGCCCCCCCAGCGTCGGCCTCATCACCTTCAACGCCCTCCGCGCCTGCGATGAAGTCATCGTCCCCGTCGAGACCGGCTACTTCAGCCTGCACGGCCTCGCCAAGATGATGGAGACCCTCGAAGTCCTCCGCGATAAATGCGACAAGGAAATCCTGATCCGCGTTCTCCCGACGCTCTACGACACCCGCACTAAGCTGGCCCGCGAAGTCCTCTCCGAGCTCCGCAACAAGTTCAAGGAATACCTGATGGAGAGCACGGTTAACTTCAACNNCTCATGGGACACACACCGGTCGAACTCGAACCGACGCCGTTGGACAAACTCTCGCGCCCCGCCGAACTGGTGCAGCGAGCCAAGCAGCTTGCCCAACTCACGAACGTGCAGTTCGGCCGCAATACGATTCCTTCGCTGGTCACCAGCAATCCAGCATCGTCGCCTTTGCCGATGCCTGCACCGGCGCCCGCCCCCGCGACCGCTCCGGTCGCCGCGTCACTGTCCGTTCCCGCCGCCCCGATGCGCGGGCCAATGCCAATGCTCGCCGGTCGGCTCAGTGAGCGTCCGGTCGCCATCGCCCAGCAATCGTCCATCGCCCTCTCCTCCGAAGAAGAGGAGCTGTCCGATGCCGCCGCCCATCCCCGCATCAAACTGCCGGCCAGCGTAATTGGACACGGCAACGGCAATGGCAACGCAAATGGCTACAGCCACGGCAATAACAACGGGAATGGAAACGGAAATGGCAATGGAAACGGCAACGGCCATCCCATGATGCCCTACGCCAAGAGCACGGCCCAGAAAATCGACGAATTCTACGGCGCGAAAAAGGTTGGCGATGAAGTCGTCTTCGCCGCCCGATTCGATCAGGCCAAGAAAGTTCTGATCGCCGGCGATTTCAACAACTGGTCTCCGATGTCCACCCCAATGGTCAATCGCGGCCGCCCCGGCGAATTCTGGACCTGCCTCCCGCTCCAGCCAGGCCGATACCGCTACCGCTTCGTGGTGGACGGCAAATGGATGACCGATCCACACAACAAATACGTCGAAGTCAATCAGTTCGGAGAACTGAACAACGTCATCGAAGTGGACTAATGCCCTATCGCGGCACGCCGACTTCAGTCGGCGTGTGAAGGACCCAACCATGGACTCCAAACGATCGCTCAGCGAAATAAGCCATCTCTTCCTCAGCGACGTTCGCAGCCGCCAACCCGGCGGCGCACGGCCCGNNGCAGGCCGACGTCAGCGTCGATATGTCCCCGGAAGAATTCGCCGCCTCGCTCGAAGCCGAACCGCATCACGTCGAACCCGTCGCGATGCGATCCGATGCCCGGCAAAACTCCGAGGGTCGCCATCAATCCACCGCGCCAAAAGTATCCGCGATCCTCTTCTCCCATTTGCTCGACCAACGCGAACAGAGTGTCCGGCAATACGCCCGTCATCTCGCCGCCCAGAGCGGCAACGTCGGACTGATCGAAGTCGATTCGGCGGAACTCGCCGTAAGCTGTTTCGAGTTAAACGGCAGCGAAGCCGCCACTCCAGTCACCATCGATGCAACCGACACCCGCCAGATGGGTCAAACCCTCGCGGAGTTGGCATTTGACGTCAGCCGTTGGCTCATCTCGCTTCCAAATCCTCGCTCAACCGAGGCCCGCGAACTACTCCGCGTTGCCCCGCATTGGGTTCTGCTGACCACCGCCGATCACGCGGATGTCGTCGCGACCTATCGCGCACTCAAAGGCCTTGCCGAACTCGAAATGCCCCGGCTGTCGCTCGTCGTCCTCAACGCCCGCGATGATGCCCAGGCCGACGCCGTCTTCCGCAAGCTCGACGCCGTCAGCCGCCAATTCCTCGGCTGCGCCCTTGAGCGGGAAGCGCCCGTTCATCCCGCGTCAAATGTCCTGGAACACGCGGTCCTCAATTGCCGATTGAATCAGGAAAAGCCGCAGCCGGCCTCCGCCCCGCATTGGAACGTCATCACCCAGTTCGTCGCCACGGCGATTCAATCAGAAACAAAACCCAACACCGAACCAGTGAGCCACATGAATCTCAACACCGCCGAAGATCATCGCGCAGCCGGCCCGCACCCTGCCCAAGCCCCGGCCCCGCGATTGCCCGTCTCCGACAAAGCAGTTTCGGAAGTGATTGATCTGCCGGGCGATCAAACCGAGCAATCCATTCTCGGCGCGGTTGTTCGCCAGGGCGGCGCGGAAGGCCGATGGGTCCAGTGCCCGATTCATCCCCCGATGTGCCCCAACGCGATCTTGGCCGTCGGCCGCGATCACCGCCTGATTCTTCTCGCCGTCGCAGGCAAAGGCTTCAGCCAATTCCCCAGCATCGGCCTCGCCCTCCGCTGGATGGCCGAGAACGGCGAACTAATCCGCATGGCTCTCCCCCAGCTCGCGATTGATGCCAGCGCCACGCCGGCCGTCCGACTCCTCGTCGATCACGACGACCTCTGGGCCGACACGCTTCAGCCGCTCTTGCACAGCGACACCATCACAGTCCAGGCCTATCGCCGGCTGAAATGGGGCGCGAAAACCGGCCTGCTCCTCGAAGCCGCGTAACTCAAGTAAAGGGTCGCGAGAAAACTAAACATCGCCTCAAGCCGGTGGCTGTTTGATTTCTCCCTCAATCGCCTAAAGAATCGGTGTTATTCACCGACTCCAACGGCAAGCCCGTCCATCATTATTATTTACAGCAATTGAACGAATTGATCCTTGGTCAGCCCGGCTTCGCGGATTAAGGAACGAAGAGTGCCCTTGGCCAGTTCGCGGTGGTCGGGAACCGTCAGCCTCCGCCGATTCGGATGTCTTAAAATGATGTGGCTTCCCGTTTGATGATCGATCTGATACCCAAGCCGGGAGAAAGCCCTGATGGCTTGTTGACCGGAACAGACTGGCAGGTGGTTCAAGTCGGGACCTCAACTATTTCCTCCGTAATCGGCGGGGGAATCGGCTCTCCGTGCTTTTTGAGGCTTGCCAGATACCCTGCGATTGCATCTTTTATATTCGCCACCGCCTCGTCGCGGCTGTGCCCCTGCGATATGCACCCCGGCAGAGATGGACACTCGGCCACAAATTCGCCGTCTTCATCCTCCTCGATGACAATTCGATAGAGCATAAGTAGATAATTGCACGGCTCAATGTCAGTGTCAAATTAATTCCAGCACCCGGAACGAAAGCATCGCATGTGTGACCAAACCGGCTCATTTCCAGGGGCATAAAGCGGTTATCATGAATTTAGCGCCGCTCAACAATCTCAAGATAGCGTCGATAAGCCGCGTCCCATTTCCCTGAATTTGCCGGCTCATAGCGTTTGACATCAAAGTTCATTCGCACGATCTCGCGCGCTTCAGCCAATGACTTGATGCGTCCAATCGCCATCGCCTGTACCAGCACGTTCCCAATCGCCGCCGCCTCAACCGGCCCGGCAATCACTGGCCGCCCGCAGACATCGGCGGTCATCTGATTGAGCAGCTCATTTTGCGTGCCGCCGCCG
This sequence comes from Phycisphaerales bacterium, assembly GCA_003153655.1. GTDB lineage: Bacteria > Planctomycetota > Phycisphaerae > Tepidisphaerales > Tepidisphaeraceae > PALSA-1353. The sequence goes on from PMAK01000120.1 coordinate 4,417, forward strand.
ACGATATGAATGATCTCGATCTTCCAGCCGAGAATTTCTTCGAGTCCCTCAATCGTCCGTCGATAGGTTAGCGCCAGACTCTCAAGACACGCGCGAACATATTCGCCCACGCCGGCAGGCGAACGTTGTTTGGTGTCCGCGCAAAACTGGTCGATCTTTTCGACCATCAACCCCGGCAAAAGGAAAGGCCCATGATCCGGATCAATCAACGTTCCAAATTCCCTGGCCGCGCCGGCCATCGCCGTGAGTGTCGCATAATCATGATCGCTCCCCCGCTGCTGCCAATACCGCCGGCATTCCTGCACCAGCCAGAGCCCCATGATGTTCTTTTGAAATCGAACGCGCGCCCCGACGCCCATTTCGTTGCTGTAGTTGTATCGCAGCGCCTTTTCCGAAACGATCGGCTGCTTCAGTTCCACGCCCATAAGCGACCACGTCCCCGAACTGATGTAGCAGAACTTTTCGTCGCTAGCCGGCACAGCCGCGACCGCGCTCGCCGTATCGTGGCAGCCCGGCGCAATCACCGGCGCCGATTTCACCGAGCATTCCACGCAAATCTCTTCCCGCAAATTCCCCAGCACCGTCCCCGACGAAACAATCTCCGGCAAAATCCGCGTCGGCAGCCCAAGTTCCTCCAGCATCTCCGCCGCCCATCGCCCCTTGCGCGGATCATACATCTGGCTCGTCGATGCGATCGACAACTCGCTCTTGCGCGAGCCGCACAGCAGATAATTAAAAAGATCGGGCATAAACAGCAGCGTTTGGGCCGCATCGAGCAGTGCGGAATCCCGTTCCTTCATAGCCACGAGTTGGAACAGCGTGTTGATCTGCATCAACTGAATGCCCGTCGCGTCAAAAATCTTTTCTCGCGAGACTTTGGCCAGCGTCCTCTCCAATGCAGCGGCAGCGGATGGGTCGCGATACATCATCGGATTGCCAAGGATTTCGCCGCTAGACGCGATAAGACCAAAGTCAACGCCCCACGTATCAACGCCGATGCCTGACAATTCGCTCGGAAGATTGGCGCACGTCTTCCGCAGCCCGATCTTAAGCTCATCCCAGAGCGACAAAAGATTCCAATGAAATCGCCCAAGCATTCGGCCGTTGGGAGTAGCGAAACGATGCCGCTCCGCCAGCGACAGCTTTTGACCGTCGAGCGTGCCCAGCATGGCCCGTCCGCTTTCAGCCCCGAGATCGAACGCAAGGAAATGACCTGCCGCCATGCACAAACCTCGCTTTAAAGATATGGTAACATGCCCGCATGCCCCGAACACGCGTGAAGATCTGCGGCGTTTGCCGGCCTCAGGACGCAGCCGCCGCCGCGCAGGCCGGCGCGGATGCCGTCGGGATACTCTTCGATCCCACGTCTCGTCGCTGCGTCACCGCCGACGACGCCATCAAAATCGCCGCCGTGATACCGCCGTTCGTCACGCCCGTCGGCCTTTTCGTCAATGCAACGCCGGACGATATCCGTCGAATCCATCGTCTGATTCCGCTGGCGGCCATTCAATTGCAAGGCGACGAAACTCCGCAGTTTGTCGCCGAATTAAAACCGTTACGAATCATCAAAGCACTGCATCTCGCCGCGGATGATATGGCCATGCTCAAAACCTGGCGCGCCGCGATCCGCGATCTACAACTGACGAACCTGATCGGCATCCTGCTGGAAACGCCATCAACCGGCCCAGCCCGCGGCGGAACAGGTATCGCCAACGATTTCACCGGACTTGCCGCGATGCAAACCGCCGGCAACTTCGCCGATTTGCCTCCGATCATCGCCGCGGGCGGACTAAACCCGGAAAACGTCGGCGACGTGGTCCGACTCATGCGCCCATACGCCGTCGATGTCAGCAGCGGCGTCGAATCGACCCTGCGAGAAAAATCTCCCGAAAAAATTCAGGCGTTCGTTCGCGCCGTCCGCGCCGCCGAGCACATATAAAATTTAGCCGCGTCCTGGCGCGCCGGGACGCGCATCTCCGACAATGCCCGCATCATTCATCATCTCACAACTTCAATCACTGTTGGGGGAAAACTCCGTCATCTCCGACCCATCAGAATTGATCGTCTACGAAAGCGATGGCTTCACCATCGCCAAATCTTGCCCGAGCGCGGTCGTCTTCCCGACCAGCACCGCGCAGGTCTCCGAAATCGTAAAACTCCTCCATCGCCACGACATCCAAATCATCCCGCGTGGCTCCGGCACCGGCCTCGCCGGCGGATGCGTCGCCTTCAACGACGGCATCATCGTCTCAACTGCGAGAATGAATCGAATTCTCCAAATCGATATCCAAAACCGCGTCGCACACGTACAAGCCGGCGTGCGAAACACGCAACTCTCCGAGGCCGTCAACGCTCTCCCCGGCGGCGACCGTCTGCATTTCGCCCCTGATCCCTCCAGCCAGCGCGCCAGCACCATCGGCGGAAACGCCGCCACCAACGCCGGCGGAATCCACACACTCAAAGACTTCGTATCTTCCAACCACGTCTTCGGCATCGAGATGGTTCTCTCCGACGGCACGGTCCTTCAAACCGGCGGCGAAAACGGCGCGTGCGAGCGAGGCCCGATCGATCTCGTCGGTCTCCTCTGCGGCAGCGAAGGCACGCTCGGCATCATCACATCTCTTTGGGTGCGCCTCGCGCCCAAACCTCTCGCCTTTCGCACCATCGTCGGAACGTTCGCCTCATCCAGCGATGCTTCCTCAGCCGTCGCTGAAATCATCGCAACCGGCCTGCTTCCCGCCGCCATGGAAATGATGGACGGCCAGATGGTCCGCGTCGTCGAAGAAGCATTCGGCTTCGGCCTGCCGCCAAACGCCGATGCGTTACTCCTGACCGAAATCGATGGGATCGACGAATTGCTCGACGAACAGGCCGAACGAATCGTCCAGATTCACCACAAATATCGCGCCATCACCGTTCAAAGCAGCGGCGACACCGCACGAAGACAATATCTATGGAAAGTACGCAAGGGCGCATTCGGAGCCATCGGCCGCATCAGCCGCAGCTATTGCACCCAGGACGCCTGCGTGCCGCGCAGCATGCTCGTTGACGTGCTCAAGCGCATTGACGAGATCGGCCGCGAGCATGGAATGCGCATCACCAATGTCTTCCATGCCGGCGATGGCAACGTGCATCCGATCTTTTTGTACGACGACACCGATGAAGATCAAGTCCAAAACACTCTACGCGCCGCGCAGAAAGTCCTTCAATTCTGCGTCGATGTCGGCGGCACAATCACCGGCGAGCATGGCGTCGGCGTCGAAAAGATTCACCTCATGCCCTATCTATTCGACGAGGCCACAATGAATCTCTTCTCTCGCATCAAAAAAGCGTTTGATCCCGATGAGCGTATCAACACCGGAAAGATGGTCCCCAGCGAAAAAGTGAATATCCGCCTGCTCAAACCCGGCAGAAACGTGCCCCAGTAATCCTCTTTTTTCACCCCGGCGTTCCCGCGTGTAAGATACCGTCATGGACACGCAACCATCCCAGCAGCGGCGAACGCTTCACTTCGCCAGCATTGACGACATCACACGCGATGCCGAAAAACTTGCCATCGCCGAGCGTAAGGGCCATCTACGCCAAGTGGGAAATTGGACGCTGGGCCAAGCCTGCGGACATCTCGCCGCCTGGATCAATTACGGTTTTGACGGCACACCCGCCAAGGTTCCATGGTTCCTGCGCATGATCGCGAGGCCGGCGCGAAAGAGATATATCTACAAACCGATGAACCCCGGCGGCCGACTGCCCAAAATTTCCGGCGGAACGCTCGCGATGGATATACTCCCCACCGACGAGGGCCTCTCCCGCCTCCGCCTCGCCTGCAACCGATTGAAAGCGGATGTGCCCAAAATTCCGAACCCGGTCTTCGGCAAGCTGAAGCCCGACGAATGGCGAAACCTGCACATGCGTCACGCGGAATTGCATTTGTCTTTCCTACGGCCCGATTAACCATGACAGAGCAGAACACCCCTCAATCGCTCAATATTCTCGTCGTCGATGACGAGATCAATATCCGCAAGACCCTGGCCATCGGCCTGGAAACCGACGGATATTCCGTCACTGCCGTCGGCAACGCCCGCGACGCTCTCGCCGAGGCGGCCAGGCAATCCTTCGATCTAGCTTTCGTCGATCTGCGCCTCGGTGCTGATCTGGGAACAGACCTGATCCCAAAGCTTCTGACCCAAAGCCCCTGGATGCGCATCGTCATCATCACCGCTCACGGCACGATCGACAGCGCCGTCGAGACGATGAAGCGCGGCGCCGCCGATTATCTCACCAAGCCCTTCACCCCGGTCCAGGTAGNNGGCCTCGAGGAGATCGTCGGCCAATCGCGCGGCGAAATGAGCCTCAAGAGCAATGATTCCGCGATGCAGCGGATGCTCAACCTCGCCCGCCAGGTCGCCCCCAGCGACACCACGGTCCTCATCCGCGGCGAAAGCGGAACCGGAAAGGGCGTCCTCGCCAGGGCCATCCACGGCTGGAGCAACCGCGCCAAAAAACCGATGGCTACTATCTCCTGCCCAACGCTTTCTCCGCAGCTTCTCGAAAGTGAACTCTTCGGCCACGCCCGCGGCTCCTTTACCGGCGCAATTCGCGACAACCCCGGCCGCATCGCTGCCTCCGAAGGCGGCACTCTTTTTCTCGACGANNACGTGCGCGTCATCGCCGCCACGCACGTCGATCTTGAAGCCGCCGTCGCCGGCGGAAAATTCCGTGAAGACCTGCTCTATCGCATCAAGGTCATCCAGCTGGATTTGCCGGCGCTTCGAGATCGGCCGGACGACGTGATTGCATTCGCTGAACGGTTTCTCGCGGAACTCGCGCATGGCAAGCCGATCAATGGCTTTACTTCTGACGCGATCGCCGCCCTCCGCGCATACCGCTGGCCCGGCAACATTCGCGAGCTACGCAATGTCGTTGAGCGCGCCCTCTTTCTCTGCCAGGGCAATCAAATTGGCGCGGAACATCTCCCGACCGAACTCGCCGGACCTAAAGTCGCCCCTCAAAGCGTGGGCGATTCCATTTCCCTCGATCAGTTGGAAGAGATGCACATTCGCCGCGTGCTGACCAAGGCAAAGTCCCTCGATGAAGCCGCCAAGATCCTGGATATCGATGTAGCCACCCTATGGCGCAAACGCCAAAAATACGGGCTATAGAAGTCAGAACACCCTGCAAATTGCAATGCGGATTCGCCGGCAATCGCGCACCCTGCACGATACCGCCGCTCTCAACTCCAAAAAGAAGGCTTATCACCCCAAAAAGGAGGATAATCCTTGGCATTCCTTTCGCTCCCACTCACAGGAGAGATCACTATGTTCGGCTTACGTCAAAAACTATTCTTCGGCTTCGGCGGACTGCTAGCTATCCTCCTCTCCGTTAGTGTCCTCTGCGTAGCCGTCTTGCAGCAGCACCGCTCCTGGCTCGATCAGTTCCTCTACGAAAACTGGCGAAGCGTCGAATATGGCCAACATATGCTCGACGCCATTCAGCCGCTGAACGTCATCGCCCAAACTGTTTCAGGCCAAAGTGGCGAGCCGACCAAAGCCGAACTCGCCGCCGCCACGAGCGCATCCACCAAGCCTTTGGCTGATTTCGATTCCAACTGCGACGCCGAGGACCACAACATCACCCTCTCGCACGAGGACACAATCGCCACCGATCTCACTCGCCTCTGGTCCGGATTCGATATTGACGTCCATACGGGCCGGCAGACGAATAAATTCACCAGCGATTGCTACCGCGACCAATTCACCAAACTCCTCAGCGGTCAGACCAGTCTGTCTGATCGCCGCGTCGCCTACGCCGCTATCCAACGTCTCTCGCCGCTGATCAAAACGCGCGCCCAGGATGTCATCGATCTCAATTTCCAAAACATGCAGCCCGTGGAAGGCAAGATCAAAGACATGGCCGATAGCGCCACCCGGCTGATCGTCCGGCTCGCGGTGGCCGGCGCGGCTCTAGCGGTGGTTTTCATTCTCCTGATGAGCCGCGCCATTCTTCGCCCGCTCGGCACGTTGACTCAATCTCTCGAAGAAGTCGCCAAGGGAAATCTCGACCAGATTGTCCACGTCAATTCCCGCGACGAGCTCCACAAGCTCGCCGAAGCGTTCAATTCGATGGCTGCCAACCTTCGTGAGTTTCGCCGCACCGACCGCGCCAAGCTCATGCGAATCCAGCGCACCACGCAATTGGCGGTCAATAGCCTCCCCGACGCCATCGCCGTCGTAAATTCCAGCGGAATTGTCGAGCTTTCCAACCAAACCGCGCAAACTCTGTTCAGCCTCTTCCCCGAGCAATCCATCCTCTCTCTACGCGACGAACGGTTGGGCGCGTTGTATCAACAGGTCTCGCGCGACGCCGCCCCGTCGCAGCCCAGAGGCTACGAATCGGCCATCGAAGTCTTCGACCAGGGCGGCCAACTGCGGTTCTTCCTGCCCAGGGCGGTTCCAATTCTGGACGCCGATCGCGTCCTGCTCGGCGTAACCGTCGTCCTCGGCGATGTCACCAATCTCCGCAAGCTCGACGAAATGAAGAGCGGTCTACTCTCCGTCGTCTCGCACGAACTCAAGACACCGCTCACATCGATCCGCATGGCGTCTCATCTGCTCCTCGAAGAGCGCGTTGGATCGCTAAACCCGAAACAAACCGAATTGCTCATGGCCGCTCGTGACGATGCCGACCGCCTGCAAAAAATTATCGAGGACCTTCTCGACATGGGCCGCCTCGAATCCGGACGCGTAAGGCTCGATCTCCAGGCAGAGCCCTCCGAACGCCTGGTATCCGATGCTATCACGCCGCTGGAAAGCGCTTTTCACGACAAGGGACTGACTCTCAACGTGGATGTGCCGGTGGAGACGCCGCCCGTGCTGGCCGACCCGGCGCGCATCGGCCACGTATTTTCCAATCTCCTCACCAATGCAATGAAATTCACCGCGCCCGGCGGACGTGTCCGAATCTATGCCCAGCCCCTCGACAAATTCGTCCGGTTCATCGTCGAAGACACCGGCATCGGCATTCCTTCGCAGCACATCGGCCGGATTTTTGAGCGCTTCTACCGTGTCCCGCGCGAAAACCAGCCCAGCGGCGCCGGTCTCGGCCTGGCAATCGCCAAGGAAATCGTCGATGCCCACGGCGGCACGATCTCCGTCGAAAGCCAACCCGAAAAAGGAAGCCGATTCAGCTTCACGCTCCAGCGCGCGGATCAAATTCCCGACAAACGTGAAACAGAGGCCAAATATGAAACCAGCATCAATCCTCATAACGGATGACGAAAGCGGAATCCGCCTGATGCTCAAGACGGCACTCGAGTCCGACGGGTACAGCGTCACCGAAGCAACCAACGGCCGTGAAGCCCTCGAAGCCATAAAAACCCGCACCCCCGACCTGATGGTGCTTGATCTCAATATGCCGGTCCTCGACGGCATGGCCGTGCTGGAGCAAATGAAAGCGCTCGCCACCGTCGCCAAGCCGCGCGTAATCATTCTCACCGCCTACGGCTCAATCCCCGCCGCAGTCCGCGCGACGCGGCTCGGCGCGCTCGATTTCCTGGAAAAGCCGATCACCCCAAACGAACTGCGCCAGGTCGTCCGCAGCATCCTCAACGAGCCGGAATTGGATTTCCCGCCCGAAATCACCCTCGATGTCCCCGGCGGCTATGAGCTCGTCCTCACGCGCATCCGCAAACTTCTCCGTTTGGCGGAATATGAAACAGCGATGTCGCTCCTGATGAAAGCCGCCGATCGAAAAGACCAGCAATCCGCCGAATATTTCAATCTCCTCGGCGTGCTATACGAAGCGCAGGGCAAATGGCGCCTCGCTCGAAAATGCTACGTCAAATCGCTCGACGCCGACGAAAACTATCAGCCGGCACGGGCCAATCTCCCCAGATTGCTGGAACTACAACGCTATGGCCGAAGCTCACAGGCAATCGTCCTCGGCGACGAAGCCGAAGACATCTGGTTCGCCAAACTACCCGACACGCATAACTGAAATCACTGGAGTCACACATGATGGATCTTCTCTACATTGGCATGACAGTCGCGTTTTTCGCGCTCAGCATCGTTTATGTCTTTGCCTGCGGAAAACTCTGAACAAGAGGAGCCTTTGCAATGATCGAAAATATTATCGTCGGAATCGTTTCCGTCGGCTTACTCATCTACCTGTTCTGGACGCTGATTCGTCCCGAGCATTTTTAGGATCGTGGCAAATATGAATTCGTCAGGCTGGATTCAACTCGTGATTTACGTCCTCGCGCTGGTGGCCATCACCAAGCCGCTTGGAATCTATCTCCTTCACGTGCTCGACCCCGATCAAGCCGGCGGCACGTTCCTCGATCCGCTCCTCGGAAAAATAGAACGCCTGATCTATTGGATCATCCGCGTCGATCCCAAACGCGAGCAAAACTGGAAGCAATATGGCATCGCGATGCTGATATTCAGCCTCGTCACCGCCGTCATGACGTACGGCATCCTCCGATATCAGGATCACCTCCCCTGGCACCAAAACCTGGACAACCTCTCCAACAAAACCGCCATGACCGGCGACCTCGCGTTAAATACTGCCGCCAGCTTCACCACCAACACCAACTNNTCCCGGGCGCGACGGTCTTTCCGTCTATTTTCTCGACATCACCAGTCAGAAGAATGCAGCCGAAACTGTACGTGTAAGCGGCGAGCGCCTCCACGCCGTCTTCAATCAGGCCGCCGTGGGCATCTCCATCGCCGCCGCCGTCATTCGCGGAATCGCCCGCAACCGCGTCGGCACGATCGGCAACTTCTGGCGCGATCTCGTTCGGCTCCATCTTTATCTCCTGATCCCGATCTGCATTGTCTACGCCCTGTTTCTCGTCAGTCAGGGAATGATCCAGAATTTCAATCAGTACACGACAATCAATGCGATCGATCAATCCGGCGCAACCGCATCACAGGCCATCCAGCAAACAATCGCGCAGGGCCCCGTCGCTTCTCAGATCGCCATCAANNGCTCGGTACCAACGGTGGCGGATTCTTCAACGCCAACGCCGCCCATCCCTTTGAAAACCCCAATCCCCTGAGCAATTTCGTCCAGATCCTCTCCATCTTCGCCATCCCCAGCGGACTGACCTGGTATCTCGGAAAAATGGTCAAGAATCACGCGCATGGCTGGACCGTCTGGATGGCGATGTTCGTCCTCTTCATCGCGGGCGTGCTCGTCGCGTGGCCCGCCGAGGCTGCGGGAAATCCGCGCCTCGCCTCAATCGGCGTCAATGCCGCCGCCGGCAATATGGAAGGCAAGGAAGTCCGCTTCGGCATCTTCAACTCCGCCCTCTTCGCGACGATCACAACCGACGCCTCCTGCGGCGCCGTCAACTCCATGCACGACAGCTTCACCCCCCTCGGCGGACTCGTCCCACTATTTAACATCCAGACCGGCGAGGTGATCTTCGGCGGAGTCGGCGCTGGAATGTACGGAATGCTCATCTTCGTCATCCTCGCCATCTTCATTGCCGGCCTCATGGTCGGGCGAACGCCGGAATATCTCGGAAAAAAGATCGATGCCTTCGACGTGAAATGCGCCGCCCTGGCAATCCTCGCCCCCGGTCTCTGTATCCTCACCTTCACCGCATGGGCCGCCGCCACCGGCTGGGGCCGCGCCGGCCCGGGCAACAGCGGCCCGCACGGATTCAGCGAAATCCTCTACGCATTCAGCTCCTGCGCCGGGAACAACGGCTCGGCCTTCGCCGGCCTCACCACCAATACGCCCCAGTACAACATCACCCAATCCTTCGACATGTTCCTCGGCCGATTCTTCATGATCGTTCCGCTCCTCGCGCTCGGCGGCCATCTCGCGACAAAAAAAATCGCCCCGCAAAGTGTCGGTAGCTTTCCGGTCTCAGGCGTAACGTTCACCGTCCTCTTGATCGGCACCGTCGTTGTCGTTGGAGCGCTCACGTTCCTTCCGGCCCTGGCGGTCGGGCCGATTGTCGAACACTTTTTGATGTGGGGATCAAACATCTCCTACTGATCGGCTGGAGACAAAGAATCATGTGGCCACTTGCAACAATAAGTTCCATCGCGGCGACATCGCACCCGGCAGCCCCCTTCACGCCGCCGGCGTTGGATGTCCTGATGCTCGTCGGTTTCCTCGGCTCGATCCTCACGCTTCTGTTTTGGATGCATCAGCGGCAATCAAGGTCCCGCGTCGCAGCGCTGGCGGTTTGCCTGGCTGGCATGGCGATCTATGGCTTCCTGCAAGGCGCGTGGCCGCTCGGAATCATCGAATGCGTTTGGTCAGTATCAGCGTTCCAGCGATGGCGTCATAAGACGGTTGTCCACAAGCCAAATACGAGGGGCTTGTGGGTATTGGCCGAATCGCGGCCAAGACTGTGGGACAACGAATCCCGCATCAGCCGGATGTTCAATTAGATGTGGGTTCTAACGAGGCGAGGAGTTTAGTAAGCGGAGTTACGAGCAAGAGGGTTGGAAAGCACCAGGCCATTTATGCAATATCTGCACGGTTCAGATTGGATTCAGTTGCTGGTTTTCTGCATCGGACTGCTTGCGATCACCAAGCCGATGGGAATCTACCTGCTGCGAGTGCTAGACCCCGATGTCGAAGGTGGTCTCGGCATTTTCGAGCGGATACTCAAACCCATCGAGCGCCTGGTCTATTTGGTCGCCGGCATAGATCCCAAGAAGCAGCAGAACTGGAAACAGTTCGGGATTTCAATCGTCCTCATCGGGGCGGTGACGACATTACTGAGTTACGGGATGTACCGCCTGCAGGACAAGCTTCCCCTCAAACAGAACATATCCAATCTCGGCGCCACAGTTGACAGCAATGGGGTGATCAACGGCGGCGGCAAGGTTCCAAGCATCATCGCTTTTATCCAGGGCGCTAGCTTTTCTACGAACACAGACTGGCAGAGCTACGAGCCGGAGCAGATGTTCACGCATTTCTCCCAGACCGTCCCCACCGCTCTCCATTTCTTCTTCTCCTCGGCAGTGGGAATCGCGGCCGGCGCCGCCGTGGTGCGCGGCGTGGCTCGTAGGCAGACGACGAACATCGGCAATTTCTGGGTCGATCTGACCCGCATCACGCTCTACCTCTTTCTTCCCATCTGCATGGTCTTCGCACTGCTCGATGTCTGGCAGGGGATACCAATGAATTTCCGCGGATATACGCAGGCGACGGCACTAGACCAATCCGCAGCTACAACCCCGGGCCAACCCATCATCCAGCAGGTCGTGCAGGGACCGATGGCCTCTTATTGTGCCCCGAAGGTCCTAGGACTAAACGGCCCGGGATTCACCGGTGCGGACTGCGCCCACCCCTTTGAGAATCCCACCCCGCTTTCACAATTTTTGCAGTGGATGTTGTTCTTCTCCGTCCCGTCGGGTCTCGTCTATTACTACGGACGCATGATCAAGAACACAATGCACGCCTGGAATATCTGGCTGATCATGTTCATCATGCTGATTGGGACCCTGATGGTCACCTGGTACTTCGAAGCCCAGCCCAATCCCAATCTCGTCGCCCTCGGAATCAATCCGCAATACGCCAACATGGAGGGCAAGGAAGTCNNAACAACTGCCAGCACGACTCCCTCACGCCGATGGCCGGTTTCATGCTCCTCTTTAACATGCATATGGGCGAGCTGGTCTTCGGCGGCATCGGCAGCGGTTTGTACACGATGCTCATCTTCGTATTCGTCTCAGTATTCCTGGCCGGCCTGATGATTGGACGCACGCCCGAATACCTGGGCA
>PMAK01000176.1 GCA_003153655.1 Phycisphaerales bacterium
CGCAGGAGTATGATGAGCAGACCACGGCCAAGCTCAAGAAGCTGGCCGACAAACGCGGCAAGCTCGAATCCAAGCTTGCGGAATTCGACGAGTCCGACCAAGGCGCGTTCGAGGCCATCCAGACCAAGCTGGAGGCGCTGGACGATGAGGAACAGACCGTGACCAAAGCCGCCGAAGTCCACTACACCGAAGCGACCAAGGCGGTGGGCACGACGTTCCTCCTGCTCGATCCGGATGGCCGGGTCCGGCGGGAATTCCGTGTCCCGCGAGGACGGGGTGGTGCGTCTAGCAATGGGAATGGCCACGCGGGCGGCGCGTCTGGCGACACTCCCAAGCCCCCCACATCGGACGACCTGCGCGAGGGTCAGCTTGCAACCACCTTCACGCATCAGGCGCTTGGGGTGCGCGAAGCGTTGCTGAAAGAGGCCGCGACGCGCAAGCGCGTTCTGGTCCTGATCCTGCATGACAAGGTGCGCAGCGAAGCGCTGGNNAAGCGCTGGCCATCCGGCATGATGCCAATGGCTCGACGGTTCATGCCGACAACGCCGAAGGGTTTACGTCAACGGCGCTCGACACGCTGCGCAAGCGCCGGGCCGAACTGGACCCGCTGCATGGCAAACACTATGTCGAAGACCATGCCGCCTATGCCGCCGTGCAGGCGCTTTCCGACAAGAAGGTGGATGCCTTGATTGACCTTCTGACAGTCGAATGCGTCACGGCTCACCTGCAGCGCCGGACCGATTTGGTCTGGCGTCTGGCCGAGGAATTGGGCGTGAATGTGCGGCGGTACTGGCGTCCCGACGAACGCTNNGTCAAGTTGAACGCATGGCTGCCGTCGAATCTGCGGGAACTGCCGCAGACCGGCGGTCGCAAACGGGCAACCGCCGAAAGGGCGAGCGCCTCCGCTGCATAAGCGAGATCGCTTCCATCTTTGAAGCCAAAGCCGGGTCAGGTGTTCCTGATCCGGCTTTTTCTTATCTGGTATCGACGCTGGGTGGCTACAGGAGGTTTGGGCGAAGATGCCAATCATACTGTTATTGGGGAAGGGCGCTGGCGTTGGTGAAATTGTCCTTGTAGGCTTCAGTCCGTTGTTGATGTGATTGATGATCGACTAGACGTGTTTACAGACTACAATGCCTTCTGACTATGCAATTCATTCCGATTTGCTCGTCTACTGGACGGGCGCAAAAGACATCGAAAAGGATTGCAAAACGGCTGGTTGGAACCGAGACAACTGTCCGAAGGAGGAGAGGGAAAACACCCAGGTCATAAACGCATACGTGGAGCGATTAACGAGCATTCTTAAATATGGACTCTGGATGACGAATCAATCGCCGCCGGAGATCGGCTCAGGCAGTACGCTTCAAGAAGCGCCGTGCTCGTGTTTCACCGAGCTTAAACTTTCCCAGTCACAAAACCACGCAGCGCGATATGGAAGACTCGGTTTGGCCTTTAAGCGGCCATTTCTTTTCGAGCGTGGCGGAAGACCAGTGGTATATTACAGCAGCAAGGAGGGTCGATGGATGATGCAAGACAAGTTTCTGCATTCATGTGCGAAGGACCTCCACGATAAACGCTTGATGCACTTTTTCCAGCCGATGAATAGTGGCCTTCAACTCAACTATGACCTGTATTCGGAGTCCGAGTGGCGTATCGTCTTTGATGATCAATTATGCAATGATGGGAGAATCGTCGATCCAAGGAATGCGAAGTCTGCCGCATTTGAGTATTTCAACAAATTGCCGCCGGATCAGCAGAATAAACTTCGCTATTTGATCCCGGTCGATGGGTGGCTTGCGTTGATTATCTACCCGACCCTCAGCATAAAGAACATTGCACAGCAGCCAGGCCACCCCATTCGAGCGCTATTGGAATCCATCAAAGGGAATAAAATGGATCATGCGAATCAAGTCGAAGGCGGGAACTTCCCGGTCGAAATAGACCTCGACTTGTGCCGACACTTTTAACAAGCGATCTGGTGAATGCCATTGACCGGGCGAGCCAAATTGGAATTGCTGGCCTTGGTCACTCCCACGGATGCGGTCGTCGTGCAATCGGGTAGCGCAGCGCCGAGCAGAAATACTCCCCCAAGGCCCGGCCACGGTTGCTCCCTTGCGCAACCTTCAACCAGTAGTAGTGCCAGAGAATGATCTGAAAGTAGATCGCCACCGTCGCCAAGACCGGCCAGAGGAACACGACGGCCTGGCCTTGCTGGCGGTAGCTGCTGACCGCCCAGCACCCGAGCCAGACCCATGCCGCCGTCTCGGCAAGTCCCGCCAACACGATCACCAGCTTTACCAGCGGCAACAGCACGCTGAGCGACATGACGGTCAAGGTTTCTTTCAGCACGCGCACGGTACACCTGCCTTCGCATCCAGACTCGCAACGCTCGTGAACGTTAGGACGGTTCCTATCGTTCACTCAGCATTGGTTTTCCATGCAGTATTATAACTCGCCTCCGCATTTTTGACTCGATCTTTCTCTCATTTTGCCGCGATCATTCCGCTCGAATCTATCCAGCCAGATTCAATTTGACTTGGGCTGAATAGTTGGTATTATTAACTCTATCAACCTTGATAATGAATCGGTTTTCCATCTGGCTGGATAGATTTCTGTCTGGCTGAATAAGAAGAGGAGAAGAAATTGAGGAGGGCAAGGTAAAAGGAAACGAGTCGGTGTTTTTGCAAGTCTCAGCCGCATGAAGATTTGCAGCGACTTGCCATCAATTTGACCGAGTCGGTTCTGAGTCGGTCACTTTTGCCTCGCATTGTGCGGCCCCAAAGCGCCTGGGAGGACGTATGCCAGGGAGTTTCAAGCAGTCGTCGGATCGTGTGGATGCGGATCGAATCGGCCGCATGGGCGGTCGCCGCCAGCGCGAGCCGAGCGTGAACAGCCAGATCGCCCGTCGGCTGCGCGGCTTCCGCGGACGCAAGGCCAAGCGGTTCGGCGGACCCGCCAGCGCCTTCGGCGCGCGCCAGCGCGTGGTCGTCAAGGCGCTGGTGAGCCGTCACAAGCCCGGCAAAGCACGGGGGAGTTTGGCGCGCCATGTCACCTACCTGGGACGGGAGAGCGCCAGCGCCGATGGGAAGCGCGGGGTGTTTTACGACGCAGCGCGGGACGGGGTGGACGCCAAACAGGAGGCCGTCCAGTGGGCGCCGGACCGGCATCACTTCCGTTTGATCGTCTCGCCCGAGCATGGCGCCGACATCCCCGACATGACGGCGTATGTGCGCGAAGTGATGAAGCGCGTGCAGCGGGATTTGGACACCAAGCTGCAATGGATTGCCGTCAATCACCACAACACCGACAACCCCCATGCGCACATCCTGCTGCGGGGGAAGCAAGCGGACGGAGCCGATCTGGTCATCCCCCGACAATATATATCGTATGGAATCCGGGACCGGGCCTGCGAGGTGGCGACCGAACTGCTGGGGGAACGATCCGCCCAGGAAGTTCAATTGGCCAAGACCAAGGAGGTCGAAGCCGAGCGGTTCACCTCCCTGGACCGCATGATCGAGCGTCATTTGGAGAACGGAAAGATCGACATCTCGCCGTCGCGGCGTATCGGCTTTAGCGTCGAGGACCGGCTGCTGGTGGTGGGACGGCTGTCGTTTCTGGAGAAGATGGACCTGGCGCACAAGGGGCGGGGAACGACCTGGCACGTCGAAGACGACTTCAAACAGGCCTTGCGCGAACTGGGTAACCGCAACGACATCATCGCTCAGCTCTACGGCAGTTTGGGGAACGAGGCCGGGCGGGTGCAGCGCATGACCGGCGGAGCCGAGCCATCCGTTCCCGTGACCGGCGTGGTCATTGCCAAGGGTAGCCCCGATGAGATCGGGGAGGATCGGTTCGTCGTACTGCGGGATGCGGCAGGCCAAGCGCGCTATGGACGGGTCCGGGATAACGAGACCTACCGGGATCTGGAGATAGGCTCGGTGGCGGAACTCGGCGCGGGAACGCAGCGCCGCCAACAGGTCACGGCGCAGATCGCAGCCGTCGCCAAGGTGAACAACGGGGTCTATTCGGGGCGGTTGCACGAGTCCTATCTGCGCGTGTCCCAGATGGATTCGACCGACCGAGAGATTGAATCCGCCGTCCGCTCTGCGGCGTTCCGGCTGGACTTCGTTGCCGGATTCGAGGGTTCGGGAGTGCGCGCAGCGCGGCACGGTGAGTACGCCGTCGATGCGGTTGCCTTCGCGCAATTCAGCCAAAAGGGTAGCCATCGAACAGATGTGCGCGTGATCGCCGAACATTCCCTCGCAAGCCAAATCGATGCGCACGCCGTGACGTGGCTCGACCGCCAGGCATTCGGTGACATGCCGGATGCGCGCATGGCGAACCATCCGGCGGCGGTGGATGCCGTTCAGCAGCGGCGGGATTGGCTCCTTGCAAACGGATACGCCGAGCGACCGGACGGCGACGGCGGCACAATTCGGCCACTGCCCGGAGCGCTCCAGCAGCTTGCGTTCGAGGAGCGCAGGGCACTGGAGGAACAACTGGAAAGTAAGTACAACCGGCCAGTTGTCGAACTGCCCAACGGGGGCACCGTCGAAGGCAAGTATGCCGGCACGGAGCATCTTCATGCCGGGAAGATGGCCGCTGTTGTGACGGAGGAGAGTGTTTTCGTTTCGCCCATCAGCAAGACGCCCGATGTTGCGGCCGGAAGCGAAGTCAGTCTCGAACGCACCTCAGCACAGAATGCCACTGTAGAACTCGTCGCCGGACAATCCATCGACCTCGATGCGGGGCTCTCTCTCGGCGGACCGGGGGCTGAGATATGACCGCTCGACGGCTCATCCTCGCCTACGCGCTGGTGCTTCTGGCGGGCCTAATCGCCGCCACCCAATGGGTCGGCTATCGGCTGAATTACCATCCGGCGCTGGGCGGATTGCGCATGGGTATGCACGTTATCTATCCGCCGTGGGCGCTATTCGTCTGGGCGCGACGATTCGGCAACGACATCCCGGACACTTTGAACATCGGCTACGCCGTCATCGGGGGTTCGTTCGTTCTGGCCACATTCATGTTGGTTGTGGCGCGCCGGTTTCGCACCATCCCGGTGCGCGAACTCGGCCGGGATCGGTGGGCCACGAAGCGCGACATGAAAACCGCTGGGTTGCTGAGCGGAAAGGGAACCGTCCTGGGATGCGCGCATGGGCGCTATCTGACCTATGACGGACCCGAGCACCAACTGATCTCCGGCGCTAGCCGGTCAGGTAAGGGGGTTGGCCACGTGATTCCCACGCTCTTGAACTGGAGCAGCAGCGTCCTGGCCTATGACGTAAAGAATGAACTGTGGGACATCACCGCCGGCTTCCGGGCCACGCTCGGCTCTTGCCTGTTCTTCAATCCGACACGGCCCGACAGCGCCCGATTCAATCCCCTCTTTGAAATCCGCAAAGGGGCGAACGAAATCCGGGACGCGCAGAACATCGTTGAGATGCTGGTCAATCCCACCGGGGCGAAACACACGATGGACATTTGGGACCAGCAGGCCAGCCANNTTCTCGTGGCGCTGATCCTGCACGTCTTATACACCGAGCCGGAATCCCACAAGAACCTGGCGACCGTCCGGGCGCGGTTGTTGGATTTCAAGAACACCAGCAAGGCAATGATCCGCACGCCGCACCGCTTCAATCCACAGACGGGCGTGCCGGAAGTTCATCCGGAAGTGGCGCTGGTGGCCAATGAGCTGCGCCGCCAGCCCGAGAAATTCCAGGCGAGCGTG
>PMAK01000186.1:0-362 GCA_003153655.1 Phycisphaerales bacterium
ATTCAAGTGGAATCCGTATTACATCGGGGTTCAATCGGATTTGGATTTCCTTCGCGTCTCTCTTCGGGGTCTTCCCCTTCGACTTCGCTCAGGGCCGTGAGCCTGTCGAACGGGCGCCTTCGCGGTTAATTAGAATTTACGCATACCAAGCCCCACCAGTCCTCTTCCTGGCCCCAAAAAACCTCTCATTCCCCGCAGCCTATCAACACGTCCTGGAACATCTCCAACAAAAAACCCGAATCTCAAAATCCGAATAACCAGATAAAGAAGATTTGGACTTCGTCTTATCTGTGTGCATCTGATTTACATCTGTGGCAATAATTCTTTCTCCGCGTCCGACCTCTGCGTCTCCGCAGCCTGTC
>PMAK01000186.1:438-5864 GCA_003153655.1 Phycisphaerales bacterium
CCACAAACTTCCGCCCCCCGGCAATCACCCGCGCCAAACTCAAAATATCCGGCGTAGGGTAATACTTCACCTCATGCCCAAACGTATATTCAAAAATCTCATGCTCCTTCGCATACCCCACAAACACCGCCGTCTCCTTCATCTTCGGCAAGCTCATCTCCCAAAACACATGATTCCCCTGATACCGAACACTCCGATTAATCACAATCGGCCGCCCCTCAATCACAATCGGCTCGCTCACATTCAACCAAGCCATATCCCGCTCCGAAAGCGGCAAGTTGAAGGCCGCCAGATGCGAATCACTCAGATTGTTAAACCGCAAATGCCGCCGAAACTCATCCAGATCATGATCGACCACTTCCCCATGCCACTCCCGCACCTCGGCGATATAAGACTGCTGCAATAAAAGTGGCCGAAACGATTCAATCAACGTCGCGGTGAGCTTTGTCCGCACCTTATCCGCAATCTTGGTCAAAGGACTGGAAAACCCCCCATCCGGATCAAGATAAAGAATCCCCCCGCCCAATGCGCGAACAGTCGGCAGCGCGAAAATGATATCGCCCAAATCCCCGGAATGTTTAAACGTCTTGGGCATCTAATTGATCGTGCGACAATGATTGCGACCCACTCCAACAACCGCAAGATCGGAAAGCGCAAAAACTAACCCATCAAAACCCCGTGATGCTGCTCGATGTTCTCATTGTTTAGCCGCGTCGCTTGCGACGCGCTGAGGACCCCCGACAAATGCCCCGAAGGCGGAACAATCTCACCACGCCAAACCGCAAACGCCCGGTATAATCGTGACGCCGTTGGAGGTAATCCGTGAAGACCAAAAAGAAGACTGAAAAACCGTTCGACTGCGTCGCCTCAAAGCGCAAGGCCCAGTCGCGCATCTATAGACGAATCAAAGGTCTCACTCCCAAACAGGAAGCCGCCTATTTCGATAAGGCCACGCAAACCGGCCCATTCGCCGGGATGTGGAAAGAACTCGTCGCTAAGAACCGAAAGACCCGCACATCGGGTAAATTGGCATCACCGACACGCCGAACGGCATAGTCCACCCGACAGATGCCGATGTACCGAACCCCAAACTCCGTACCCGAACTCGCTTCCCTCCCCAAAGCCCAGCGAGAACAAATCTGGCGGCAAGTTCTGAAGTGGAATCCCAGACCGTGGTGGCACTGGCTCATCTATCTCGGTTGGATGGCCGCGGCTAGTTATCTATTGGTGATAATAATTCCATCGCCCNNCACCCATCGTGCCTTGAGGGCGCTGGCAATGGTACTTTCTGCCGGGTTTTTCGCAATGGTCAGCACACACCACACAGAATCGTCAGATTGCTTCCCGAAATCCGCCAACGAGTCGGCGGTCTCTGCCTCAACTGCGGCTACGACATCCGCGCCACCCCTGACCGATGCCCAGAATGCGGAACAATCCCGCCAAGCCGAGCCGCTCACGCCCCCACAGAATTGTGACGTAGCAGGAACTGTTCCCCAAAAACAGCGCACTCGTCGCACCCTATCCCTCCCATCCCATCACTCGGGCCAATGATCCAGCGAAAAGTTCAGACTTTATGCAAATCACCTATGCGCCGGTATATTCCAAGACGATCCGTTTCTATTTCGAGGAGTGGATGATGTCTTCCCAAAGTCCCGATACCGTCGCTCCCCAAGGAGACGCGGGAGCCGAGACCGCGCAGAGATATTTTTATCAGTATTCTTACACGGCGGTTTTGGCATGCGCACTGATGGACACCGACAGCGACGTAGCGGAGATCTATTGTGAGCATCACGACGACATTCTGGCAAAGCGCCGCGATAACAAAATCCACGCGATTCAAGTCAAAACGCGCCAACTCGGCAGTGAGCTCTGGAAATCCGGGGATAAGGAGATGATCGATACGCTCGTTAGGTTCGCAAAGCTTGAGCATGATTTCCCCGATCGGTTTTGGCGCTATACAATCGCTACAAACCATCAGTTTTTTGAGGTAAGGGAAAATGGCAGCAATCTTCCATACCTGCTCCGCCTCGCGTTCGAGCTCGCTGTTGACGGCGTCCCGGCGGGATGTTTGGCGACGTTCGTACAGAAGCTCGTCAAGGCGGCAGAATGTGACCAACCGCTTGTTCTTGGAATGCTGAAAAAGGCGAATTGCGATCACCGACCGCCAAAGCTAGACGATATCCTGAACGAACTCTGCGATGCTCTGCGGCTTTCCTGCGCGGACAGTGCCGACGCGTCATATGGGACACTTGCTGCCGCGGCGGACGCACTCACTGCCGAAGTAGCCCGCGCTTCATCATTGCGGCACTCCCAATCGATACCACTATACCTCTCATTGCGATGGGACGCGGCAGACGCGGAAACGAAGTTGTTGATCGGGGGCAAACGGCTGACGCGGGAGCGCATTCAAGCGGTCCTGAAGACTGTCTTCGGCACTCCGGAATTGTTGTCTCCCGCCAATCCTAGTGTGCCGCGTGCCTTACCCGCTGGCGAGACGCGGCTTCGAAAGAAGCTCGACGCGGGCGGACTGTCCGCGATGACGGTGGATGTGGCGAGAGATTGTTATAGCGCGGCATTCAAACAGCAGCGCGAATGGGCTGCCAAATACGGCGAGAAGAAGGCGATTGAGCGTTACCATCACATTTCGACGATCATGCGCGCGGAGGCCGCACAGGCGTACGAAGAAACGGTGAGTGACGTGGGCCTCTTCGGCCGAGAGATGTTGAGGGTACTACGAGAACGGCTGCGGTTGCGCCGTCAGAGCGGGGGTGCGGAACTTTTAGGGTGCGTTGACGAACACCTTTTGGGCTATGCGTACATGTTGACGGATGACTGCAAGGTCTGGTGGAGCAAGGCATTTGACCTTTCGAAAGCGAGCTGAGCGATGGGCTTGGTGGAAGCGCTAGCGGAATTGGAAGGGAACGATGAATTGCACGGAGCGCGTCTATTGGTCCTGTTGTCCGCGTTTTGCGGAAGTGATGGTTTAGGCGAGATCGAAGGGCTTACAAAACTGGCCAAGCTGGATTTCCTTCTCCGATATCCAGTACTTTTGGAGCGCGCCCTCCGCGCGCGGAATAAATCGGTGGCTAACCTCGGACTGCAGCCATACGAGCGGGATAGCGTCGAGTCCAGAATGGTGCGTTATCGCTTTGGCCCCTGGGACCATCGGTATCGCAGGTTTCTCAATCTGTTGACCGCGCGAGGCCTAGCAAGGGTCCGGGTAGACGGACGCACAATAAATATTGGCATCACGACACGCGGACAGGAGGTTGTGGAACAACTGGTGCGTTCTGGTCAATTCGGGGATATCACACGACGAGCGATCGCGCTAAATGGCGCACTAGATCTCACGGCCACGAATCTCATGAAGTTCGTTTACGAGACCTTCCCGGAACTTGCGTCGCTCAGCATGAATGAAGTGATTGCACCATGAAGATTCGACTCAACCGACTCCAAGTGATCACGCGACAAACGATCGAGGTTGTCGATTTATCACCGGACGTGACCTTCATTCATGGCCCGGTTGGCACTGGCAAGTCGACGGTTGCGAGGCTAATTGATTACTGCTTCGGGGGTCGGCTGGAGCGGACACCTGCGGTCCAGAAGGAGTTTATTTCAGCAACGCTTTCGGCCCAGGTTGGAGATTACTCCGCCCAGTTCGAGCGCGGCGCTACCGATACCAGCACAATCCGCGTCACATGGGAGAAGAACGGAGGCGGAGAGGTCGGGTCCCTTAACGCGCCCATCGACGCAGGCCAGGAGCCAGTCCTCGGAAATCAGGTCTTTAACCTGAGCGACCTTATCTTTTTCTTGGCGGGGGTCGAACCGATCAAGGTTCGTAAGAGCAAGCGTGATCCCGATTCGCAGTTGGTGCGTCTGAGTTTTCGAGATGTCCTTTGGTACTGTTATCTGAAGCAAGAGCACCTCGATTCTTCCTTCTTTCGGCTGGAAGACACGTTCAAGCGTCTCAAGAGCATGGATGTTATGCGATTCGTGACGGGGCTGCATTCCGACCGATTGAACGAGCTTGAGGCGGCGCTTGCCGGGGCACAAGACGAACAGCGGGCAAAGCGCGATACAGTGGAACAGATCCGAAAATTCCTCAGGCAATTCCAACTAGGAAACGACGTTGACCTGTCTATGCAGTTGCATGCTGCCGAGCAGGAACTGACCCAGGCGACGACAGCGCGAGATTTGATCGACCATAATCAATCGAATGCAACTCATATTGTCGAACCGATGCGGGCCGAGCTCCGAGCGCTTGCCACGGAAATTGCTCAAGAGATGGAGGCATTGGCAGACCTACGCAGACGCATTGCCGATCAAGAGTCGTTGAGGTCCGAGTTGATTGCTGCCAAGGTGAAAGCTGGAAGAGCCGAGGCCGCACNNTACTTGTAGGGGCAGAATTCGAGCGATGCCCGCGTTGTGGCGCTGATCTCGACAATAAAAATCCAAGGCCGGCGAATTCTTGCCATCTTTGCGGCACTCCGGAAAAGACTGATGCCGAAAAATCCCCCGAAGAAGGGGAGATTCTGCGTCGTGAACTGAATACACAGATCGACGATCTCGCCGATTTAACGGCCCGGCATACGAAGGCGGCGACTCGCCAAGATCGAAAGGTCCGCCTGCTTCTCGAACGAAAGGCTGTACTCGATCAATCGCTGGCAGATGCCTTGGCCCGTTACGATACTGCATTCGTAGCCAATGTGCGGGCGGCAGACCGGCTAGTGGCAACGCTCCAGGAGCGCATCGCGTCGCTTAAACGACTGTCGCGAATGCCTGCCGCAATTCAGGATTTGGAGAGGGAGGCAGGTAATCTTCAAGGGGACATCGACATATATCGAACGGGTTTATTGGAGGAGCGAGATCGGCTTCGCGCCGCAGATACGCGGATCAAGCGATTGGAGGAGACGTTCCTTGCCATCATGCGTGACGTCGGCTATCCAGGCGTTTATCCTGACGACCGCGTGGAGATTGATCCGCGCCGGTGGGCGCCGCTCGTCGTGCATGGGGAGGACGAGGACATTGCCTGGGGGTTTTTTGACGCTGGAAGCGGCGGTAAGAAGACACTCTTTAATGTCTGTTACGCCTTGGCCGTTCACCAAGTTGCCATTGAAGATGGTTTACCTCTACCAACGCTGCTCATCATTGACAGCCCGACAAAGAATATTAGTCGCGACATCAATGCGGCTTTGGTCGCATCGTTGTATCGGTACATCTTCAAANNGACGGCCAAAGGTAGGCTCCAGCTCATCCTGATAGATTCAGATCTTGCGGTGCCCGACAACCAGATGTTCGATTTTCGTAGCCGTCTAATGGCACACGGCGACCCTGATCATCCTCCGTTGATCTCATATTACGTGGGACCATAGCAATCCCGACAGAATCGATGGAGGGCTCCCATTTCCAAAACCTTGCTAATCTGC
>PMAK01000227.1 GCA_003153655.1 Phycisphaerales bacterium
GGGTGAGCTCAAAATGGTTCACATTGCCGCGTTGCATGAGAAGCTGAAGAATCTGCTGGCGATCGCAATTCGGTAGCAGGGAAAGTTCCTGCATGTTTCCGAGATCGGTGACTTTCGCAATGCCGGGGAGATCGCTCAGGCGGCGTTCGGAATTCGCGGGCCAGTCGAGACGGACGCGGAGGACATCGCCGCCATGCTCCTGTTGAATTTGCTGGAGCGAGCCATCGAGGACTTTTTTCCCGTTGTAGATCATGAGGATCCAGTCGCAAAGGACTTCAGCGACGGACATATCGTGGGTGGAGAAGAGGACCGTCGTTCCGGCTCGGACAAGTTGAAGGACGATGTCGCGGACGACTTCGGCGTTGAGCGGGTCAAGTCCGCTGAATGGTTCGTCGAGAAGCAGCAACTCGGGGCGGGCGATGACTGTGGCGATGAACTGGACTTTCTGGCTCATTCCCTTGGAGAGGCTTTCGACTTTCCGGTCGGCGCAATCGGCGAGTTGGAGACGGTCTAACCAGCTGATGATTTCGGAGCGGCTGGTGGGATGACCTTTGAGTTGGGAATGAAAGCTAAGGAGCTCGGCGACTTTCATCTGGCGGTATAGGCCACGCTCTTCCGGGAGGTAGCCGACGCGGTCGTTGGCGGCTCGCGAGGTTTGCTTGCCGAGGACGGAGATCCGGCCCTGATCGGCGTGGATGATGTGCATGATCATGCGGAGAGTGGTGGTCTTCCCGGAGCCGTTGGGGCCGATGAATCCATAGACGCTTCCGACGGGGACGCGGAGGGAGAGGGCATCGACGGCGGTGTGGTTGCCGAAGGTTTTGGTTACGTTTTCGAGTTCGATGGCGTTCATGGAGGTGTTCTGTCGATCCTTACGGGGGTTCCATTCAGCTATAGATGTTCGGCCAAGAGGAAAGATAACAGAAATTCGGGACGGATTTTATTTTGGGAAAGAATGGTGATTCTGGCGGGTGACGCGGCGATAGAGGGCTTCGTATTGCGAGACGATCGCTTCGGCAGAGAATTTCTCGCGAGCGATGGCTTGAGCGGCGCGTCCCATGGCGGTTCGTTGAGACGGGTTTTGGATGAGGAATTCGACTTTCCGGGCAAGGGCGCCGGCGTCGCCGGGGGGCGCGAGCAAGGCGGTTGCGCCATCTTCGACGACTTCCGGAATTCCGCCGACGCGGGTGGAGACGCTGGGGCAGGCGAAGCACATTGCTTCTAGGATACTGAGGCAGAAGCTTTCCATGTCGGAGGTGAAGAGAGCGAGGTCGGCGGCCTGGAGATATTCCTCAATGTCGCTGACTTTTTCGCGGACGATGATCTGGTTTCCGAGATTGAGGCGTCGGACATCGGCAGCGAACGGGGCGAAGGGTTCGCCGGCGAGGATGACGAGCTTGAACGAATCGCGCGGGCGGATGAGGGCGGCCGCTTGGAGCAGGAGATCGATTCGCTTCAAGGGGCGAAGATTAGACGCGTGGAGGATCATGGCCTCATTGCGGAGGCCCAGTTCGGACCGGACTTCATCGCGCGAGCGGCGCGGCGCGCGTGGCGTGAAAAAATTATGGATGACGTCGATGGGGCGATCGATGTCGAGGAGTTGGCGGGTTTGTTCCTTTAGATATGCGGAGACGGCGGTGATCGCGTCGGAATGGATAAGGGCGTGGCGGATCGCGGGGCCGTAACCGGGGTCGCAGCCGAGAAGCATTGTGTCGGTGCCATGCAGCGTCGTGATGACGCGAGGCTGATGCTCGGGCGAGAGCATCGATTTGGCGAGGACCGCGGCGGTGGCGTGCGGGACGGCGTAGTGGACGTGAAGGATATCGAGATGGTGATCGCGGCTGACCTCGGCCATTTTTACAGAGAGTGGAAGCGTATAGTCGGGATATTTGAATAAGCCGTAGTCGTTCACCTCGACGGGATGAAAGTAAATTCGCGGGGTGTCGTTTGGGAGGCGGAAGGGGCGTTCGTAGCCGATGAAGTGGACTTCGTGGCCGCGCCGGGCGAGTTCTTCGCCGAGGGCGGAGGCGAGGATTCCGCTGCCTCCCACGGAGGGATAACAGGTGATGCCGATGTTGAGGGAATTGGGAGACGGCATTTTTAGAATAGGCGGGCGCTTCGATTGAGTTGGGAGAGGGAATTAAAGATCGGCGGATCGTTTGGGAACAGAGCGATCGCGTGTTCGACGCCTGCGCTGAGTCCGCGCAGGCGGGCGCGGGTGAGTTGCAGTTCGATATAGTTGCGGACGCTGGTTTGGGAGGCATGGGCTTCCATCGCGCGCGTCCAGATGGCTACGATCTCCGGAGCGGAGATGTCGATGAGGATCGGGCTGATGTCTCGCGGCTCGGATTCCGGGGTTTGCGAGTAGAAGAGCAATTGATCGATGGCGTGCGCGGGGGAGGCGCGCAATTCTTCGATGCCGCCGTAGCGGGCTAGCCGAGCGGCATCGCGCACTATGGAGCCGAGACGGGAATGGTCGGGATGTTGATTCTCTGCCGGACTTGAAGCGAGGACGATGCTTGGGCGGATTCGGCGGAGGATGCCCGCGAGTTTGATCGCGTGGGCTGCTCGGATTTCAAGATGTGCGTCGCCGTCTAGTTTTACGAATTCGATGGTTGCCCCGAGGATCGCGGCGGATTTTTCGGCTTCTTTTTTTCGCTGCTCGGGCGTGCCATGGGAAGCGGATTCGCCTTGGGAGCAGACGACCAGATGCGCGGGGCGGCCGGCGCGGGCTTCGAGGGCGATGACGGCGCCGCAGCCGAATTCGATGTCGTCGGGGTGCGCCCCGATCGCGAGCGCGACCTTTGGGACCGCGAGGTCGACCGTTGGAGTTGGCCGTTCCTCTGGAAGGTCGCCGACGGGCAGGCCGCTCAGTTGCGACCCTTTGGGGCGAGGCCCGAGGGAATGTCCGCCGGGACGTCGACATCCCACGCGAGGACGGGCTCACGCACGACTCGTGGCTCGAATCCCAGCCTGATGGCCTCATCGCAGTGACGTCCGGGGGATCCGGGACCGTAACTGAAGTGGAACCCACATCTTGAAGGCATACATACGACGTTCGTCCCGTCGTCACGCCTGTCGGGCACGAGGGTCACCCCGCCGAGACCTCCGAGGTTGGCCAACCCAGATGCGAGCGGCAGGTCGGCATGGACCACGAGCACCTCGTCTGCACCTGCTGCGGCGAGAGCCTCTACACCCGCTGTGACTGCTCCGTTTGACCCCAGTCCGGGCTCCTCGAGCAGCAGAGCACCGTGTGCGACGGCCCACTCGGCGACCTCGGGATCGTCGCAGACGACGGCCGCGACCAGCGGCCGGACGGCTCCGAGCACATGCTCAGCCATCGTGCGAGCGAGGTGTGCGCGCTCGGAG
>PMAK01000279.1 GCA_003153655.1 Phycisphaerales bacterium
ATACCAGTGAAGAAGTCGAAAAACTGAAATGGGCCGAGCGGTGGGGGGCCGACACGGTGATGGATCTCTCCACCGGCGGCGATCTCGACGCCTGCCGACAGGCCATCATCCAAAACAGCACCGTCCCCATCGGCACCGTTCCGATCTATTCCATGATCCTCGGTCGAAAAATCGAAGACCTCAGCTACGACCTGATCTTGAAGGAATTGGAAAACCAGGCCAAGCNNCAGGGCGTCGATTATTTCACCATCCATGCCGGCGTTCTGCGCGAGCATCTCCCCTTCGTTCGCAAACGCCTCATCGGCATCGTCAGCCGCGGCGGAAGCATCCTGGCCAAGTGGATGATCCATCACAACAAGCAGAACCCGATGTACGAAATCTTCGACGACATCTGCGACATCATGCGCCAGTACGATGTCAGCTTCAGCCTGGGCGACGGCCTGCGCCCCGGCGGCCTCGCCGACGCAACCGATGAGGCCCAACTCCGCGAACTCGCCACCCTCGGCGAGCTCACCGAACGCGCCTGGGCCAAAGGCGTCCAGGTCATGGTCGAAGGTCCCGGCCACGTCCCGTTCGATCAGATCGAATACAACATGAAGCTCCAGCGCAAACTCTGCCACGGCGCTCCGTTCTACGTTCTCGGCCCGCTCGTGACCGATATTTTCCCCGGCTACGACCACATCACCAGTTGCATCGGCGCCACTGCCGCCGGATATCATGGCGCATCAATGCTCTGCTACGTCACGCCAAAGGAACATCTCGGCCTGCCGAAAAAAGATGATGTGAAGCAAGGCTGCGTCGCCTACAAAATCGCCGCCCACGCCGCCGACGTCGCCCTCGGCATCCCCGGCTCGCGAGACCGCGACGACGAATTAACAAAGGCCCGCGCCGCCCTCAACTGGCAAAAACATTTCGATCTCAGCTTCGATCCTGAACTCGCCCGCGCCTATCACGATGAGGATTTGGAGGTAGACACCGATTTCTGTGCCATGTGCGGCCACGACTGGTGCAGCGTCCGCATCAGCAAGGAAATTCTGGAGTTCTACTCAGGAAAAGAAGAATCATCCCAACCCGCGAAAAAAGCCCAGCCCAGCCCCGGCGTCTCCGCTGTCGGCGCGGATATCCTGAAAAATCGCGGCAATCTCACGCAAGAGGAGATTATGAAGCTCGCCCACAAAGGGAAAAAAGCCGCTTGTCACACCGACAACGTGCAAGACACCGAGCAGGCAAAGCTCGTGCAGATCAGCACCCTCAAAGCGCATGGTGTTATAGTAAACGAAAGCGGAATCTAGCTCGCTGTGGTTTTTTCGCGCGTCTCTTAAGAGAAGATTCGACGCATCCCTCCAAGGGAACGGACAAAAACAACATATGCCTTTTTATAGGAGATAGTTATGCGAATGTTTCTATGTGCAATTGCGGCGGTGTGTGCTCTTGGCTTCGTGGCAACAATGTCTATTGCCGACGACGCTGATAGCAAGAGTCAGCAAACAACCATCACAGGAATCCTGATCGACCAGGCCTGTGGCGGCAAGATGATGTCCGAAGCCGACCCCGAAAAGGCCGCCGCCGAGCATCCCAAGTCCTGCGCCACCAAGGCGGCTTGTGCCGCCTCCGGCTACTCTGTCATCAGCGGCAAGGAAATGATCAAGTTCGACGACAATGGCAACAATATCGCTAAGGATTGGCTCCAGAAGACCACCAAGGAGGACAATCTCCGCGTGAACGTCACCGGAACGCGCGATGGCGATAAGATCGCCGTGACCTCCATCACCGCGGCCGACGACGCCAAGTAACCCGCGATGCAAAGCTGGAAGCAAGCTTTCAACCCAGCCGGCCCGCTCAAAAGCGGGCCGGCCGTCGTTTATGCACAGCGTCCATTCACTCATGCATAATTTGACAGGATGCTTCAAATGCCGGAAACGGAACAAACAATTGCGGATCGGCCAATCGATCGAATATCGGAGATAGTAGAATGAAAAAGGGGAACAATAGGCCGTTCGTGGCGGCCGTTCTGGTCGCGGCCTGCTGGGCCTCTGTTTCAGCGATCACAACCGCACACGTGTATGCCCAGGAAGGTGGGGCCGATAGCGTCGTCTTAGGTCCTTCCTTTGGGCCAGTGGATGTCAAATACACTCTATTCGGTGATGCAAATCTCGATGGCCTCGTCAGCGGCGATGACTTCACGATTCTAGCGTCCAATCTTGGTCGATCCGTGTCGAGATGGGACCAAGGCGATTTCCTCTACACGGGCCTCGTCGGCGGCGATGATTTTACCGCGCTGGTGGGCAATCTCGGCAAATCGGCTGACGGAGCCGACGTCGTTCTCCCCGCCAGCGACCGCGCCGCGATCTACGCGTTCGCGGCGGCCAACGGCCTCATGGCGGATGTGCCGGAGCCGGGGTCGATGATGAGTCTCGTCGCTGGGGCAGCGATGCTGGCGCGACGTCGCCGGGCGTCGTGATGCCATGTGCCGGGAAATGAAATACAATCCGGTTTATGAATTCGCGGCGATCGGCCGAGTGGATTTTTGTTTGCGCGCTGGTATGCGTCGTTTCTGTCGCCAGGGGGCAGACGATGCTGAAGGTGACTTGCGGGTGGGGGGATGCGATGCGTTTGGGGCGGTGGACGCCGGTGTTTTTGTCGGTGGCTGATCCTGAGACGCGGGATGTTGATCTGCAGATTCATGGGTCTTACGGGGAAAAATCTTTGGCACTTTTGGTGCATCAGAGCGCGGTGATTTCGCCGCGGCCTACGACTTATGCGCTGCTTTATCCGCTGAATGCGCAGCCTTCGCGCATTGAGGTGATTGTTTCGGATTTGAAGACGGGGCGGACATTGGCGACGGCGGGTTTGCAGAATCCGGCGGGGTTTTCGGTGGCGGGGAAGGTTCCTAAGCGATTGCTTGGGCCGGGGNNTCAGGGAGATTGGGAGTGCGCTGCGGTTGCAGTCGCAGATGGATCGGGCGGGATTGATGGCGGGGATTTTGAATCCGATTCGGTTGCCGGCGAATTTTGTTGGGTATGACGGGATCACGGTGCTGGTGCTGGTTGCGGCGGATTTTTCGGAGTTGAAGAGCGAGCAGGAGCTGGCGATTTTGCGGTGGGTGGAGGGCGGGGGCGTTCTGGTGGCGATTCCGGGGACGGGGGCGTTTCCGGCGCGGGGTGTTTTGGCGGATGCGCTGCCTTGTGATGTGGGGGTGAATCGTGCGATTGCGAATTTGAATGGGCGGGAGCTTGTGCC
>PMAK01000079.1 GCA_003153655.1 Phycisphaerales bacterium
CCCAGGAGAGATAAGCGGCCAGGTCGCCATTGCCGGCGGGACGAAGGATCAAATGCCAATGGTTGGGCATGAGGCAAAAACCGAACAACTCGATGTGGGCCTTGTTCTTGGCGTCGAGGAGGAGTTGGACGAACGCCTGATAATCCGGCGGCTTGCGGAAAAGGCCCCTGCGGCCGTTGCCGCGATTGAGGACATGATAGATCACCCCGCCAATGGCGGCGCGCGCTGTGCGTGGCATGAGCAAAAAAACTACCGGAACGAACCGGAATCGTCAATATTGATGGATGCCACCTTTTCCGAGCCCTTAAGCACGATCTACGGAGCACTCAAAATTTAGCGGTGATGCCCACGTTGATCGATTCCACCTTATTGAATTGCGGTGGAGCTTCCCCTTCCTTGTAGAAGAATTGCAATCCGAGATTGTCCGTGAATTGCAGGTTTACACCGGCCTGGACGAAGTTCGCTGGGCGACGTGAGCTGATCAAATAGTTGAAGGTGTCGTCACCGTAGACGCTGACTCCCTTTGGAACGAAACCTTTCAAAAAATTCAACCGCAGTTCGGGACGAAAATGTACGACCAATCGACCCACGGTATTATCCGACTCAAGCGTCGAATTGCTAACCCCACGAGTTGTGCCGCCGACATCCGCGCCGAAACTTTCTTCATGAATGAAGCCAATCGACGACTTGTCGCCATCGTAGTCGTTCCAGTCGGGAAGAATCTTCTCGCGACCTGCCCCGATGGGCGCAAAAATCGGAAATATTCGGACAGAAGCCAGCAGCTTTTGAACGTCGCCCCTCTGAGTCGATTCGTAACGAACGGCGGTCGTCGAATACGTATAGAATGAATCGAATTTCTTGGTCTCCGTCGACGACCACTTCAGAAAATCATCAAAGCCAAGCTGTGCGATAAAATTATGCTCTGAAGCTTTAGGATTCGGATCGCTGCTGACATGACCTTCTATCACACCGAAAATGCTAACTTGATCCCGCTCGTATTCGTCGCCACGGTTCGGTACGAAATGGACATTGTTCAACGCAGATTGCGGCTTGTAAACGAGCGCGAAATCCGCACTGTACGTTTCCGACTCGTTGGAGCTTGATGGGCGGGAATAGCTAAATACTGCGCCGTCCGCAAGCTGTTTGTCGGAGAACGATTTTTGAAGATGTAGTCCGGCGGGAAGAAATGAGTCCGGCGTATAGGTATTTGTACTCGGCTGAACGGGCGTTGTTGGGACTGTTGTGCCACCAGACTTCGAGCTGGAAATGCGGTAGAAGTACTTCGTCTGCGGTGAAATAGGGATTTGATTTACCGTATACGTGACTACGCCAGCGATGCTGGCATTCCCTGAAGAATCTGCCCGAACAAGAATCTTTTTGAAGTCTTTTGTATCAGATACTTCGATATGATAGAGGATGTCAGGACCAAATGGGTCCCATATCAGCACCAAAACCGGCTTACCGTCCGGTGTCATCGTGGAGATTCTTGCGCCCTCGATAGTGACGTTGTTTGAAGTACTATCTCCATTCGTTACTGCGCAAATAAAGCCAACTCCGCACAATACAGCCAATGCGATGACGTTCGTGTTATATCGCTTGCGCGTCATGGTTTAACTCCGCTGACGGGATGATCAATGAGGCGGATCGGGATAGACGTGATTCTCAACGCCTAGTTTTTGACTTTCCCTTCTGCTGCGAGCCAGACGCAGTTGCCGCGACTGAAGACTTTGTACTCGTCACGAGTGAATTCAAATGACCTGCCATCGTGCCGACATGCCCCGCAAGCGTGCTGACATGCTCAGCCAGAGAGCTGACATGCCCTGCTAGGTCTACTACATGCCCCATGAGTGGATTGGGACTTCCAGCCGCAAGATCTGCGATGGCCTGCAATACATCCGCGTTCACATTCTTCTGCACATCGGCAATGGTCTCGAAGTTCGCGTATGCCTGCGCACTCAAACCGTCAGTGGGGATTGAGGGAACCGCCGCATGAAGATTCTCATTTATCGGCTCTTGGTATCCCATCCTGTCGTTAGGTGAGATGCCTACGTCATCAAAATCGGTATCTGCGGTAAAATCGTCGCTATTTTTTGTCTGCTGTTTAATGGTGTCCAGGACGATCTTGTCCACCCGTTCCTTAAGCGTCGCCATTTGGTTTCTCCGTTTTGACGTTCTTTACCGAAATGCCCATTCCGCAGAGGATCCAGTCATTTGGCAGGCTTTGATTCCCCCTCTACAAAGCAGGAAATGCCTAGCGTTTCCCCCGTACCTGACCACTCAGCGACCACCAGATAAAAGGGTGCCGCGAAGCCCGGTTTCACGGACTGTTGCAGGCGACCATCGTCCGTTAAAGGAAATGTGACGACATACCGGCCGACTTCGCTCGACATCTTTGAGTCCGAAAAACCAAGTACGCGGACTGTCACTGCCTTTTGTGGCGAAAAGCTACCTGCCAGTTCTAGAGCCGAATTAGCTCCAGCTGCTTGCTGAAATTTTGCTCGCAAAATCGTGGAGGAAGTCGGTGTCGCAAACGATGCTAGGACGATTGACGCGGCGGCAGTGATCGACGCTAGAAGTGAAATGATCAGCGCGAGCCTAAGCCTCCCATCCTTTGTTTCTATTACCTTCACATATGCCGCGCGCATGTCGGCTGGAACCTGTGGATCAATTTTTACTAGAACCGGCGACGATGCCCAGATAGAAAGCCAATACCCGACAACTATCAAGGGCACGGGAGCGGCGATGAATATCGCAGTATAGAGCGGAAATTCGGTCTTATGGAGCGCAACACCAACAGTCGCAGCGCCCGTATAAATCCCCCAAAGCCAGCCAAGGACCGCCGTTAATCTAGATGCCGCTTGATCCCTGCTAGTGGAGGCAGAATCGGCCAGTACCTTGGCGTAATCCAGCCAATATTGGTCGTCTACCTTCACGACCAAAGGCACTATTCTGCCCTCATTTCCTTAATGAAATAGATATGGGTGTGACCAAGATCGCAAGTGAGTTCGACATACCGATCTTCTTCAATGTCAAGCTTTTGGACCGCCGGGATGGTCTTCTCCGTGTAGGAAACTTTTTGCGGGCAGTCCTTAGTCTTACAATTCGCTACCAATGTCATCGAAAATCTCCGAACACCTGCTTCTGAGATGTGGTTGCTCGCCCTCTTCTTGTCGTCGATTCCCTGGAAATGCTGAATTCCGATTGAGCTGAATTTACCGGCAACGTTTTGTAATTGCAAGAACTTCTTTACAATGCCGCAGGTGGTATGAGATTGCTTTGAACATTGCGCGGATCACGGGCTCGAACTCGAAGTAAAACGTGCTCGCTGTAGCTGGGATGGGCATTCAGGACAGTCACCTATTAATTCGC
>PMAK01000234.1 GCA_003153655.1 Phycisphaerales bacterium
CAATCCGCTGTTGGTCGCCAACTTTACGATTGAATTTGTGTCTGAGCCCGGAGTGAGGTTCAGCTTGCCGGTTCCGGTGAGGGATGACAAGGTTGCACTACCCTCGATATTGGTCGTGCCATTGTTCACCAAGGCGTGACCACTGGGCAGGCCATTGTCGGCAGAAGCGGTCAGGGTTGCCCCGGCGTTGACGGTTGTCCCGCCGGTATAGGTATTGGCGAATGCGAACTGAACCGTTCCAGCACCGGCGATTGTCATACTGCCGGCGCCGCTGATTCCGCCAACGGTGTTACCGAGANNGAAGAGGGTGTTGGCGGCGGTGGTGACGGTGGCAATCGTATTGGAATTCAACACCACCGGAGCAGTGATGAATTCAGTTGGTGAACCGGCGATAAAGTTAATGGCCGCCGGGGCGGAGTTAGCAGTGTTGTCCAGAATCAGCGATCCGCCGGCTCCGGTGCCTGCCGTGGAAGAAGCCGTCAGATTGTACTGCAACGGCAAGCCGGTGCTGTTGTTGCCGGTGCTGTTGAAGATGAGGGTTCCGACGGTCTGATTGGCATCAAGGCCGACGGAAGCATTGCCGGTTTCGAGATCGCCGAAGGTGACGCTCATTCCAGAGGCATTGGGGGTACCAAGGCCATATTGCTGAGTGACGCCATTCATGTCGGCATCAGCGCCGGTGAAGGTTGTCGGAACATAGGTCGATTTCACACCGATCCAGTTGCCAGCCGAGGTGGAACTGGCACCGGCGAGGATTTCCTCTTCGCTGTTCACGTTGGCGGTGATCGTCGTTCCGTTGGTTCCCTGAATTTCGTTGGTATCGGGGGTGAGGGTGCCACCGGTGGACCAGCTCAGGCCGCTGCCGCTGGCCGCCCACTGGGGCGAAACGGTGCGGATGTTGTCGATGGTGACGTTACCACCGAGGTAGTGGTCCATGTTGATTTGCAGGGAGAACTGGAGGAAGGTGACAGAAGCCGCTGCGGCATAGGAGTAGGGCAAGTAAGCCGTCCAATAGCTNNGCGCCGGTGCCGTGCTGCACGACGAAGGAACCAGGCTGGTCGCCCTGACTTCCGACGTCTTTGGCGGCGAGCGAAGTGCTGGGATTGACCCAGTCATATTGTGAGGTGTTGAAGCCGCCGGCTTTGGTCGTGGATGTTGAGACCGAGGAGTCCTGGGTTGAGAAACCGAGGAGGAAATACCCGGAGGTACCGGTTCCATTGAGGTTCAGGGTTGTGCCGCCACCGGGAGCGGAGAAATCGATGGCAATTGCGTAGCTGTTGGCAAAGGCGTTTGTAAACGCGGTGGTGCTGGCCGAGTTCCCCGTCGGGGCTGCGGCGACAGCGCCTGGGAAAGTCGTATTCGGGACAATTATTTCGCCGGTGGAGACTCGGACGGTCCCATGACCCGCGCCGTTGTTAAAAGGCTGATAATTTTCGATGACCATCGATCCGGTCGATCCGACAGCGCCTGCATAAGTTTGACCAAGATATGGGTCCGTCCCGGCCGCATTGAAAGGGGCCGCGACAGTCGGAAGACCTGTAGTGGAGGCCGGCGAGACTGGATATCCGTCTCCGAAGCTATCGATGCCGGCTTCGACGTCATTCGCGAAATCCCCAACTCCATTGGTGGTCGGGCTGGCGTTACCGAGACTTGTCGACAAATAGGCGATGGTGTCGCCCTTGGTGTCGGTGCCCGTTGCGGAAGTGCTGCCGTCGGAGTGCTGGACGTTTCCAGCTCCATCGTAGTTGCCCCAGCCTTCAACGCCGACAACTTGACCAGCTGCAAGCGATGCAGCTGTGGGAGTTAGACCGAGATTTCCAAAGTTGGAACTGGCGTTTCCGCCGACGAATCCCTGGAAGCCGTTAACTACAACACTTGCGGCTCCGCCGAAGTCCTGTCGGGTTGAAAACAGATCGGTATCGGCAATGGCAATCTTTGCGCTGGCGGCAAAAGCAGCCGTCGCAATTACAGTCAGGGCCTTATTCTTCCGCATTTCCTGCTCCTTTCAAAGGGATGTGAATTTTGCCGATTCGCCTGTCAGCAAATGGTTTTTTCTTGGCAAAATATATATGAAACAGTATAAATCGTTTGTTTTGGCTGTCAAAGGAAATCTGACGAAGGGCTAAAAATTGTAAGCTGACCCGGTTTTTTCGGGCCCTGGGCAAGTATTCTGTAACCCGGAGTCCGAAAATGTGGGTTGGCGTCACTTGGATTCTACCTTCTTGCCGCTCTGTTTGCGGCATGCTATTTTGGGATTCTCCCTCTTGAAGCCCCTTTTTAGAATGGAAATGATGTCGATGGCAGACAGTAAATATAAGATCATTGGTGGTCAACCTTTACCTAAGATTCCTTGGGAAGATCGGCCCAAAGGAAGTGCCGATACGGTCTGGCGATATAGCCACAATCCTATTATCCCGCGAAATCTCACTCCCACATCTAATAGCATCTTCAACAGCGCAGCCGTGCCGTTCCAAGGGGCGTTTGCCGGGGTATTCCGATGCGACAACAAGCAGCGGCAAATGGGCCTCTACGCCGGGCGAAGTGAAGACGCCATTAATTGGCATATCAATGCCGACCCGATTCGGTTTCAGTGCGAGGAGCCCGAGGTTGCAACTTGGCAATACGGATACGATCCGCGCGTCTGCTGGATTGAGGACCGATATTATGTGACCTGGTGCAACGGATACCATGGCCCGACGATCGGCATCGGCTGGACCAAGGATTTCAAAACCTACCATCAGCTTGAAAACGCCTTTCTGCCCTACAACCGGAATGGCGTGATGTTTCCGCGGAAAATCAATGGAAACTTCATGATGCTCAGCCGGCCGAGTGACCGCGGGCATACGCCATTTGGCGATATGTTCCTAAGCCAAAGCCCGGACCTGACCTATTGGGGCAAGCACCGGTTCGTGATGGCCCCGAAACAGCCATGGGAATCGACAAAGCTTGGCGCCGGCCCTATTCCGATCGAAACCAGCGAAGGATGGCTTCTGATCTATCATGGTGTGTTAACTAGCTGCAATGGGTTCGTCTACAGCTTTTCGGCCTGCCTGTTGGATCTTGAAAAACCATGGAAGGTAATTTATCGCGCGGCCCCTTACCTGATATCGCCGCAAACGAACTATGAATGCGTGGGGGATGTACCGAATGTGNNACCTGCGCGACGCTTTTGGATGCCCCGACCGGAAGATTGGCGATTTACTATGGTTGCGCTGATACGGTGACGGGATTGGCGTTTGGATATGTGAATGAGATCATTGATTTTGTTAAAGCCAATTCGCAGACATGATATGGCACGGGCGAGCCTTGCCGAAAGGCTTGCAGTATAAGCCATGAGCGATGGCTGGGGCGGTTCATCCTTGACATTTGTTCGCAAAAAAGAGAACATCCCAATATGCCGCAAACGGCCGTCGTTCTTTTTCGAGAGGACGATGGGTCGATTCCGCTTTTGGATTGGCTTGATGAATTGCCGGATAAGGCAAAGGATAAGTGCGTCGCCCGATTGCGGCGGTTAGCCGATCTGGGACACGAATTACGCCGTCCCGAGGCGGACTTTCTTCACAACGGGATTTATGAATTGCGGGTCGGCCTGGTCGGAATAAATTACCGAATGTTGTACTTTTTTCATGGGAATCGCCTGGCGATAGTGGCGCATGGCCTGCTTAAGGAGAGACGAGTGCCTCCCGTCGAAATCGACCGGGCGATCAACAGAATGAGGCGGTATATGGCCAATCCGGCCAAACATACCGCGGAAATGCCAATATGAAGCCTAAAATCCGGCGAACAACGACCGATGCATTGCAAATCATTCATGAGCGGTTTTACGCGGGGCGGCCTCGCCGCATTGCCCAACTCCAGGAGGCTCAGGCGAATGACGACATTGCCCGTAAGATTTACATGATCCGGACCTCGGCGAACCTGACTCAGCGCCAATTGGCCAAGCTTGTGGGAACGACGGCGTCGGTCATCTGCCGCCTGGAAGACGCGAAATACGAAGGACATTCGCTGGCATTGCTGAACCGCATCGCAATGGCGCTGGACAAGCGCGTCCGGATCGAGTTCGTGCCGCTGGTTAAGAAGAGACGGTCGGCATGAGATGATTCTGAGATGCAACAGGGACGATCGAATTATTGGAGGGGAGTTTACCGGTTCGGGTGGGGCATTAAGGAAGGCGTTACCCGATGCTGAGAAACCATAAGCAAGGCTTGGCACAACAATTTACCCGCCGGCGTCAAATATTCCCGACGCCGGCGGTTTTTTTTGGTCCTTTTGGACACGCTTTCCCGAAAGAATAAGATTGACACAATATTTTTCATATATATGATTATGAGCAATTCGCGGATTTTCACGAGGAGCGTGCATGTCTATTAAGAGCGTCAAACGAGGCTTTACTCTGGTCGAACTGCTGGTGGTGATCGGGATCATTGCGTTGTTGATTTCGATATTGCTGCCAGCGCTGAACCGTGCCAGGGAGCAGGCGAATCTTGTGGCGTGTATGTCCAATTTGCGCAACATCGGGCAACTCATCCAGGAATATGCTGCGGATAATCGCGGGTATCTGCCCTATGGATATGCAACCGTCCCGGCACCGGGAGTTGGCGGTGAGCCGCTAAACACAACTGAGTATGTCTCAGGTAATGATTTGCAGAGCGTGCCATGCTGGAATTGGCCCGACAGCCTCTCTCGCGAGACAAACAATAAGGCCCCTGGCGATGGTGGATCATTGGTTTGGGATCCATCTACGAGCGCCTCTGGTTTTTTGGCACAGAACGAAGGAAATATGTCGCCGGATTTTCTCGGTGTGTTTCATGATTATGACACATCCGGGCTTCCCTATCAGACCCGCGTTTCAGACTACATGGGCAACGCGGTTGTTATGATTGATTGCAACATGTGGGATCCAAGGTATAAGCAAACCGGAGGAGCGGACCCCAAGCAAGGGTACTTGTCCCTTCGCCAACTTGGCAGCATCAGGCGGCCTGCTGAGACAATGATGGTCTGGTGCGGTCCGCAAAGCCTTACCGACGGACAGAGTGCCGCAGCTCTTGGCGCAAATTATGGTTGGTTGGCTGAACAACTGGATGGATCGGTAATGGAATGGGGTGGTGCTACCTACGGGCAGTATTATCCGACACCAGCAGGAGCTGTTCAATCACCGGCTAACCAATTGTGGCCAACAAATCCAATTGCTCTCGGAAATCCGGGAACATTTATTCCGCCGATTAGCGGCCTAACGCTTGTGAATGCCTCTACTGGATTGGGCGCCACTCTTTTCTGCAACCAGGGAGAGAACGTGGATATCACAAATCGCCGGGATAAATATGCCTCAATGTGCAACATGCGATTTCGGCACATGAATAACACAACGTTAAACGCCCTTTTCATCGACGGGCATGTGGAATCACGAGTACTCATGCAGGTGGTGGCTAGGGATGTGTCGATCACCACATCAATTGGTTACGGTCCTCCGCCGGGGCAATGAGCAAGTTGGAGGCACCTGATAGAAGACGTGGCCCAGAGATTGATGGACCAATCGAGATCGTAGTTAAAGACAGGGAGATAGCCAAGTTGACAATGAGCGTTAGAGAAAAACTTAACGACAAGAAGCTCGGAATCGGCGTGGCGGTCGGACTGATTGTCGTGGCTGGGTTGGTTCTTGGACATTATTTCCTGTCTCACTGGACGCCCAGCGTAAATGTGACGCAGGCGTATTTCACTGACGACGATGGGCAGACTTACTACAAAGATACCGTCTATCAATTCCCACCATTCGAAAAGGGCGGAAAAACTGTATCGCTGGTAACACTCGGAGAATCCAACGGCCACCGGTTTATTGCGTTTCTCTCCCGTTATACGCCCAGCGCACAGAAGGAACTTCAGAAAAGATACGATGATGCAGTGAAGAATGGCTTATCGGTGCAAAAGACGATGTTAGATTCGATGACATATTTTGGCGGCCAGATGGAAGTGAAGTTACCAGGGAGTGGCCATTCTTGGGTGCCTACTTCGCAAGTCGGAAGACTCGATGTGCGATCTCCGGATGGAAAGATTCCGGATAAATATATCGACCAACCTTCGTAGCTTCTGCTTCCGGTGGGCGGCGGGGCCGAAAGTCATTAAAATAAAACGGGGCGTCCTTGGGCACCGTGGCAAAAGCTGTCATGCCGCAAAGCGCTTATGATTTTTCGATCCGAGAATCGCTGCAAAGAAACCGCAAGGTAGGTTTAGCGGTCGCAATGATTATGATCCTCGTGGCAGCAGGGGTTGCCACTCACTATCTCTGGCCTCACGGCAAACAATTCGATCCTTCAAAAGCATTTTATACCGAGGACGATGGCCGAACCTATTTCGTGGACAGCGTCTATAATTTCCCACCATTCGATCACAATGGAAAGACCGCGGTGGAGGCGGTAGTCGCCGTTTCGGACGGACATTATTTCGTAGGATACCTGCTTCGGTACAAACCCGAGGCCCGCAAGGAGCTCCAGGAAAAGTATGACGATGCGGTAAAAAACAACTTGCCCTTACAAAAGACTGTGTTGGATGCGATGGGGGCGATGTCGGGTCAAATGGAAGGGAAACTACCGGGCCCTGGCCACCCCTGGGTTCCAAACGGGCGGATTCCAAAATTGGACGTCAGATCTCCGGATGGAAAGATTCCGGATCGCTACATCGACAATCCATAGATTGCATTCCACTCGCGCTTAATATTCGGACCGACGCGATCCGGCTCTATTGGTATTGCTTATTTCAACCCCGTCGTCGCAATCCCCTGAATGAAGGTCTTCTGTGCCACGAAGAAGAGCAGAATCACGGGGAGCATCACCAGCATTGACGCGGCCATCAGCAGATTCCAATCGGTGCCACCTTGCGCGCTTTGGAAGGCCTGTAAACCCAGGGCTAGCGTGTATTGTTGCGGGCGCTGGAGATAGAGGAGCGGGCCGAGGAAGTTGTTCCAGGCCCACATGAATGAGAAGAGGGCGACGACCGCGAGGGCCGGGCGGCTCAGGGGGAGCATGATCCGCCAGAAGATGCCCCATTCGGTGCAGCCGTCGATTCGGGCGGCTTCGCTCAGGTCGTCGGGGATGGTCAGGAAGAATTGGCGGAGGAGGAAGATGCTGAAGGCGCTGCCGAACCAGGCTGGGAGCCAGAGCGGCTTGAAGGTGCCGAGCATCTGGAGTGGCGTGTGATCGCCGATGAAGCGGAAGACGATGAAGAGCGGGAGCATCATCACGGGGAACGGGATCATCATTGTTGAGAGCATGAGAACGAACAGAAAGCCGCGGCCTTTGAAGCGGATCTTGGCGAAGCCATAGGCGACGACGGCGCTGGAGAGGGTTGTGCCGAGAACGGAAAGGGCGGCGATCAGCAGAGTATTGCGGGTGTAGAGGGGGAAATCAGCCTTGGGGGAGGAGATCGCGCTCCAGTAATTCATCGGGACGGCCGGATGCGGAATCAACTGCGGCGGAAAGCTCGTGGTTTTGTCCACGGTTTTGAGACTGGTGGAGATCATCCAGAGGAACGGCATGAGATAGCCGAAACAGATCAACATAATGGCCAGGAGGGCGAACCATCGATGCGGATAGCGCCGCCTTCGCCTGCGAATCCTGGGGATTGCGGAGATGACTATGGCCGCTTCGCGCTGCTCGAGCATTTGTGGAGAATCAGTAGGCAGAGTGCTCATTTATTTACCCTGGTAATGAACCCATCTGCTGCTGGTCCAGAACGCCACACCCGTCAGGACGAGCACGATTACGAGCATGATCCAGGCCATGGCGCTTGCGTAGCCGATTTGCAGATACACAAACGCATTGTCGTAGAGATACATCGACAGAAAATAAGTTTTATGGACCGGGCCGCCGTTGGTCATGATGTACGGGATATCGAAAATCTGCAGTGCGCCGATGATGGCCATGATGAGGTTGAAAAAGATGACGGGGGACAGCATGGGGATGGTGACGTGCCGCATGCGGCCGAGAAGTCCGGCGCCATCAAGCTCAGCGGCTTCGTACAATTCAACCGGCACATCCTGCAGGCCGGCGAGATAAATCACCACGGCATTTCCGACACCCCAGAGGCTCATCAGCGCCAGCGTGGGCATAGCCCATTGCGGGTCGCCGAGCCATGGCGGAAGGGGGAAATTGAGCTTTGCCGGCAGAATATCATTTAGCCTGCCGAGCAGGAGGTTGAATAGTCCGAGCCTCGGATTCAGCATCCACATCCAAACCATGGCCGACGCGACGATCGGCACGAGGGAAGGCATGAAGATGATTGTTCGCCAGATGGCGCGGCCGGGGATTTCGACGTTAAGCAGCATTGCCAGGCCGAGCGAAACAAGCAGCCCGGCCGGAAGGGCCATTGCCGTGTAATAAAACGTATTGCTCGTCGCCTGCCAGAATGTTTTGTCGTGAAGGAGATCTGTGTAGTTGTGCGCGGCGATGTATCGCGGTGGCTGCAACATATCGAATTTGCAAAGGCTGAAATAAAACGACAATCCGATCGGAATCAATGTGAAAACGATAAACCCAATGAGCCATGGCGAGAGAAACGCCATCCCTTTGCCAAATTGACGAAGTTCACTTTGCATCGGATTGCGGACTTTCTTGGGTGTCGAGATTTGTATTCTCGGGAACGTCCAGGGCTTTGTTCAGCTCCTTCTGGCAACGCACCTGTTCCTCATTGAGGATTTCAGCGGTTGTGCCATGAAGCATGTAAGAGCGCTCCGCGGCCTGGGTCAGCTCATCATAGATTTGCGGCCAGTTGATCAGTCGGGGAAGCGGCCGCGCGTTGGGGCTGGCGGCCAGGGCTTCGTATACGTCAACATAGGGACTAGGGTGATTGTCTTTGTACTGCTGACTTTCGACGGCGAGGGGAGATAGATTGCAGTGTTCCGAGCTGAGTTTTTCGATCTGGTCCTGCCGGCTGGCGAAGGCGATGAATTCCATCGCTTCCTTTTTGTGCTTGGATGTGCTGGGGATTACCCATACGTCCATGCCAGCCCAAGTGATATTGTCCACGCCCGGCACGGCTGATGGAAAGGCGGCAGCGCCCCATTGACAATACTGCTGACGCATTTTGGCCGGCAGCCATTTCGCCAGTTTGTCCGAGACTTTTCCATCGACGAACGTAACGTAAATATCTTTGACTCCCGCGGGCCAGCGGAACATTTGAGCGCTCGCTGGGACATCGGGGGCGACGGTGCGGCCGCCGCCGCTTGGGGGATCACCCGGGCCGAGCAACTTCTGAACCAGGTTCAGGCTCATGCCAAGATCGATTTTATCGAAATCCACTTCTCGCTGAAGCTGATCCGGCGGAACATGCCAGCGATTGAACGACGGCTTAAGCTTTTCGATGAAGGCGGAGATCCAGGGGCCTTGCGCTTCCATCGCATTCCAGCCAACGAGGAAGGGATTTTGTGGCGTATCGAACATTCCAGTGGCGCCGCTGCTGAAACCGCTGCGGAATTCGGCCAGTGAATCCCGGCCAAGCCGTTCGCTATAGCTGCGAATCCAGTTATAAGCCGCAAACATTTGAGGCGAATTGATCAGGACCTTGGTGCCGGTTGGGTCGGCGATCGAAGCGCCGAACCAATAGCCCATCACGTTGGTGGCGGTGCCGGGCTCCAGAGGAATACAGCCGGTGACGGACAGGTGTTTTGAGCCGCCGCTTGTAACCCAGGTATCTATGGCGGCGGCGTATTTATCCAGTTCGGCCATCGTTTGCGGAGGACGATCCGGGTCGAGGCCGGCCGCTCTCAATTGGGCCGCCTTTTCGTGAAATATTTCCTTGTTCCATAACATTGCGATGCACCAGACCGTGCTGGGGATGGCGTAGAGCTTTCCGTGATATTCGCAGCCATCGTAGAAGACATGTTTGTAATGGTCTCGGGTCAGGCCGTATTCCTGAACATAGTTGTCCAGCGGCTCCAGCGCGTTCATCGAAGCGAACTGCAAAACCTGGGTATCCCATAGTCCGGCCACATCGGGGGGGACGCCGGCGGCGGTGGCGATGAGCGTCTTGCGATCGATCTGGCTCATGGAAGTAAAATCGACCCAGATTCCCTTGTCTTT
This sequence comes from Phycisphaerales bacterium, assembly GCA_003153655.1. Taxonomy (GTDB): domain Bacteria; phylum Planctomycetota; class Phycisphaerae; order Tepidisphaerales; family Tepidisphaeraceae; genus PALSA-1353. Next base: position 10,071 of record PMAK01000234.1, read on the forward strand.
GCCGACGGTGTTATTGAACGCATCGACGACTTCTTTCATCTGGTCAGCCTCGAGGCCGGTCCATTTTTCCCAATATTGGATTCGAACGCGTCCCTCAGGCGAGTTCATTTGGGGTCTGGGCCCAAACGCCAGCATTGCCGCGGCGCTGAGGATCATGAGCGAGATCAAAGTTATGGAGAGGAGTCGTTTCACAATTTTGTGCCGAACACCAACAGGATTTGCCGCAGGCCTTTATTGAGGCATCGCCGCGGGCTTAGCAGCGGCCGGAAGGATCACATTCGGCAGCTAAAGAATCGTAATGATCGTCAGCAAAAAAGGCCAAATCGAGGCCCGCCGACATCAACCAATCTTTTGAGCATAATTTCCGCCATGATCTATCCTCGTATGCGACTGTGAAGATGGCGAAAATATCATTGGCCGACCTCAAATCAGCATAAACGGAGCAGCCCGATCTAATCGCATCAATACAATATAAGTCATTAATTTATATATAGTTAAAACAAATAACTCGCATCGTCCATTTTAGATTGCCAGATGACGATGCGTCGGTTAACGTGTTATATCGAGCATATTCGCATAAGGCAATAAAGTGCTCAGAATAATGTTGACTATTCGACTGCTTCATATATATTAATCCCGGATGTCATGAACCGGCTTCACTTTCAAGTCAGTCAAAAAAGTATTGCGGAACAGGCAGGCGTTTCCCAATCGACGGTTTCGTTGGTTCTGTCAGGCCGTCGGGTGAACTCGGATGAGACGAGTCAGCGGGTTTTGGAGGCGGCCGAACGTCTTCGATATCGCCCGAATCTGCTGGTCCGAGGCATTCAGACGGGAAAAACTCGAATGATCGGCGTGATGATGCCGCCATTCGACTTTTACTGGTCGGAAGTGCTTTACGGAATTCATGACGTGCTGACGGCTGCGGACCACGTGCCGATCACACTTTGGACAGTACATATTGGCGCCAAGCCGCGAAGACGCGAAGGGCCGGGCGAAGAGTTGCAACAGATTCACCGGTTGCTGGATCGAAGAGTGGATGGCGTGATTCTGTGGCCCCCGTTCGCGGAGTTGTTCAGAGAGCATATACACGAATTTTCGTCCCGAAATCTTCCGGTGGTGACGATAGATCACCAACTCCCCGCGGAATACAACGCGGATTATGTCGGGAGTGATGAGGCAGAGGGCGGGCGAATGGTTGCCGAACATTTGTACGCTCAAGGGCACAGACGGATGGGACATGTGGCGGCGGCATCGGTGGCATCCTGGGCATTGGCCCGCCGAAGCGCCTTCGAGAATGCGGTGCGAGAGATGCCGGGCGCGAGTTGCGTGACCATGGAGGTTCCGCCAGGCGAAACAGGACTCGCCATCGAACCGGCTCGAGCGATGTTGTCTTTGCCGGATCGGCCGACAGCAATATTCGCAGCCAGCGACTTGTACGCCAAGCAGGTTTATCAGGCGGCCAAGGAGTTGAATTTGAAAATACCGGACGACTTGAATGTCGTTGGCTTCTCGGATGATGACTTTGCGTGCGAGATGTCGCCCCCGCTGACGAGCGTACGTCAGCCGGCCTATCAGATTGGGCGGCGCGCGGCGGAAGTGCTTCTGGGAAGGTCGATGGGCCGGATTCGGGATCGCGGCCGGCATGAGGAATTGCCGGTGAGTTTAATCGTGCGGGAGTCGAGCCAGCGAATGGGCCCGCAGCACTGAGAAGAGGCAGCACTGAGAAGAGATAGAAAACTGAAGTGAGGTTTTAAGACGAGGCATCTGTATGAGAGGCCTCGTGAGGAGGTGCGAGATTAGTGAGAAGACAAGTCAGTTGGACGTTTAAGTAGAAAATGGAACTCACGAACTTCATTTGTATTAGGGAGTGGGTTTGATTGAAAGGTCGGCGCCGCCCGGGCGCACATCCGTGGAGGGGTGTTCCCTCTTTTGCCTGGGTGCCGCTAAGTTTCCAAATATCGAAACGTAACTTACGTTTCGGAGGAGAGTAATCATGTTGGGACAGAATTTGCGTCGGCTCGGCATCCTGGCTGCACCGGCGGCACTCACATTCGCGGCCGCAACGGCCGTGCAAGCTCAGATTTATACGCCAACCCAGGCAAACCTGCTTGCCATGCAAGATGAGCATTCGGGTAATAACCTTAGCAGCGTAGTGAACAGCATTACGCCGGATCTCAATGGTGGCGTGATCGTCAGTTTCAACTTCGGTCAGACGCAATCCAATGGCCGTCCCCCGGCAAGCACATCGGTTTGGGCGAATTTTGATGACACCTACTTTGGCCCGAATCTAAATCTGACGGCTTTTACGGATTCAGAAGTCACCGTAACACTTCTGACCGGCAGCGCTGACGCTGCGGTTGACGTTCAGCCATACATTCAAGAGGGATCTACTCAAGGATACGCCTTCGACGGCTTCAATCAGGCCGGTGCAGAAGTCTTCCCGCAGCGTGGTGGCCCGACTCTCCTGTCGGACGCTGTCCTCGCTAACGGTGGTGCAAATGTTGCCGACGATATCCGCTGGGGCTTCCAGGTGTTCCCGCAGCCGACGTACAGTGCCCCGGACCCCTTTGGTACTGGCCCGGAATTGCTCGAGATCGACCCGGTTGCCGTTCCTGAGCCGGCCTCGCTCGGTCTGCTCGGCTTGGCCATTCCAGCCTTGCTGGCTCGTCGTCGCAATGCTTCCAAGTAAGCTTTGTAACGCGAGTATTCGTTTGAATTGAATCGATGCCACGGCGAACCATTCGCCGTGGCATCTTTGTTTTGATCTAGATATTTTTCATTTTGTCGCCAATATTTTATTGTCTTCTGGAGTAGAACTAAATAGACTTCCGAATCATGACGTAGACCCTATGGGGTGAGTTTGGATCGATTCAAAACTGGAGCAGGTTTATGCTCAGTACATTCAGTGTGCAACCAACAGCGAGCGCCCCGCTCGGCGTAAGCAACGGAAATATTTCAGTCGTCACCGTCAATGCGCCAAATGGTCTGGTGCAGTTGGATGGCAGCGGTAATTTTCCTGCCGCAACGATCATCCAATTGACAAATGTAGACTCGAATTTGTCGACCCTGGTAGGCACTTTAGGCCAGATCGGCATTCCCTCTGATCAAATTGCCAACTACATGCGTTTGTATGATGGAACGACGACGGGCGGCAACAAGTTTTACTCGGCCAATTTTGCATCGATTGGACCCGTCATAGCCAGCGGTGTTTCGCTTTCGGCAAACAATATCACCGTTTTAACTATTGGAGCCTCTGAAAAACCCCTC
>PMAK01000163.1 GCA_003153655.1 Phycisphaerales bacterium
TCCCCGGCCTGATCGAAGGCGCCCAGCACGGCCAGGGTCTCGGCCACGCCTTTCTCCGCCACATCGAACGCACCAAAATCATCGTCCACATGCTCGATATGTATCCCGCGGACAACTCCGACCCCGCCGAAAACTACCGCACAATTCGCCGCGAGCTCGAGGCCTTCAGCCCAACCCTCGCCGAGAAAAAAGAAATCATCGCCGCCAACAAAATGGATCTGGCGATCGACAACGATGCGATCGATCGTCTCCGCGCCGAATTGAGCCCGAAGACGGTCTACCCCATCAGCGGCGCAAGTCGGCAGGGTGTCGAAGATCTCCTCGCCGTCCTATGGACAATCCTGCTGGAGATGAAGGCAGAACAGCCGCCGGCCAAGCTCGCAGAGGAATCCCCCCATGGCGTGGCCGAATGATCTACAGGTCGCACTGAAAGAATGGGCCATCGTCTGCGATGCCCTCTCGCGCGGCCGGCAAATGATTCTGCTCCGCAAGGGCGGCATTTACGAATCAGCCGGAGAATTCGAAATCGAACATCGCCACTTTCTCCTCTTCCCCACCTATCTCCATCAAAACCCCGCGATGCTCAAAACCGATGAACGCGCGGGCATGACCAAACTTTCCGCCGAGCCGCAGAAAATCGAAATTTCCCTCGCCGGCGAAATCACCGACATCATTCCAATAACCAGCCGGGCAACAATGGACGCTCTGGATGATGAGCACATCTGGACAAGCCCGCTCATCGACATGCGCTTCAACTATCGACCCGAAAATCCACTCTACCTGCTCCTCGTCCGGGCCTATCGGCTACGCCACCCGCAAACGATCGACAACACGCCCGCCTACGCCGGCTGCAAAAGCTGGGTACCGCTGGAGCAGGTGATCCAAACCACGAATGCCGTAGCAGTGCTCGACGACGCCAAATACCCCCAGCGAAGAAATGACATCCTGCAAAAGGTCGCCGCAGGCAGCAATCCCCCATCCTCTTCGGCGGCAAAAGGCCCGTCGGAATTTTGACGGGCCAGCCAGCGGCCCCATAGGCGGCAACGCGCGCTATATTCGAGCCCCCGCCCGCAATCGTCACCAACACCGCAACCGAAAATCATCTTCTTCCTCCCCGTCTTTTAGTTCGAATTACACCATTGCCCGCATGTAAACATGGAGCGACGCGATAGGCAGTCAAACCGGCAAATTCCAGGGAGTTCCAAAACCCTCAAATACTTTCTCCTTTTTCCAGCCGGGTATTTAATCTAAACTGTCCCCCACTGGCCCCCTATGGCATCAGAGCGATCCCAAACCGTCGTTTCCGGCACCGGCCAAGCGCGCACCGGCGGAACACGCGAACAATTCTCCGCCGAAGAACTCTCCATCGTCCTCTCCCATTTCGACATCGGCGTCATCGACTCCATCGTCGAATTCCCCCGTGGCTCCCGTAAAGCCCCAAAACTTCTCATCGTCAGTGAACAGGGAAAATTCCTCCTCAAACGCCGCGCGCGCGGAAAGGACGATCCCTTCAAGGTCGCCTTCACCCACGCCTTGCAACTCCACCTGGCCAGCAAACAGTTCCCCCTCCCGCATCTCATCGGCACGCGGAAAGACAACAACTCCATGCTCCAATGGCGCAACGGCGTCTACGAACTCTTCGAATACATCCCCGGCCAGACCTATCCCCAAACACTAGAAGCAACTTTCGATAGCGGAAGAATTTTAGCCCTCTATCACAAACTCCTCGAAGAATTCAAAAGCGAATGGCAACCCCCCAGCGGCAGCTATCACGCCGCAACCGCCGTTGATTCCGGCCTCCGCGCCATCTCCGCCGGCGTCCCCGACACCGACGAAAACCGCGAGGTCACCCAACTCCTCGCCTTCCTCCTCGCCACCTATCGCAAGAGCGCCGATATAGTCCAGTCCCTCGGCATCGACAACTGGCCCAAGCAAATCGTCCACGCCGACTGGCACCCGGGCAACATGCTCTTTCGCGACAACCGCGTCGTCGCCGTAATCGATTACGACAGCGCCCGCCTCCTCCCCCGAATCATCGACGTCGCCAACGGCTCCCTCCAATTCTCAATCATCGGCGGCGACGACGATGTCTCAAAATGGCCCGATTATCTCGATGAATCCCGCTTCAAAAGATTCCTCCGCGGATATGATGAGGTCATGCTCCTGTCACAGGCGGAAATCCGCACCATCCCCATGCTCATGATCGAAGCCCTCATCGCCGAAGCCGTCTTCCCAATCGCCGCCACAGGCTCCTTCGGCAAAGTCGAAGGCATGCCCTTTTTGCAAATGGTGCAGCGTAAAATTATCTGGATCCAAAAAAGCTACGACCGGCTTGTTGAGTTGGCTGATGGTTAATTCGTGGATATTTCGATTCGCCGCGGTATTGCTGGCGGGAATGTTTTTATCCCCGATTGGCTTCGCCCATATTTCAACAGCGGCAGAGAATTCATCAGCCGCGACTCAATCTTCAACGCCATCTCAGCAAGAACTGCGGAAATGGATTGCCCAACTCGGCAGCGATGACCCGCAGATACGCCGGACCGCGCTCAGCAAGCTGATGGCGCTCAATAAAGCCGATCTCCCCGCTCTTCAGGCCGCGGCGATATCCGAGCATTCATTGCTTCCCGAGCAGATCGCCGCCATACATCAGGCTGTCACTCAGGTTTTCCTGTCTGCTCAGCCGTTCGAATTTGCCGCCGATCCGCGTCTCGACTATGGATTCCTGGGCATACAAATGATGTCCGGCGCCCCAAGCCAGCCGCCCGATGGCGTCCTCGTCTGGTCCCGAATTCCCGGCTTCGTCGCCTATCGAATGCTGCAACAGGGAGACATCATCGTTAAGATCATCCAGAAGCCCGCGCTTCCGGACCTTGAGATGCATCGGTTCGATCAGTTCGCCCGGATCGTCGGTCTGATGCACGCCGGCGACGTACTTCGCCTGCAGGTTCTTCGCTTTGGTCGGCCGATCGATGTATCGATCCCGCTCGACCATCGCCCGCTGGAATTAACACCGGAACAGGATCCGGCCGGCGTAAAACGACAGCAATGGGTCAACGCGCGAGCGCAAGCCGCGGAGGAATATTGGAACCACGAGTTCTCAGCGATCGATCCGGCCCCGCCATTATCCCAGGGGCCAACGTCCCAGGCGCCAACGTCCCAGGCGGCGACGTCAATTCAGCCATGACTGATCCACCCATGACCGATCCCTANNCCTCCGCCTGTCGCCGGGTGCTCATCACCACCCACGCGCGCCCCGACGGCGACGCCCTCGGCACATCCGCCGCGATGGCGCTCGCCCTTCGCCGCCAAAAAATCGAAAGCGATATCCTCCTCTTCAATCGCCTTCCGCGCAAATACGCGTTTTTGTTCAACGATAACAAGCTCACCTATCACGATGTGGAAGCGGGCTGGCCCCAGTCCTATTCACTTAATGCTTTCGACGCGCTGCTGGTGGTCGATACAGGAACCTGGTCGCAATTGCCTGGCCTCAAGGAACAACTCAACGGCTGGACACGCCCGCGCCTGGTCCTCGATCATCATCTCACCCAGGAAGACTGGGCGGATGTGAAGCTCGTGGACACCAAGGCTGCCGCCGCGGGCGAAATCGCCGCGAACTTGCTTGAACGCTGGAAAGTCCCAATCGACAAATCGATCGCGACGGCCCTCTTCGTCGCCATCGCCAGCGACACCGGCTGGTTCCAGTTCAGCAACACCCGCCCCGCAACACTGCGACTAGCCGCTGATCTGATAGAAGCAGGCGTCAACACCGACGCCATGTATCAGCACCTCTATCAAAACGAGCGGGCCGAGCGCGTCGCGTTGCAATCGCGAGCCCAGCAATCCCTGGAACTATTAGAAGACGGCCGCCTCGCGGTCATGTGCGTGCAAAAAAAAGATTTCGAAGAAACCGGCGCCAAACCCGAAGACACCGAAAACCTCATCAACATCCCCCTGCAAATCCGCACGGTGGAAGTATCCATTCTTTTAATCGAACCCCCCGAAGATTCCCCAATCCGCGTAAGCCTGCGAAGCAAAGGCCAGGTAGACGTAGCAAGATTCGCCGAGCAATTCGGCGGCGGCGGACACGCCCGTGCGTCGGGATTGAAAATCCCCGGATCTCTCCAGGAAGCCCATGATCGTGTCGCCGAAGCAATGGCGATGGCAATGGCCGCCAACCGGCTTTGACTATGCCCGCCATTCGCCGCTCAAAATAGTAGGGCGGCTAACAAGGGAACATCACTGACATTCAATGAGTGATGTCCCGTTGCCTGAGATCCCTGATGTCGTCTTTCAATCAAGTCGGAAATTAATCGCTGGGCAAATGGGATTGTGCAAACTGTATCATTCGGCGATATTGTGCACGACCATTCAGCGGCGGCTGATGATCCCGGTTCAGTTCTATTGTCATGGGACAAAGCGACAAAGTCGCTGAAATCCTTCGTCATCAGGCCGCAGCTGCGAGGAAGCCAATTTTAGACTTTGCGGAGGTCTCATGGAAACCATCCCCCAGCCAAAAAAGCAAAGTCGTCTCTATGGCATACTCGGCACTCTGGCGTGGATGCTGGTGGCGTTCATCGCGGGAATATTCGTGGGCATTCATCCAGAGTGGGTTCCAAATATGCCATGGGCATATACCCCCAGTGTCGATCAATCGCCCGCCAGGATGCTCCATATTCCGGCGTCCGAACCGACCGGAGATAACTCCACACAGATTCCACAAACCCAACCGTCGCCCCCAGCGCATTAACGCCTTGTCCCCGCCCTTATCTGTTCCCCGCCAAGACTTGAATCAAAGGGGACATTCGGGACATTCGTAATATTCAAATAATATTACGAATGTCCCGAATGGTATTCACTTAAGGGCTATCCATGGGCCCAAAGTGGCGATTCCATCCCAAAAACAAACCCTTGTTCGCTTAAGTTAATGACATTCTGAACGTCCCCTTTTCCGGACTCGCCTCACTTCAAGATGCCCGTAATCGCGTGGTAGAGACGATGGCCCGCGCAATGTCCGCAAATTCACATTGACAAATAATAGCTCAAGGTTATCATTTAAGATAACGGCTGGGGACGGAACATGCCGCATGTTGAATTGATCTGGATTGACGGTCCTGACGGGAACGTCCAGCATCTCCCGGAACACGGCGTGACTCGTGAAGAAGTCAGGGATGTGCTGACCAATCCCATCTCGACGGCCGTCAGCCGGCGCACAGGCCGTCCGATTGCTTTCGGATTTACCCGAACGGGCCGAAAGTTGGCGGTCATTTACGAGCGCGTCGACCGGATGACCGTTTACCCCGTGACTGCGTTCGACGCTAAGGATTAAATATGCCCGCTATTCGTCGCTCAAAGAAGAAGCTCAGTCCCAGGCGGGTCAAAGCCTTGAAGGCGCTGGCACGCAAGATCGACGCCGAGGAAGGTCCCGAAATTCGGGCGCTGGCCCGTGAGGCATTCAATCATCACCGATGGCTCCGGGGTGTCGTCGATGCGCTAAAGTCCCAACGCCAAAAACGTGGCTTAAGTCTTGCTGATCTTGCGCGCCAGACGGGTATGGCCAAGCCAAATCTAAGCCGATTGGAAAACAACATCTATTCGACGCCCACCTTGGATACTCTGGAACGTTACGCCCGCGCCGTAGGCATGACGATCCAAGTGAAACTGGTGAATGCCAACGCGGCTTAGGGGAAGGAAAAAGAGGCACTCATAATATTCTTGGATATTATGAGTGCCCCTTTTCCGTTCCGCGGCGATGGTTGCACTTCACTTCATGCACTACAACTACTGCCGGATTCACCAGACACTACGGGTTCCCCCGGCGATGCAAGCTGGACTGACGGATCATGTTTGGGAGATTGAAGAATTGATATCGCTGCTAGATTGAATGATGCGATCAGACTAGATTTTCCGAAGTTTCTTTAGGTCCCTTTCGATTGCGTTGATATCCATTCCCAATATCTCATTTCGACCGACAGTCTTATAGTCTGCGATTGCGCGTTCCACGGTATCTACGAACCTTTTTAAACCGCCTTCACCGAACGCATTTAGTTGTTTTGTCGTGAAGCCCGTACAAACTTTATTTGCCAAACTCGCGCCGCGTAGGTCTACCGTTTCTTTTTTCGCCATAAGGTGACCTTACCCGTTATTCGCGAATGCCACAATTGAACCATTTCAAATGATCGGGAAATAAATCAAACTGACCCACCACCCAAAAACCGCGAAAATTGACCAATTTCCCCAACTCTGTACAATATCCCATTGCCCAACGAATCCTGGCGGAACGAAAACCATGGCAAGAGTAGCTCTAGAAAAAGTAAGCAAAATCTATCCCGGCGGCGTCAAAGCCGTCGATTCCATCGACCTCCACATCGCCGACCGCGAATTCGTGGTCCTCGTCGGCCCTTCAGGCTGCGGCAAGACCACCACTCTCCGCATGGTCGCTGGCCTCGAAGAAATCTCCGAAGGCATCATCAAAATCGGCGACCGCGTCGTGAATGATGTCCCGCCAAAAAGCCGCGATATCGCCATGGTATTT
>PMAK01000097.1 GCA_003153655.1 Phycisphaerales bacterium
TGCATAGCTAGACTTATGGACTCAAGCTGCACCCCTAGTACCCCTGTTTATGGGCCTGGTAGCCTCCTTGCGCGAGGCGCTGCCGGTTGGCGCGCCGACTGAGGGATCACCAGCGAGGTTTGCCTGTAACCCGAATGTCATCATTNNTCCAGGAGCGCAAGAGAATGGCTGCGAGTGTTCTAGCTTCGATCGGCGATTATGGAGTCCTGAATTCGCGGCTGACGCCTGAGTTATCCGAGGTATGGATTGACCGCGATCTTAGCTGGCTGGATTTCAACGAGAGAGTTCTGGCAGAGGCACTCGATGAGCGAACTCCGCTACTGGAGCGGGCGAAGTTCCTGGCCATTTTCGCGTCAAATCTCGACGAGTTCTGCATGAAGCGCGTCGCAGTGCTGCGCGAGGCGCAAACAGAAGAAGAGAACGTGCTATTCCTGCAGATGCGGGACAAGCTGCTCCCAATGTTGCGCCNNNCTGACGCCGCTGGTCATCAACCCGGAACATCCGTTTCCATTTCTTTCTAACCTGTCGACGTCGCTGACGTTCCGGCTGGAAGATCCGGAGCGCTGCGAGCAGATGGTGGCACGGATGAAGATTCCTTCGGGACTGAAGCAATGGGTTCCACTGAGTGTGGGGCTCAAACAGGGGCAGCGACTGTTGGTTCCGCTTCGCGAGGTGATCCGGGGGAATATCGAAAAGCTATACGGCGGGATGGTGATCTCCGGAATGACGCTGGTCCGCATCACGAGAGATGCGCAAGTGGATCTCGGGGAGGACTCGCCGGCGGAAGTTCGTGCCCTGGTGAAAGAACAAGTCCGGCAGCGGCGCTACGAGCCCGTGGTGCGGCTGGAGTTCGAACGGGGAGCCGATCCGGGCATATGCCAGATGCTGCGCGAACGTTTTGAACTCACTGCTGCGGATGTCTATGAACTGGACGGAGAAGTGGACTACACGACTCTGTTCGAGATTGCGGGACTGCCCATCCCGGAACTACGCGATACGCCCTGGACCCCGCTTGTGCCGCCGGCGCTGGAACAGGATTCGATCTTTCTCGCAATCCAGGCCGGTGACCTGCTCGTGCATCATCCTTACGAGAGTTTCGATGCCACCGTCGAGCACTTCATCAGCGTGGCGGCAGACGATCCGGACACCGTGGCGATCAAGATGACAGCGTATCGGATCGGCGACGATACGCCGTTCGTGAAGTCGTTAATTCGCGCAGCGGAGCACGGAAAGCAGGTTGCCTGCGTTATGGAGATCAAGGCACGCTTCGACGAGGAGCGCAACCTGCACTGGGCTGCGGAACTGGAGCGGGTGGGCGCGCATGTCACATTCGGAGTGAGCGGGCTAAAGACTCATGCAAAGACCGCTCTGGTGGTTCGCAAGGAAAGCGATGGGCTGCGCAGTTACGCGCACATCGGGACCGGAAATTATCACGTGAAGACTGCCAAGCTATACGCAACTGTGGGGTTGCTGACCTGCGATCCGCTGCTCACGCGCGACGTTGTGAATCTGTTTCACTATCTCACCGGCCATGCGCGCGCTCCTTCGTGCTCGTCGCTTCTGGTCGCGCCCTCGACCATGCGACCGCGGCTGCTGGCCCTGATCAATCGGGAGGTCGCCAATCGAACTTCTGGAAATCCGGCGAGGATCGTGGCCAAGATGAATCAGCTCGAAGACCCGGAGATTATTCAGGCGTTGTGCGACGCATCCGCAGCGGGAGTCCCTATCGACCTGATTATCCGCGGGTTCTGCTGCCTTCGTCCGGGCGTTGCAGGAAGAACTGAGCATATTCGCGTGCGGTCGATCATCGGGCGTTTCCTTGAGCACTCCCGCATCTTCTATTTTGCCAACGGGAGTGACGATCCGGTGGATGGGGAGTACTTCATCGGGTCAGCGGACTGGATGTACCGGAATCTGTCGAACCGGATCGAGGCGGTGACGCCCGTGCCGGCTGCGGCCGCGAAGGGGAAGCTATGGGAGATTCTGGATATCTGCCTGCGCGACCGAAGACAGGCGTGGGTGCTGGACGCGGACGACCACTATACGCAGTTTGATCCGGTGGAAGGCGGAGATGGGCCGAAGACTGTGGGCAGCCAACGGACACTGATGCAGTTGGCGCGCGAGCGGATCGCGTAGTAGCGCTTGGCCGGCGGCCAGGCGCTGGCCAGGTGTATTCAGATCTGTCCCACATTGGCGCAGACACTGGCGGGCGCAGGGTTTTGCTGCGCGCCGGATGTACCAGAGACCCGGGGTCAGTCTGCCGATTTTTGACGCGTCTTTCACCTTACCGATCCGGACCGGACGTATGGTTGGGACACCGGCCAGTCAGCCAGAACCCGATCAGACGTCGAAAGAAGGTGGATGATGAGCACTCCAGCAGACGCGACAGTGTCCTTCGAAGGATCGTTGAAAAGCCAGAGAACCGCCCCCGGCGTAGATGTCCTGGCACAGTCGTTTCTCGACAACCTGCTTTTCGTGCAGGGACGAACGAGGGAGCGGGCGACGGTCAACGAC
>PMAK01000128.1 GCA_003153655.1 Phycisphaerales bacterium
CGATTACATCGGGGTTCAATCGTATTTTAATTTCGCAGATTTGTGCCGATTCGGCTAAAACCGAATCACAAGCGCGCGATGACCTTGTCGTAATCCGCATGGGAGCCAACGAAAAACCAAAGTATCACGTCGCCTCGATTTCGACCAATAGCGCGATAGTCATTGTTAATTCTGACCGACCATAGATCCTCATGCGGAGGGAGCTTCTTAAACTTCAGGCTGGGGTGGTGTGGGTTTTGCTCGAACAGCCGATAGGCATCGCGAGCCTGTCGTCTGATGGTTGTGGGAAGTCGTGCCAAGTCGCGGCGGAAATCGGCACTGGTTCGTGAAGTCACAGCTGATCCGGGTCCAGCTCCTGGCTCTTGCCAGCCTCATGCTCGGCCCAGGCTTGGTCGGCCAGCTTCCGCAATTTTTCCGGCGATTTGGCCAGCGATTCATCCCATCGCCGCTCCGATTCGATCTCATCGATGACGATTTGCGCGATTGCGTCCTGCTCGGCCTCCGGAAGTTCCCGCGCCTTGGCGACCGCCTTTTCAAGCAGCTTTGTCATATTCGTACTATATCACCAAAATCCCGCGCGGAATAGAAATCGTTGATTCCAGGTTAATAACATCGAAAAAATAGCGGTATTGTTGCCCCGAAATTCTCGGCGGAGACGGGATTTGCCCGGATGATGACTCCTCACTTCGCAGGCTGCAGCAACTCAGCATTGGACCGATCCAATATTTCCATCACCGGCTTGCCGTCGATTTGCCGAGTCACCGGGATTCCCATCAAATACGCAACCGTCGCAAACGTATCTTCGGTGTTGATCACCAGATCCGCGTAGATCGTCAGATCCAGCCCCCGCCGGATTCCCGGGCCGACCGCAATCCACGGAATATGCCGGCTGCGGGGATCGTCAGGCCCGTGCGACCAGCCGGCGCCGCCATGATCAGCTGTCACCAAAATGAACGTTGAATCCCGGACATGAGCCTGATCCAAAGCCCAGAGCACATTTCCGATCGCGGCATCGGCCTGGGCGATCGCCTTCATCTGCTCCTTGCTCGACCATCCAAACGCGTGTCCCGCATTGTCCACGCCGGGAAAATGCACGAAGAGCAAATCGGGCTGATGAAGCAGAATCATCGCCACCGCCTGGTCCGCCACTTCGTAGTCCTGAATTTTTTCCGTATACGGGATGAATTCCCAATTCAGTGAGCCGGGCTTGGCGAGGATCACGAATTTGGATTTTCCCGCCGCCATCGCGGTGGTGTATCCGCACTGGCGAGCGAGTTCGAATAGGGTGGGAAAGGCCGGATAGATCGCGTAGGTCAGAGGCAAATCCATGTTCCATTGAATCCGATGCTTCACCGGAACGACACCCGTCAGCATGCTGGTATGCGATGGAAGCGTGACGGATTCCGCGGTGGTTCTTGCCCAGAAGCTATAGCTGCCGGAATTGAACAGCGCGTGCATATTGGGCGTGTCGGCGCGAAGGGCCAAATCGGGACGCAATCCATCGACGCTGATAATGACCACGTGGCGAATTTGCGGATCGGGACGGGTTGTTTGAGCCGCCACCGGCAATGACGCCGTAAGAATAATGAGCCAGATGTTTTTGAGATTCATAGGAAACAGATAACACTCGATTATTTGGGATATGTTTGCAATCGGGACGCATCGTTGTCACGGCCCAGGCATTTTTGGATTGGGAGCCGCGCCCTCACCTATTTAGGTGACCGCTGCTGCATCCCTATTGATGCACCCACCGCGCCAATAACTCTCCCCGGCTGTTCACATCAAACCGTTTGTACAGCGATTTCACATAAACATGCACGGTATGCCGGCTGATGCTTAGCTGATTCGCGATCTGTTTTTCAGCATGCCCCGTCAGCAAAAGCTCCAGCGTCTGCCGCTCGCGCGGCGACAATGGCTCGCCCCCGCGCANNGCCCTGCTTCCCCTCGACAATCTGCTCTCCGAGCATAAGACAGAAATTGGCCACCAACCGGCGGCACCGCTGCACACCATCCCCAACTATTGGAGCACGAACAGATTTGTATGCATGCACCAGCGCGCCGATATCGCCAAGACGTGGGCTTTTTTTCGTTCGCATGAACATCACCGCAATAGGCGAATTGAACGAACGAATGATTACGGGTTATTACTATACCCGTTGATGACACATCAAAACACCCTATCTGGAAGGAGTTGTTCATGGAACGAACTAATTCTCCGGCTCAGGACCAATGCTGGGTCGATGTATTCGAAGCGGACTATTTCATGGGACGAATGCGCCGCCTCGTCGGCCCCAGAAAGCTGCGGCAATTAATCGCTAAAAGCGTGATTGTCGGGCCGCAAGCAATGGTCGTCCTCACCGTGCGCCGCGGCGGTCGGGATTGCCAGGTAACGCTGAAACCCCGCAAAGTGGTTCCCGATCTCGCCGCAACCGTCCGCAATGCAAAAATCCGCGGCGTGACGGTGGTCCTGAAAAAATAGCCCATCACGGAACGATGGCATCCGCCTCAATTTCAATTTTCGCATCGGCGTCGATCAGTTTGGCGACCTCAACAATCGCCGTTGCCGGCCGAATGTTTCCAAAAACCTCGCCATGCACCTTGGCCACCTCTTCCCATTTGGAGACATCCGTGACGAACATTCGGGTGCGAATCACATCCTCGATTTTTCCGCCGAGCGCTTCGATCGCCGCCCGGATAATCTGAAGCGATCGCCGCGTCTGCTCGCCGGCGCTCGGCGGATATTTCCCGTCCGCATTGACGCCAACGGTCCCCGACACGGCGATATAGTTTCCGCTCCGCACCGCACGGGAATACCCCATCTTCGGCTCCCACGCCGACCCGGTGCTGGCCGTTTTGCGCCCGGCCCGTGGAACAACCGTTACATGCACGTCGTTAGTCATTGCGTCTCCAGTAAAGTTAAAAATATATCTCAGCGTGGCGCAGGATATTTCGGCGCCTTTCCTTCCAATACGGCCATCACATCCCGCACCACCCAACTCATATTCTCCAGCGCGGTAGTGGTCCGTGCCGCCAAATGCGGCGTTAGCAAAACCCGATCCAATCCCAGCAGCGGAAAATCCGCCGCCGGCGGCTCCGGCGAAAAGACATCCAGCGCCGCGGCATAAATCTTCTTCCCGCGAATCGCCTCCGCCAGCGCCGCCGCATCCAGCACCTCTCCCCGGCTCGTATTAATCACCACCGCGGTCGGCTTCAGCATGGCGATTTGCTCTGGCCCGACTAGATTTTCATTCCCAGCCCGCATGTCGACATGAATCGTCAAAATATCCGATTCCCGGTAAAGCGCCGCCTTGTCCACGGCGGTCGCCGGAAAATCCAGCCCTGAAATCTGCAACAGATCGTTATAAATCACCCGCATCCCAAATCCATTTGCCGCGATATGCCCTATGCGGCGGCCGACGCGTCCCATCCCGAGAATCCCGATCGTCAATTCGTTGAGTTGCCGCCCCCGAACCATATCGCGAATGCGTTTGAATTCCTTCGGCGGATAAACCGAATCCCGAAAAAATTCCCAGGGCCGCAGGAGTTGCAGCAAATACCCAAACACAAAATCCCCGACGGCGAGCGTATTCGCATCAGGCGTATAAACCACTTCCACGCCGCGTTTGCGGCATTCGCGGACATCGATATTCTCTAAACCCACGCCGCCGCGCCCGACAACCTTGAGCTTGGGCGCGCGATCGAGCAAAGCCGCATTAACCTTGGTGTAGGTCCGCACGAGCAACCCGCTCGCCTCGCCCAGCCGATCGAAAAATGCCGGATCGGCCGCCCCAATCTCCACAACCCGCGCATGCTCTTTGAGCCACTCCAACGGCCGCGAATCGGAGCCCTCGGCGACGACAACCAGCGGATGGGAATCTTGTGTCATGGCGGAAGTGTATAGCCAATTGCAAAATCTGAAATCTCCGGCACAAAAATCAAAACCAGATTCAAGCCGAACCGCGTTTGCTTTCCGATTTCTGATTTCCGTGCAAACTCGCTATCGTAAAACTGTGTTCCTCCCGCTTCTCCTTCTCGTCCTCGCCGCCATACCCGCCACCCTCATCGCCTATGGCATCGACCCATTCTGGGCCCAATACCCGCATGGCATCGAACTCATCCTCCTCTCCCGCAGATTCCAGGGGCCGCTGATCGCTATCGTTCTGATCCTCTGCCTCACCCTGATCGGGCTGATGATCGCCGGCAAGCGTCGGGCCTGGTGGCTTATCGGGCTCGTTCGGATCGTTTTGCTCCTGACGCATCGTTTTGCTTTCAATCCGCAAAACGCATTCGCCGTGAATAGCCGCCCCAGTTTTGTCACAGTCGATCGCGCGTCATTCATGGCCAACGACGACTGGATCGTCGGCCTGATCGATGGCCCCGACGCGGTTGCGTTCCCCTACGCCTCGCTCTATTCCCGCCCGCTCGTCGTGCGAAGCAATCAGCCCGATCCGATGATGCTGATGTGGTCTCCCTTCGCCAATTATGCCATCGCCGAGCGCGTCGATCGATCGATACGAGCCGAGGAATTGGATGTCGTCTGCATGCCCGCCAACGCGCTGCTTGTCTACAACTCACGCATCGGCCAATTCATCAACGGCGTCACCGGGAAAACCATGAAAGGCCAATCCCCAGCCGGATTTATTTCGGCAATTCCAACCATCAAAACCACCTGGGGCCATTGGCTCGCCTTACACCCCGCAACATTGGTGCTGGCCCCGGCCGGGCAGAACGAAACCGCGCCCCGGCATCCCGTGCTGCCCTATTTTCCGATGCCGCGAATTTCCAGCAATATTTCTCCGGATACAAAGATTGCGGTAATTCGTGGGTCATCCCCGGCCGCGGTGTTCGAGACCGATCTGACCGCTGAAGTGACGAATTTCTCCAACCCGCTGGTGGTGGTGATTCGCGACCCGGCAACCGGATCACTCGCCGCGCTGGATCGCCATGTCGATCAGGATCTGGTCCCCGCATTCGCGCCCAAAACGTTCAAGAAATTCCCGCAGGCGATCATGACCGACGCCGACAGCGGCAGCGCCTGGACCGCCGACGGCCGCGCGGTGGACGGCCCGCTCAAGAGCAAAAAGCTGGAGTCAGTCGAAATTGACGACGGACTCTATTACGGCGTGACCAAATTCTGGCTGGGAGATTTGCCCCTCGTCAGTCCGTTGCCGCCGCCGGTGATTCACGAAACGATCCCCGCCCGTCCGGCGCGGCGTCATCGATCAAAGTAGTAGGATTTGCAATGCGCACACAATCATATGCGCGTCTTCATTCCCATTGCGCGAAGCACGCACCACCCGGCCCTGGCTTCGAAAACGGTGAACGCGCCGCCGATCGCCAGAGCCGACGCGATGATCCAAGCGAGCCTGAAACCGGTTGGCCACGCCCATAGCGCCGCGACGCAGACGGCTACTATTAGTTGCAGAATGCCGCTGATGAGCCGTGTGCGTTTCCCGCGAGCGTCAATATTGCATGTCAAAGCCATTTGATTCCGCGCGTATTATAGGACGATTCGGATTTCCTGCTATAATTCGGGTTTATTTCATATGGCGACGATGAATTGATCAACCAACATCAGGTGAATCAATGCAATACGGCGTGATCATGGCAGGGGGATCAGGCACGCGGCTTTGGCCGCTGTCACGGATTAATCTGCCCAAGCAGATCCTTCCCGTTGTGAACGGAAAGAGTCTGTTGCAACTCAGTTATGACCGTCTTCGCGGATTTCTTCCGCCGGAGCGGATCTTCGTTTGCACCGGCGCCGTTCATGTGNNCGGTGGGGTTTTCCGCCGCAGTCCTGCAGCACCGCGATCCTGACGCCGTTTGTGCCGTCGTTACGGCCGATCACGTCATCGAGCCTGTCGCCACATTTCAGGAGAGCGTGAAATCGGCTTTCCAGGTCGCGGCGGATCGGCCCAAGTCGCTGGTCACTTTTNNGGTGCCAACCTATGGCCATACGGGTCTCGGTTACATCCATCGCGGCGATTCCCTGGGCGTGCCGGGCGCTTACCACGTCCTTGGATTCCACGAAAAGCCGGACAAGGCCCTTGCCGATCGATTCGTGGAATCAGGCCGATACTATTGGAACAGCGGCATGTTCGTCTGGCGATGCGATACGGTCCTGAACGAGTTGGCGATTCATCTCCCCGGCTCGCACAAGGGATTAACGCAGATTGCCGAGGCGTGGGGAACGCCACAGCAGGAGACGGTTCTTCGCGATGTCTATCCGCGGCTTCCGCGCATCAGCGTCGACTATGCGATCATGGAACCCGTCAGCAGGCAAAAGGGTCACGCGTCGGTTGTCGTCGTCGAAATGCCGGTGGATTGGACCGATGTCGGCTCCTGGCCCGCGCTGGCGGAAATCCTTCCTGTGGATGAGCACAACAATTCGTTGAGTTGTAAAACGGGAATATTTTTGGACTCCGACGACAACGTGATTTTCAGCCAGGACCCGGATCATCTGATTTCCACCATCGGCGTGAGCGACATGATCGTCGTCCACGCCAAGGACGCAACGCTGATCTGCCCGAAAGACCAGGCCCAGCGCGTCAAAGAACTCGTCGGGAAAGTCAAAGAAAAATTCGGCGACAAGTTCCAATAAGTAAACCCGACCCACCCGAATGCCGATGGACTAGACGATTCAAGTCGCCTCTGGACGCCGTCAGCAGTTTCTCAAACGGGTATTCCCATGACGATCCTTCTCGGCTGCGGTGTCGGCTTCGTTGTCTGGTTCATGGCGCGTTTCCTGGCCGGGGGATTCTACACCGTCGATCAGAACGAACGGGCAGTGAAGACTCGCTTCGGCCGGGCGGAGCGTGTCGGGACCGCTACCACGCTCGATGACCCGATCGCTCAATCTCTCCAGGATGAACAGCGTCAGCGATATTGTTATCCGCAGGTTCGCGTCATCCGTCCCGGCGGGCCGTATTTCAAATGGCCCTGGGAAACGGTCCACAAGGTCAGCGTCGCCACCGAAGCGATGAACATGGCGACCGATCCCGAATTCCCCTCCGCCAATGCAGAAGGCACCGTTCTGGAAGCCGTGACCAAGGATCAGCTCAACACGGGCCTTAAAGGCCAGCTCCGTTATCGAATCTCCGAAAAAAATCTCTACGCGTATCTCTTCGGCGTGAAATTTCCCATCGCGCACGTGATGGGATACTTCGTCTCGGTCCTCCGCGAACGCATCGCCAATTTTGAAGCGCCTGCGCCAAAGCAATTGCCCGGCGACCCGATCGCGCCGCAGGTCTCACCCGCCGTGATCGGCATCTCCATCAACGATCTCCGCAAAAATCTCAGCGACATCAGCGATCACATGTCGCGAGAATGCGCCTCGTCCGAAGCCCGCTACGGAATCGCGCTCGATGCCTCTCTGATCACCGGCATCGATCCGCCCCCCGATGTGGAGTCGGCGCTGGCGGCGATCAACACTGCCTATAACCAGGTCTCCTCCGACATCAGCCTTGCGCAGGCATCGGCCGATCAGAAAATCGTCCAGTCCAAACGTGCCGTTGAAATCGAAACTCTCAAGGCGCAGGCCGAAGTCGAGCCGCTCACGGCAATGGCGGCGCAGCTCGCCGAACTGAAGAAAAGCGGCCCCGGGGTTCTAGCGGCCTATCTCCGCAACGTCCGTCTCAAGCTCTTCACGCAATCCCGCCGCGTCATCCAGGAGGCCAATCATGAATGAATTCGCCATCGCGGCCGGCGCAACGTTCTTCGGCTTGTTTATTCTCATCCCGCTCCTGCTGGGCACCGCCCAGTTGTTCGGGCTCTATACGATCGTCGCGGAGCGCCAGTGCAAAGTTTACGTCCTGTTCGGCAAGGTCATCGGCCAGTTGGACGAGCCCGGCCTGCACTTCCTTTTTTCCAAGCTCGGTCTCCGCGCGCTTACCGTCTCCTTCTTCGGCGAATGTTACACGCTCGACATGCGCCTCGATCAGTCATACCTCCGCAGTCAGGCCGTCAATTCCGAGGAAGGCGCTCCGATGGGCATCGGCGTCTGGTATGAGATGTATGTCAGCAATCCCGTCGACTTTCTCTTTAAGAACGCCGACCCGCGCGGCTCCCTCGCCGCCAATGTCGGCAACGCCACCGTCCGCTGTCTGAGCAATATGAAGCTTGCCGAGATGCTCGAAAACCGCCATGCCATGAGCCTCACCGTGCGTACGCAGGTGTCGCCCCTGTCGGAGGATTGGGGTTACAAGCTCGGCTCCGTTTACATCCGCAAGGTGCATTTCCGCGATGCCGGCATGATCCACCAGATCGAGGCGAAAGTGGTCAACCGTCTGCGTCAGGTCACAAGTGCCATCAAGCAGGACGGAGCCAATCAGGTCAGCATCATCACCAGCACCGCCGAGCGGCAGGCCGCCATCGAATTCGCCAAAGCTGATGCGATGCGCCCGCGAATCGTCGGGATTGCCCTGGAGAAGATCTCTCAGGACCCCGAAATCTCCAGCATCATGTTCGAGATTCTCGAAACACAGAACATCATTGATGGCAAAGCGGAGATCACCCTGGTTCCCCACAATCAGCAATTGCTCGCCGGCCTCATGGCCAGCCAGACAAACGCATCCGCCGCATAGATGCCCATTCCTAAGAATGGCTATTGCCGCCTCAATGGCTATTTTTAGATTCTCTATGCGGACGCTGGCGATAGATTTGGGCGCTCGCCGAACTGGCCTGGCCCTCAGCGACGCAGGCGGCAAACTGGCCACACCTTACGATGTGCTGCAAGTTCCTGCCCCTCAGGCACTGGAACTGATTCTCAAAGTCATCAAAACGGAAGATGTCGAGCGGATCGTCGTAGGATTGCCGCTGAACATGGACGGCACTCGCGGCCCAGCCGCTGAACAAGCCGTCGAATTTGGGCGCCAACTTGCCGCGAGATCATCACAAAAAGTGATATTTGTCGACGAGCGTCTCTCCAGTTTTCAGGCGGAGCAGGATGTCAGCGCGCGTCGGCGCGGCGGCGAAAAAATCACGCGAAAAGGAAAGAAGCAGCGACTTGACGCGATCGCCGCCGCTCAGTTCCTGCAGGAATTTCTGGATGGCAAACTAGCCGCTATCGATGGTTAGCGCAGATTATTTACCGCGGAGACCCCGATGTATCGGGGTCTCCGCGGTAAATCTAAATGCTCGATCTTAAAGCCCGACCTGATGCTGCCACCCGCGCGCATTAAGCGGCCGAGGCGACCCATTCTCCATCAAAAAAATCCCGGGCTCGCGCGTTACCCGCCCAATCCGAATCACACCATCAATTCCCGCTGGTCCTGTCAAAAGCAATTCGTAATCCTCTCCGTCATTCAGCGCATGCTCCAGTGCGGAAACACCATCCCGTTGAGATAGCTCCACGGCATCCGGATGGATCGGCACCAATGACGATTCGATGATCGCCCCAACTCCGCTCGCCCGGCAGATGTGCCCGAGATCGCGTGACAGCCCGTCGCTGAGATCAATCATCGCCGTCGCGGCACCCGCCAATTTTCGCCCCAGCGTCACGCGCGGATCGAATGTAAGATGCCGCCCGAGAATACTGCCGCCAAGCGGGCCGGTGACGTAAATCTCATTGCCCGCAACTGCGCCGCCGCGCGTAATTGGCCGAACGCCGTCTGACCGCCCAAGGATCGTCACGCTCATCACCAGTTTCCCATCCCACGTCGCGGTGTCGCCGCCGATGATCGGGCAAGCAAACGCATCGCCCGCTTCGCGTAATCCGGCATAGAGTCGCTTCGCATATTCCATTGGCGCATCTTTCGGCAGCGCCACCGCGACCACCGCCGCTGCCGGCAAACATCCCATCGCCGCGCAATCCGAAAGATTGCGGTTCATCACCTTCCGCCCGATTTGCTCCGGAGGATGCGCCGAGGAATCAAAATGAACGCCATCAATGACCTGATCAACGCCGACCAGAAGCAAATCATTCGCCGGCCACTTGAGCACGGCCAGGTCATGCCCAATGCCGACCGAAACCAGGGGCGATTTCGCCTGATTGCTTCGAATCCAATCGATAAGATCGAATTCACCCGCCATGGTCCTACTTGCTAAGGCGGTCTCGCACGACGGGCCAAGCGGCAGGGGACTCGCCGTCGATCGATTCGTAAAGCGCCACATGATCCGCCGGCAACACCGAGAAATCGCTCACGCCCGAGAGTCGCGTGCTGGCCAGACTCACCGGCCCATCATCGTCGCCGACCTCGCTCAGCAACTGGCGCGATTCATCGCCGGCAGCAGCTTTGATCTGCTGAAATCCCCACCAATTTCCAACCCGGCCGCCGATGATTTCTGCCGACCAATTGAGCATTTCCGCCGCGATCCGGTATTCCACCGGCCGCTCGCCCGCGACAATTGTATATCGCACGCGGCTGCGTCGAGGCTGAGAATTTAAATCAGTCAAAAATTTCGAATCCGGCCGAAGATCCTCCGCGGATTGGCAAATCCCCTCCGTGACGATCCAAGCCAGGCTCCAATCCGGATCGTGCTGCCACTTCCAGGTGTTCACGGTCAGCTTGAGCAGAAACGCATACGGCGTCCAGGTCGATCCCCCGTTCGGCGGGGCGATCATAATGAAATGATCGACTCCCCCGGCATATTCCGGCCCCTCAACATATTTCCGCGCGACCAAGCCTCCCATGCTCTCGGTGACAAGATCGATTTGCATGGAAGGATACCGCTCGCCGAGCAATCGCATCTCGCGCGAGAACAACGCCGACGATTCGTCCAGTGGCCGCTCCGCCCGGTATGCGAAATAGGCGGTTTGAAAACCCGAGCGGTTCAGCAGATTGGCCAGATCGGCACAGCACCCACGATCGCCATCAAGGCCATGGACGAGTATTACCAGCGGCCGATGCGGATCGACCACCGGCGGCAAGTGCATGCCCAATCGCAGGTTTTGCCTCGCCACCGCGTCGGGCGCAGCAACGTCCGTGAATCGGCCAAGTGCATCACACGATTGGTCCCAATCCCCCGGCAACTTATCGGCATCGAATCGGATGACCAGGGCCTGACCAGTCACGATCGCGTTAAACCCATCGCCAAGCGCGCTGTTCAAGCCGCGCATGAGCGTGGAATCATTGATGCTCCGAAGATCGATGCCGACATCCCAGGTGGGAGCAAGCCCAATCGCTTCCTGAATCTGCGCAAGCGAAAGGCAACCATCCCGCAGCGGAAGCGAAATCCGGCTCTCCGCCGCGACGCAGGCGCCCGGCAAAAACAAGGCCAACAGAAGGATAAGAACAACTTGACGCATCCGCATTCATCTTAATCGGCGGTAGCCGCCGCGGCCATTATGGATACCAACTGATATTCATATTCATCTTCATTATGTTCCAGCTGAATCAGGTAATATATTGGGGCTTATGGCAAACCGATTTATCAAAGTCGTCCTCGATCCAAGCGCCGTAGCCGGCACCGCCGCAAAACGAATTGTTGACCTCGCCGACGACGCCATCTCAATTCATGGCAGCTTCTCCATCGCCCTATCCGGCGGCAGCACGCCGAAAGCGCTTTTCCAGATTCTGGCCGGCGAACCCTACGCGAAACGCATCGACTGGAAAAACTGGCGGATCTATTTCGGCGACGAACGCTGCGTTCCACCCACGCACCCCGACAGCAACTTTCGGATGGCCACCGAATCACTGCTCGATAAGGTCGCCATCGCACCCGAGCACATCCACCGGATGCGGGGCGAGATTGATCCGCAGCAGGCCGCGACCGAATATGGAGAGCTTCTGAAGGCACACTTCGGTGATGGCGGCCTCGACGTGATTCTTTTAGGCATGGGCGACGACGGCCATATGGCCTCACTCTTCCCGCACACAACCGCGCTGAATGAAACAAAGCATCGCTGCGTCGCCAACTTCGTTGAAAAGCTGAACACCTGGCGGATNNCCGCGCCCGTCAGGTCATTGTCATGGCCACCGGCGCTACCAAGGCTGATCGTCTCCATCAGGTCCTCGATGGGCCGTCCGATACGCAAAATCTGCCGATCCAAATGATCGATCCGCCGGCCGGGCAGGCCCTATGGCTCCTGGACGCTCCGGCCGCCGCAAAGCTTGCGTCGAATTGATCAGACTCTTTTCTGTTCCGATCTTGGCAAAATCCCTCCTACCCGTTAAGTTGACACAACTGAAGGAGCCCCGCCCCGTGTCGATGCAAGAATCCAGCACGCGCAGCATCTACGATTTTCATTCGATGTTCTACGATGCAACATTCGGACGCCTTGTCCGTCGGCGCATCGCCGGGGCGATCTCCCACATGAGCATCAAATCCACCGACCGCGTGCTTGACATGGGCATCGGTACCGGGGCTTCCCTCGATTTTTATCCCCGCCATGCGCGGATCATCGGGATTGATTTATCCGGCGGCATGCTCCGCGAGTGCCGCAAAAAGCTAGAGCATCGCCGCCTCGCCGCCACCCAGCTTTTTCAGGCCAACGCCCTTCAGCTTCCCTTCAGCGACGATTCATTCGATCACGTATTCATCAGCCATGTGATCAGCGTCGTCAGCGATCCCTATTTGCTGATTCGCGAAGCTCAGCGCGTGGCCAAGCCGGGCGCGCGCATCGTCATCGTCAATCATTTTCAGTCCA
Organism: Phycisphaerales bacterium; assembly: GCA_003153655.1. Lineage (GTDB taxonomy): Bacteria > Planctomycetota > Phycisphaerae > Tepidisphaerales > Tepidisphaeraceae > PALSA-1353. Next base: position 12,587 of record PMAK01000128.1, read on the forward strand.
CCAATCGCTTCATCGCGATGGTCGAGAAATTCCTCTGCCCGCTCTGCACCAAGCTGGGATGGCGCACCGATCTGCCGCTACAGGACCTCGTTCGCCGCACCGGCGTCGAGGTCGATTACCGCTACAAGCTGGACAGCATCGATCTCTGGGAGACAGTTGTTTTTTCTAATAGCAAAAATGGGGTCGTTCGGCCCGAGCCTGCCGAGGCGGGCGAGTTGGTGGCGGGCGCCGCGTGTGAGGTTGCTGCTTAAACGGATGTCTCTTGATCCGCGTATCCTGCGCCAAGTGTGGGGAAATCTTTGAAATCGGGGAGGAGTTTGCAGGCCTCACCGAATTCTGCCCCTTTTGCGGCGCGCTATGCGACATACCTTCGCTGGAAGATCAGCAGCCGCAACCCGCCGCCGACGAATCGCAACTCATTGCTATCGCCGAGGCGGAACCGCCCGTTCCTACGCCGACCCCAATCGAGCCGCCGTCGCCCGTCCGCGGAATTCCCTCGCCGATCTGGTGGACGTTAATCATCGGCGGCGTGACATTTTTCATCGCCGCCTGCTTCTTTCTATTCTCCGACAATTGGGAGATGCGCAACATTCAATCACTGAATGATGCCACCAATCGCGGCGATGTTCTTATGGCCGATGAGGATTTCACCGGCGCCGCCGACCAATATCGGTTCGTGCTGGATGCCGTCGGTTCGCGCGAAATCCAAAGCATCTACATTCGCCAATTGATCGATCGCGCCCGGCGTGGCGAAGGGCTGGCAAAAGCCCGCGAATCGCAGGCGCAAAATCTTCCGCAATCGACCCCCGCCTCCGTGCCGAGCGCAAATCAGACATCCGCCTCGCCTCCGGATTTTCACGAGACATTGAAAGCATTCCAGCGTGACAGCGAAGCCTTCCCACTCTTCGTCCGCAATCACACCATGGATTTTCAGGATGACGACGGGCACTGGCGGCGGCGTCAGTTCACGGTATGGGATGTCACGTATGAACGGCAGACGGATTCCGAGCGCCCGCGCATTCAGCTGCTCTATTCACTCGCTTCGCGCATCACCGAGCCGCACGACAATCGGCATGAGGCCGACAACGACAGCAATTTCATGAATGATGAATCTCCCAAGACGGCTCACTGCCAAACCCTCTTCGAACTCTTCGCCGGACAATGGATCGTCCTGCATCACGAGGTTGACACTGGCGGAACGACGCGCCCCTCATCGCAAGATTTTTACGAGCTGGAGCGGCAGGCGTTCCATGCCGCGGTCATCCCTCAGTGAGACGGCCCCGATTGCTGGATGGCCGCATCCAGCATTTTTTGCGTATCCGCATCAGGCATGATCTGAAGCGAACGCCGGAGATGCTCCACTGCTTCGGGATATTGTTTATTTTTCAAATAGAGCGAGCCAAGCGTCGCCTCCAGACTTCCCGGCTTTTTTCGCAGGCTGGGATCAATCTTGGGCTCGATAGCTATCCACGCCTTGACCACATCAATCGCCTCGGGAATCCGATCCATTTGCACCAGATCCCGCGTCAACCAGTCATAGGCACGCGGATCCTCTGTCGGCTCACGTCGGATTGCCTCTCTATACAAGTCGGCGGCTTGCTGAAAATAGGCGTTCCGATCCTGCATTGATTCCGCCGCGGTGGCGAGATGATCTTTGTAGTCCCCGAAAATAATGTAATGAAGCCCGCGCGTCTTATTGAGATGCAGCCCGTAGCCATAAAGCGTCTCGGAGTCCTTCCATCGGCCGGCCTGAACAAACGAGAGCGATCCCAACACCGCAAGAATTGCGAGAAAAAATCCGCTGGCGATGGGACTGCGCCTGCGATCCATCAGCCATCCCACTGTCAGGGCGATGCCAAGCATTGAAAGGTAAACATACCGGTCCGCGACGGTAGTGAAATACTGAAAGACAAACGCCTTGAGCCCGAGCACCGGCAAGACGCCGAGCAGAAAGACCAATCCCGCGACAGTCAGGACCCGCTTCCGGATCCGCACGAGAGCGATCGCAATAGCCAGCGGAAAAATCCACGTCCAATAGAGCGGATGATAAAGATTCGGATCATGCAGCACCGCCAGCGGGTTCCGGCCGTAATCAAAGCTCAATCGAATAGGCAGAAAAATCTTGTAGAGGTAAAACGCCAGCGCATCCATTGCAACCAGCGGCCGCGCCCAAAATGGCCCGACATCAACATAATGCGGCGGCTGAACCCACATCGTCACCAGCCCGCACCCCAGAGCCAGCACCAGCCACGGCCAAATCCATTTGGCGATTTGCCTCCACGGCCGGCCGTAAATGATCCAGTCGATGGCCGCGACGATCAGTGGCACAACCACCGTCGAAGGTTTCGACAACAGAGCCGCGGCGAAACAAATCGTCGCCAGCAGATAGTTCCACTTTCTTCGCCTCTCAGACGATTGCATCGCGACGATGTATTGCCAGATCGCAAGCAGCGCGAATAGTCCGCTGAGCAGATCCTTCATCGCGGTGGCCCATGCCACCGCTTCCGTCTGAATCGGATGAATCGCGAAAATCAGCGTTCCCGCCAGGGCGGCCGAATCGCTGATCTTCAGCTTCCGCAGAATCTCCAGCACGACGCATGCGCTGAGCCAGTGAACCAGGAGACTCGCGGCATGGAAAACGTACGGGTTCAGCGTTGATCGCAGAAAATCGGGGCTGTCCAGCTGCGCCACGTGGGCGAGCGACCACCACGTTGTGAATACCAGCGGGTTATACATCTCCGAATTGCTCGGGTCGTTGGGATTCCAGTGATGGAGCAGGCCCGAGACCGTCGGCTTCGCGATATTCGGATTGTTATAGATCAGCGGGTTGTCGTCCCAATTGACGAAGTCATTGCCGAGGATTCGTCCAAATACGAGAAGAATGGCGAGCAACAGAATCAGCCGAATTCCCAGCAGACGCCGTCCGGCAGCGGGCGGCGGATTCGAGCGGGTATTGGAGCGTTTGGCCATTGGATTCAACGAGGCTGATATCGGTCTAGCGGGCGGCTTGGTCCGGTTCGCCAAGAAATTTCAAATCCCGCGAAAGCTGTTCGGGGCCCTCAGCGTCAGCCGGATCATATTTGATTTCCTGCCGGCGGAATTCGACGGCCTTCCGCAAGAGCCGGCGCGCTTCCTCATCCTGCGCACGCGCCTGCTCGGCATTGCCCTGCTGGATCGCCAGCGTCGTCCGTCGCAAGGCCAACTCTGCTTCCTTCTCCTCATATTCTGCAACAAAGAGGTAATGCGTGCCATTGGTTGGATTCAGACTCAGCGCGTGCGCATAGAGTGTGTCGGTGTTTTTCCAGACCCCGGCCTGGAGAAATGAGAGCGACATGAGCATCACCAAAATGCCGCTAGCGGTGCACCACACAACGCGATTGCCGTAGCGCGCCAGCACCCACGCCGCCGCCATCGCTACGCCAAGCATTGGCAAATACACGTAGCGATCAGCCACGGTTGAATAATATTGATACGCAAAACGGATCAATCCGAGCACTGGCAGCAAGCCCAGAAAGAAGACGAGCGCCGCAACCGCCGGCACAGGATGCAGCAGCCGCCAGGCGATCAGCGCCAAAATCACCGGGAATATCCAAGTCCAATACAACTCCGCGTGCAGCAATGGATCGTGCAGCATCGCAAGCGGGGTGCGGCCGTAGTCAAAGCTCAGATGGATCGGGACCAGCACTTTGCAGAGATAAAAGTTCAGCGCATCCGCGGCGATCAGCGGGCGGCTCCAAATCGGCCATGGCTTTTGCTTCGGGCCGAACGGTTGAATGGACGCGTTGATTGCGATTGCCGCGATGGCCATCACCAGCCAGAATCCGATCCACGGCAATCCGCGGCGCAGGGGCCGACGAAATAGAAATACGTCAAAGCTCACGGCGATGAGTGGCAGCACAACAGCGGAGGGCTTGGACAGCAGCGCCGCCATGCAAAGTAAAGTCGCCGCGATGTAATTGTTGCGTCTTGGTGCGCCCTCGGCTTGGGTAGCGACCAGATATCGCCAGATCGTGGCCAGCGCGAACAGTCCGCCCAAGAGGTCTTTCATCCCCGTCGCCCAAGCGACCGCTTCGGTTTGGAGCGGATGCACGGNNAGCCGGCAAATCCGGGCCAGCCGCCGATGCCGATGCGCGCCAGAATCTCCAGCACCACGCAAGCGGAGAGCCAGTGGACAATCAGATTTGCCGCGTGAAATACCTGTGGATTGATTGTCGCTCCGAGCGCGTCCGGCGTCTGGATCTTTGCCGCGTGCGCGAGCAGCCACCACGTGGTGTAAACGAGCGGGTCATACAAATTAAACGCATTCGCATCCCGCCAATTCCATTGCCGGGCCAATCCATCAAGCGTCCCCTGCGTGATATTGGGATTGTCATAGATCAGCTTGCCGTCATCCCAATCGACGAAATCATTTGAAAGAATTCGTCCGAAGGTGAGCAAGACCGCAACCAGCAGGAGTAATCGCAATGTCGATCGGCGGGGAATCTGACGGACGGGCGCTACCATCAGGCATGCTCCGAATCGTTGGGCGCAATAATGGCCGCCATCCTGCCGGTGATGCCATGATCCCGGCGGTGGGAGAAAAACTCATCCTGATGCGTGACGGTGCACCGGTCGGTGGAATCGACGTGTTTTTCATCGAATCCGCAGTTGAGCAGTTGCATCCGCGCCGCGGCGCGAAGGTCAACCCTTCCCTTGCCTCCGGGCAGACTTTTGACCGGCGCTTCGGAACCAAACGCTCTTTGAAATTCAGCCAGCACCTCTGCTCCAACTTCAAACGCTTCGAATCCGATGCAGGGTCCAATTGCCGCTCGATACGTCGAAGCAGGCTTGCCCGTGATAGTTGTCAGTCGCTTTGCCGCAGCGGGAATAATCTCCGCGACGATTCCCCGCCAGCCGGCATGCACAGCCGCAACGACGCGCCCATCGTCGCTGCTGAGCAGGATGGGCACACAATCGGCCGTCCGAATTGAAATCGTTCTTGTGCTGTCGCCGCTCACCAGCGCGTCGGCCTTGCATCCGGTGTCGAAACTCTTGCCATTCTGAATCTCGAGCACATCCTTGCCATGCACCTGATGCACGCGCAATGGCGGTTCGGTGGGACATCCGATCGATGACAAAAGAAGAGCGTAATTTGCCCAGATGCGGTCGTAGTCATCCTGGATTTCGCAGCCGTTGGGATTTCCCAGATTCAATGAATCGAATGGCGACGAGCTGATGCCCCCGATGCGCGTGCTGAATGCGTGCCGAACCCCGATGGCCTCCAAAATGGCCGAGGCATAATAGACCACCCCGTTGCTGCCTGAGCGCCGGTGGAGCACGAGTGGAAGGTACGATGGGGCAGCGCGGAAGTAAAACCGTAGGCGGAAGCCTGAAACCAGAAACCAGAATTCCGAATCAAGCCAAATGATTGAAATGGCCGTCATTTCGGATTTCTGGTTTTCGCAGCTATGATAACAGGTCCAATGCCATGCCAAAAAATCGCCGTTTTCCCAGGCCAGTTTGATCCGATCACCAACGGGCACCTGGACGTCATCCGCCGGGGCGTAAAGCTCTTTGACCAGCTCATCGTGGCCGTCGGCATCAACCCGGAAAAGAGCGAGCTCTTTTCGCTTTCCGAGCGGGTCTCGATGATCCGTATCCTGCTGAAAGAAGTGCCCGGCGTCAGCGTCGAGCGATATACCGGCCTGACGGTCGATTTTGTCAAAAAGTGCGATGCCACCGCCATCCTCCGCGGCATCCGCGATGTCTCCGATCTGCGATATGAATTCCAGCTCGCCCTGGCGAATCGAGCGGTTGGGGGCGTTGAAACCGTTTTCATTATGACCGGCGACCATTACGCCCTGACCAGCAGCAGCCTGATTCGGCAAGTTGTATCCCTCGGAGGCGATATCCAACAACTTCGGGGGGTGCTGCCGGAGTTGGTAATTGACCGGTTGCGTGTTCACCAGCAAAAAAAGCCTCGCCGCCGGTCTCGCCCGGATGCGCCTACTTATTGATGGTGGTGAACAGGTGCGAATTTCCGTAGATTGTTGAAGAGCAGCTCCCGGCAACGCACACCATTTCAGACCGTATTCGGCTATAAAGTCAGTTGTTATCATTAAATTGCTTGGCAACGTCATTGCCACCCATTTTACTTGACGCGGGTGCGCGGATAGGGTTAAACTTGCATTTGCTCGCCTTTAAATCGAGCTTTTGTATTTGTTTGGCTCAAACTCATGGCGGAGTTTCGAACTAGAATCAAATAAGTATAAAGCGTCCGGCGACGTTCGCCAGCGCGTTTTTCTCCATGTTACATTCCAGCGATGCATCCGCGATCGAAGGGGTCGTCTCCTCAGGGAGTACGATACGGCAATCATATCTATATATCCGTACGATCGCTTCCGATGTGTGCCTGAATGTGACGCATTCCGAAAGGAGCTTCATATGAAGCGCATGTGTAAGACGAAGGGCTCTGCCCCCGTCGCGTCGAGGCAAATCCCGTCGGGGGGATTCACCCTCGTCGAATTGCTGGTCGTTATCGGGATCATCGCGTTGCTGATCTCGATCCTGCTGCCCAGCTTGAACCGAGCCCGTGAAACGGCCAACCGGGTCAAGTGCGCCAGCAATCTCCGTCAGATCGGACAGGCCATTCTTCTGTATTCCAATGACAACAAGGGGCCTTATCCGCGTACGGCGTATTCTGGTATTGGTGGGACGACGGGGATGAACAACACCAACATCGGTGTCGGTGGATATGCCGCGAGCGTGCTCCCGACCTTTGCCGCGGGATTAACTGATCCGTTTGCCGCCGGGGCTACAGTTCTCACCGCGGTTGTTAATAACAACCTGGTGAACAACGTTCCCCAGGCGTTGTTCCTCCTGATCCGCACCGAGGACATCACCTCGTCGGTCTTCATTTGCCCGAGCGCGAATCAGACGGCTGATCAGTATGGCGGCGGCACCAACACCGCCCTCAATCAGATCAACTTCACCAACATCCAGAACAACCTGAGCTATTGCTATGCTAATCCCTACCCGGACACCGGGGCCTTGGGAAGCGGCTTTAAGATGGTCCAGGGCCTGGAGCCCACGTTTGCCGTCGCTGCTGATATCAATCCGGGCACAACCGGAAACAGCGGCAACGACAACGTCCTGGCGCCGAACACGAGCAGTTCGGGTTCGTCCATGCGTCAGGGCAACAGCAACAATCACGGTAAAGACGGACAGAATGTGTTGTATGGCGACGGTCACGTCGAATTCCAGAACAACCCGTTCTGCGGCACCAGCCGTGACAACATCTACACCCGTGGCGGCCCGACCTGGGGCACCACTGGTCAGGACTTGGTTGGCTCTCCGTACACTGCCAACGACAGCGTCCTGCTCCCGACTGACGACAATCAATAAGTTGGTTGTTCGATCAGAGTAGTGCAGATCAGAAATTCGGGGCTCGCCTGACCGGCGAGCCCCTTTCCTTTTTATTAGAATTCCATCTCGCGTGGAAGTAAGCTCGCATTCATGGAAAGCGTGCTTCCTCCGCAAACTGAACACGGCGCCGGCTTCGATCTGGCGCGCGTGCGGCAGTTCACCATTTTTCTCGAGAACCGCGTCGGGCGACTTCAGGCTTCTCTCAGCGCACTTGAATCCGGCGACCATTCCGTCCGAGCCTTGTCGATCGAGGAATCCGCCGACTCGGCTCTTGTCCGGCTCGTGTGCGCCAATCCCGATTCCGCGCGGCAGACGCTCACCGAGGCGGGATTTCCATTTGGCGAAATCGATCTCCTTGCTGTCCAGATTCCCAAGCGAAGCGCTCATCCGCTGATTGCGATCTGTTCGGCGCTGCTTGCTGCTGAGATAAACATTCATTACGTCTATCCGTTCCTGACCGGGCCGCACGGGCCTGCGCTGGCGCTTTATGTGGATGATCCCGTCCTCGGGGCACAGTTGCTCATGCGAAAGGGATTTACCCTCATAAGCCAAAGCGATCTGCAAGCGTAAGCAATGTGCAGTGGTCATTTCGCTTGTGCCGATATCTCCAGTCAGCCGACGGCGGAGATATCCGTGAATGTTCCGATAAAATATGGGTTTTCGATTCACGGCGCCGCGGTGAATTTGGCCAACGCAGTTCCTGCGCTTGATGAGCAGATTCAGTTTCTCCTGAAGCCATTCACTTCGGTATCGCAGCCGCTGATGACGCCCACGCGCGGGGAGATTCGCCCGTTCGATATGGCGGAGGTGACGCATTCGCTTGCGCCCGCGGCGGCGAGCGAGCGGCAAAGCGATGATCTGATCGACATCTATTCCCTCGGCGAGAAGAACTGGATGCTCGACGACCGGTGGGGAATGTGCGAAATCGATCTGCTCAGGAATCGCTGGCAAAGCTGGGTTCTTCCTCATCCAACCCTCGATCCGGTTCGTCTTGCGGAGGCGGCGGTTATCTGGCCACTCGCGCAATTGCTCCGATTGCGCGGCATCGAACTGGTTCCGGCGATCTCCGTCGAGCGCGGCGGCTGGGGCGCGCTGATCGTGAGCCCGTATTCCATCACCGCGGAAATCTCGCGGCTGATTCGAGCCGGGTATCGCGTCATCGGGCAGCGGTGGACGGCGCTGATGCGGCCGCATGGAAAGATCGTGATGCGGCGGATGCCGGGCGTTGTCGAATCGCCGGCGGCGGGTAACAAGCGGATCGGACGAGAGACCGCGTGGATTGATCTGCTTGCGGCGAATCCGTGGCAGACGGCCGAACTTTCGTCTTGTGATGCGGTCATCGTTGTTGCCTCGGGCCGGCGATGCCAATCGCATGGCCGGGTTGTCAGCCTATCGGAATCGCGAACGCTGCTTCGGCGATATTGGCCGATGGCGGACCTTCCGCTCAATCGTTCGCGGGCGCAGCAGACGACCGCGGCGCTCGCTTCGCAATGCCTGTGTCTTTCGCTGCAGTTGTCGCGAAACACGGACGAGTTTTTGCAGCTCATCGAATTCGCCCGGCAGCGCACCGCGTCGCGGGTTCAGGTGGCGATCACTGGCGCCCTGCGGCGGCATTTTGCTCCGATCTCGCGAAAGCCTGATGTTTCTCGTATGGCGGGNNACAGGCTGCGGAGACGCAGAGACAGACGCAGAGCCCCGGCGCGCCGGGATCAAATCTAAAATTTGTGACTTCTGTATCTGACTTCTCTGCGTCCATCTCTGTGTCTCCGCGACTCTTAAATTTTTTCTTCCATGTCTACGCGCTGATAGCGATAGACGGCGCGGTATAGGCCTGCGATTTGGTTTCGCTTCACCAGCGTCGGGCGATGTTTTTCATTGCGGGGCTGGAGGCGAATGATCGGGGCGTGATTACCGGCTTCGGTTTCGACGAAGATTCGGTTGAAGGTGGTGCGGCCGGTGGTGAAGTGGATGAAGCAATCGTCGCCGCTGCGGGCCGAGAGAGATGGGGCGAAGATCACGATGTCATGCTCGCGATAGCGGGGGGTCATGGCGTCGCCATGCACGCGGATGGCGAAGGCTTCGGCGTCGGGGATATCGGGGCAACTGACATATTCCTGGGCTGCCTGCCGGGGATAAGACAAATCGGTGAAATCGTTGGGATATCCGGTAGCCGGGCGGTTGATGATGGGTACAGGGCTGCCGGCGGGGCGTTCGATTTTTCCATTTGGTCCATCGGCGAGGCGATGGAGTGTTCCGGAGAAATAAGCTGCTCCCAGATCGAGGGGTTTGCCGTCATCGCCGTTGGCGTGGCTTTGGCTGAGCATTTTTTCCAACATCGCTCGGAGGTCGCGTGGGGTTCGCTGGAGATGGGCCTGGGTGAGGAGTTCGCCGGTGGCGAAGCCGAGGGTTTGTTCGAGGCGTTGTAGTTTTTCGTCGCTGGGTGGATTGGCGACGCGTCCGGTCTCGATGAGGGAGAGATAGGGTTTGGAAATGCTGGCGCGGCCGGAGAGTTCGTCGAGGGTGAGGCCGAGGCGGCGGCGTTGCTTACGGATTTTTGGGCCTAGTGCTTCCATGGGTTTAATTCATTTTAAACAGGTGATGAGGCGCTGCGCGAGAGAGTAGAAGAGTAGAAAGTGGAGAGTGGAAAAAGGGGCCGCGAGCCGAAATTTGCCCCATTGTGCCCCGGAATGCCCCATTTCCGGGGAGGGGGGGGTGGGGGTCATTGCCGATTGCCAATTGCCGATTGAAAGGGGAGGGGCCGCTTGGCGAGAGGGTAGAGCAGTGGAGAAATGGGTAGATTTCGAGGGATCGGCGAACATGCGATTGTCTCGGTTTAGGACGCGCAAAGTGGACAAGACACCAATGCTCGTCAAGCCAAACTAATACCTAACATCTATTTGGTATGCAAGGATAAAATTTCGATATTTTTTGGAGTTGCAGTCAAAGAGGTCGAGACAGAGCGCCCCAATCTCCTGTGAGCCGCTCTCAAACATGAAGTCAAGAAACGAAACGGTTTGCCAGATCAGTTCACTTGGTTTCTCTAATCTGAACCTGCCAAATATAGCCGTTCCGATCAGAGGTGGAAGTGAATATTTCGCATCCGCGTGAATTTCGGGTTTGCCGCCAATACCAGCTAAACGGAGATGTTTTCTCTGGTTCATCCAAGAATACGAATCTGGACAATCAGCACGTGTCGCCGCGAAATCAGCGACGAAAGGGATTAGATTCCCCCGAAAGGTCGCAACCCAACCTTTGCATTTTGGGTCGTCTTGTTCGCGACGTATCCACAATTTTCCCAGCATCTTACGCAAGGCTGGCGCGGCGCTCGCGACGTCTTGGTTGAGTAATCCTCGAAGGTCATTGAGGAGTGATAGCGTCCGGTCGAGGTCTACTGGCGGCACTTTTGCTGCATTGGCAGTTTGAGCCTCCCGGATTTGCCGGGAAATCTCCCCAATTTGATTTTCCAGATGGGCGATGCGGCCTCGGGCTGCCACAAGGTCGGGGCTTACGCTATCCGCGATCAAATCAATCAGACGTTCACGTTTTCGCTTTAGGTCAGCGAGCGCGCGTTGCAGTCCCTTCGTGTCCAGCCGAGGCTTTGCCGCTTCGTCACATAGAACCTTATTGACCGTCTCAACAAGTTCTCGAATCCGGTCTGGAATCAGAACTTGGGCTCGAACATAACGAAGAACCGAGTCCTCGATGACTTTGACGCTTTTTGTGTTGCAAAGCTTGCATCCATGCTTTCCTTCGCGCCCATTTGAACACCAGAACTGCTTATAACCTTTTTTCTTGTTGGATTTGTACAATCGCAATTCATTGCCGCAATACCCGCAAAACATGGTGCCGCTGAGGAGAGTTGTTGGATAAACAGTGTTGCGGCTCCATTTGCGCTTCGGTGTCGTCAAATGCTCGGTTTCCTTGATTCGAGCTTGGATCTGTTTCCATCTTTTCAGCGACCAGATCTGGATATTGCGATAGCGCTTTACTTTCCATTCTTTTTGCGGTTTCTCAACGATTTTGATTTTTCCTGTAATGGGATCAACGATATGTTGGGTCCGACCAAATATGTAGATGCCCAGGTAGATTTTGTTTTGGAGAATATCTTTTAGGACACCGGCAGCCCAGCTTGTGCGATTCGCTGCTCGTATTCCGTTAAACTCTTTCGCAATGCTGTACAGAGAGCGCCGTTCATCCACAAAACGCTGAGCCAGCAGGTCCACAACTGGACGCGTCTTATCGTCGATTGCAAAGGTATTTGCTTGTACCCCATTGCGTGTCCTCAAGGGTGTGCCTCGTTCGTCAGTTGCAGGTACTGCAATGATACCGAGGGCAGTTTTTCCTTGTATGGTTCCTCGCCGCAGGGCACCCTGTTTGCCACGCATTACTTTGGCGCGATGTTGTGTGAGGAATTGCTCATTAAACATCGCGAAAAAGTGCAATTTCATTTTGGAAAATTCTTCTCGACTGTCAAAACCATCGGAGCAGCCGATCATTCGCTTTCCTAGGTTCTGAACCAGATTGCCTAGCAAAAGAGTCTCTATCCCATCGCGTGTGGCTCGCGCAATTTCGTCAATAAATATGATTTCAACTGCCCCCGGTCCCTCCAACGCCAAAACTTGCTTGGCCAAGCGATAACCGGCCCGATTACTTACTTTGCCGCTGACCCCGGCATCGCCAAAGACGTATTCCCAGGGAATGAAAATGTTTTCGGTCCGAGCGCGATTGAGTTGAATGACCAATTGGTCATCGAGGGAACGAGGGTTTTGGTGGGAACTCGAATACCGCACGTAAGAGGTACCAAGTGCATCCCAAAGCTTAGGTACCGGCGCCGAAGCGAAGGGCTGAGCGATCCGGTCAACGAATCGTCGTGTGAAGTGGTCTGCCGAACGTACGGTTTGTTCCTGGCCCGGTTCGGGAAGCAACCGCGCCTCTACAAGTTTGGGCCAGAGGCGTCGCTGTGTCTCAAGATACACTTCCGTAAGTTTGAAGAGATCTCCGCGCTCGGGTAGGCCCCTTCGCGCCATCCACCCCAATCGCCGATTCAATTCATTCTGCCAAGCACCCTCGTCTGCACTGGTTAGTCCAGTTACGTCCTTCGGAAGGTCACCTTGGATATCACACGGACTAGTTTTACTGCCATTTACCTCTAACATGTTGGAACCTCTCAATTCGAGAGGTCATCGAGTAGAAGCGATTGACGCAGTGTGCCAATCAACCCGACCGCAAATGAGAATCCCTGTCCAACGCTGTCCAAGATTGAACAACTACTAATCCTTGAAGTTTCGTTGGTTACAGGCGAAACTCGTTTGGTGGCAGAAGGTTAAGGCCGAGCGCTCTCTGAATCTCCCCCTCTCCGTTTGAATTTTGACACGTCTGTAAGACCTGTCAGATTCATTTTTTACGGTCGCCGGTTCGATTGACACAGTGTAGTGTGTCAAAACTGTGTCAATCGACTCAGGATTGGACGTTTTTTCCTCGATCACTGGACCGGCATGGGGGATGTTTTCACGTGCCATTGGTCTCACTTCGTCAATCATCTCGGACTCGAAGACCTCCACTAATGTGAGCTTGTGCCGACGCTACGCAGCGCCGGCGCCGCCCACGGATTTCAATTTGCTCATTTGCCGTTGCGCTTCATCGTCATTCAGGTGGTAATAACGACGAATCATTTTTGAGTCGCGGTGGCCGAGCCAGAGCATGACGGTTTGCTCGGGTAGCGGAGATCGCCGAGGCGCTAAAGACGGTTGCTGACGAGCAGATCGCCGCAGTGATGGCATCACAGAACCAAAACGAGATCAATTTCTTAAAGTCAGCGGATCCGATCCTGCCTGAATTGGATGATATTTTTGGTGATTGTACGGAAGAACCATACAGCAAAGCAGATAACGATGCTCTAAACGCAAAGGTGGACGAACGAGTCCAGCAGAACCTGCCGCCCTGCCTGATGAACTCTGGTGGAAAGGCGGTTCCGCCGCCCGCGTCTAACCCGCACAGAGGTGATGGCCGCGTTTGGTTTCAGATAGTTAGACGTGCCGGAGAAGCTAAAAAACCGCTGATCTTCGTAACGGGCGACGAAAGAACTAACTGGTGGCGAACTGCGAGACTCGGCCAAAACGAAAAAAACGTTGGACCGCATTTCTTGCTGATACATGACATCGAATCGGCCTCAGGTAAACGCTTTTTGATGTACACACAAGAGGATTTTCTCGCAAATGCACCAAAATATCTCCAGGTTCCAGATCAATCTGAAGGGATTGAGGACGTCAAGAAGCTTCGCGAGGCGACTGAGGAGGCAAAGGGCGCTGGCACTGCAGTCGCAACGGTGAATCCTGGGACGTCGAAGGACAATTCGCCAAAAAGACTTGGTGACACAAATGAGAAAGATTCAAGCCCTGTGAAGACGGCAGAGGCTGCATCAAATGAGTTGAACGAATCGGATAGTTCCGAAGCTAAGAAGGTGGACTGATGGCCGTCGTCGTCTTGACCGAGAAACCCCGTGCCTTGCTCACCGCCATAATGATGGCGATCGATCAGCGCAAAATCGAGACTTGGTCATATGATCAGGACGGAGACTTTAGGAGCCTCTGAAAAACCCCT
>PMAK01000029.1 GCA_003153655.1 Phycisphaerales bacterium
AGCCGCGCATCGGATTCCTCAAACAATTCGGCGTGGCCGAATTCGTGCCCGTGTGCGAGCGCATTGTGTGCGGAACGGCGGAAGAACTGAATTCTCTTGCGGCCGCAATGACCTGAATGCAGACACTCAAACTGGAGGTTTAGTATGGCGCAATCAATGAACAACGCGAACAAAACCGAGAAGACGGCAAATCGTCCGGTTCAAACCATCCGTTATGGCTCTGTCCGTGCCGCAGTCTGGCGCAACATGGTGGACAACGGCAACGCCAGCCGGCCACTTTATTGCGTTACATTCAGTCGTTCTTATAAGGACGGCGAAAACGCATGGAAAGAGAGCGCCAGTTTCGGAACCGATGATCTTTTGCTTCTGGCCAAAGCGGCGGACGAAGCACATACATGGATCACAAAGCAGCGATTGGCAGATGCAAGCGCGGAAAATTAGCATCCTGACCGGCTACGCTTTGGTTCGCCCCGACGGCAATTCACCGCCATCTATTCTGGATATCCGACGTTGAGTTCGACGAGATGTGAGATATTCAAGCGGTGACGAGTTCCCGGCGTTGACATCTGCCGAAGTCTCCCTCCATAGCATCACCCGGACCAATTGTGTCCGGAGTGAATGCTATGGAAAGAACTAGTGTCGAGCGTGCAATGCGGTTGCTGGAACAGGCCGTCGCCATGCAGGCCAGAACTGAGGGAATTATTAAAGAAGCCGCTTCTGTCCTGCAATCAGGACTATCGAAGGGGAACCACAATGGTCATTTCAGCCGCCGAAAACATGCTGCATTTCCATACATTGATCATGGGACCTTCTCGGTCCGCTGGAACGGTTCAACTTGCAGTCTGGGAGCCACGATCCCGCTGCGTCTGCTTGATCGCCTTTGCCGCCGGCCCAATTGCTTCGTTTGCCACGAAAGCTTACTCCAAGATGTCTGGCAGGGCGCGAGAAAGTCGCATAACACCGTCCGAAGCACTATTCGTCGCTTGAAGCGCAGCCTAGAAAGCGCTGGGATGATCGATTTGGCGCAGAGCATACGTTGCCAAGGAGGTGGCTATGCGCTGGCCCTCCATAAAGTTGATTGATCATTTTGCACAATAATTGCACGGGAATGCACCCTGAAATGGCACAAGCACCCCTCATAATTCCGCTTGTTCCCGATGTGCTTGACCGTGAATGTCTGTTCATCACGCGAGAAGCCCTATGAAGCGACCGGAGATACAGCTTGCAAACCGATCCCCATTCTGAGACGCCTGAACCATGTGCGCCAAAAATTCTTGCGGCTCAATACGTTCGCATGTCCACCGAACACCAGAAGTATTCGACGGAAAATCAGGGCGACATCATTCACGAGTACGCAGCACGCCGCGGATTTGAAATCGTTCGGACTTATGCGGACGACGGCAAGAGCGGATTGCGGATCGAAGGGCGCAACTCGCTNNGAAAGCGCCTATTACGAATACATCTGCAAGCGAGCGGGTATTCACGTTTACTACTGCGCTGAGCAGTTCGAAAATGATGGCAGCCCGGTTTCAACGATCATCAAAGGCGTGAAGCGCGCGATGGCCGGCGAGTACAGCCGGGAGCTTTCGGCAAAAGTCTTCAAAGGTCAGTGCAAGCTGATCGAACTCGGCTTTCGCCAGGGCGGAACGGCGGGCTTTGGTCTGCGGCGTATGCTATTGGACCAATCCGGAACACCGAAAGGTGTACTCAAACGCGGGGAGCACAAGAGCCTTCAGACCGACCGCGTCGTCCTGACGCCGGGACCTGACAACGAAGTCGCCATCGTTCGCGAAGTTTATCGCCAGTTCACGCGCGAGGTGAAGCGCGAGGCGGACATTGCTGAGTGGCTACAGGACCAAGCCGTTCCGACCGAGACTGGACGGCCATGGACGCGTGGCATGGTGTATCAGATTCTGACAAACGAAAAGTACATCGGAAACAACGTCTACAACCACATCTCATTCAAGCTGAAAAAGAAACGCGTTCGCAATACACCGGACATGTGGGTGCGCGCCGACGGCGTTTTCAAGGCGGTGGTCGATCCCGAATCGTTTTTCGTGGCGCGGGGAATCATTCAGGAACGGGCGCGAACCTACAGCAATGATGAGATGATCGCTAAGTTGCGGCAGCTCTTGGGACAGAAAGGCGAGCTGTCTGCGGGAATGATCGACGACGCCGACGGAATGCCGACTAGTGCGGGCTACCGGCACCGTTTCGGCAGCCTGATTGAAGCGTATCGACTGGTCGGCTTCGATTCGGGACGGGACTATGAGTTTGTCCAAATCAATCGGAAGATGCGAGCCCTCCATCCCGAGTTGCTCAGCGACACGATTTCCAAACTCAATGGAATTGGGGCCACGGTATCGCACGATGAGCAAACGGATCGTCTGCTCATCAACGGGGAGTTCACGGCCTGCATTGTCCTGGGACGTTGCAAACCCACGCCGGCCGGACGATTGCGGTGGCAGATTCAACTCGACCAGGAGCGTCCGCCTGATGTGACCATCGCCGTGCGAATGGACGAAGAGAATCAGCGGCCAAGCGACTTCTTTCTGCTGCCGTTCATGGACATCTCCACGCCGGACCTTCGCCTACACGAATTCAACGCGGCGCCGATCGAAACGTACCGTTTCGAGACGCTCGATTATTTCATCGAAATGGCGGCCCGCACCCGGATCGAGGTGGCCGCATGACATCCCGCAACAACGACAAAGTGGAAATGATTTCCATTGACCAGATCAATGTGGTGAATCCACGGTCGCGCGGGCAGGCGAAATTTCGCCAGATCATCGACAACATCGCCAAGCTCGGACTCAAGCGACCGATTACACTGGCCCGGCGTGCAACTCAGAGTGGCCCGTTTTTGTACGACTTGGTTTGTGGCCAGGGCCGACTGGAAGCATGCCGCGCCAACGGCTCGAAGGTTGTAGCAGCCATCGTGTTGGACGTGACGCGCGAGGAACTGCTGCTGATGAGCCTCGTGGAAAACCTCGCGCGCAAACGAAACACGACGATGGAGCTGGCCAAAGAGATCGCGGCGATGAAAGAACGCGGCGCGGACTTCGCGGAAATTGCCCGAAGAACGAATCTGGATGTCACCTATGTGCGTGGCATTGTTCGACTGTTGAACAAGGGCGAAGACGGCCTTCTTCGCGCTGTCGAACGCGGGCAAATCCCGATCAGTATTGCCATTACCATTGCCTGTTCCGATGACGACGCGGTGCAGCGGGCACTCACTGAGGCCTATGAAAGCAAGCATCTTCGCGGGAAGGCGTTGCTCAAGGCGCGCCGGCTGATTGACTTGCGGCGTGCCCGCGGGAAGGACATGCGCAACGGCCGCCACAACGGCGGCGAAATGTCGGCGGACAAGGTGATGAAGGCATACCAACTGGAAACATCACGTCAGCGGCTCGTCGTGCATAAGGCGAAGGTATGCGAGACGCGATTATTGTTTGTCGTCTCGGCCCTCAAATCGCTTTTTCAGGATGAGGGCTTCATTACGTTGCTGCGCGCGGAAGCCTTGGATTCCCTGCCGCAATACATCGCAGAACAAATCAAAGGAGAACAGTCATGAGCGAATCTCGCGACGTGCGCGTTGCATTTGATGTGAACGGCATTCGGCTGACGTTAGATCGCATCCTTCCGCTGAAAAGTGTTGAGTCGGACCCGAAAAAGAGCCCGACCTTCGCTCGGATCGTGAAATCGATCGCGGAAATCGGCGTGATAGAGCCGCTCATCGTCTATCCGCACAAATCTCAAAAGGGTATGTACCTGCTCCTCGACGGACACCTGAGACTCAATGCGCTGAAACGTCTTGGCAAACCGGACGTGTTCTGCCTGGTCAGCACCGAAGACGAGGCATACACGTACAATCACAAGGTGAGCCGGGTGACGCCGATTCAGGAACATTTCATGATCATGCGAGCGATCGAGCTAGGCGTTTCCGAAGAGCGAATCGCAGCGACACTGGACATCGATGTGGCGAGAATCCGGCAAAAACGCGACCTCTTAACCGGGATATGCCCGGAAGCCGTGGCGTTGCTAAAGGAGAAGGATGCCTCGCCCGGAACCATCCGGGAAATGCGAAAGGTGAAGCCGATGCGCCAGATTGAAATGGCGGAACTGATGCTGGCGTCAGCGAATTTCACCGCGTCGTATGCAAAATGTCTTTTTGCCGCGACCTCGCAAGAACAGCTTTCCGATCCTGAGAAGGCGAAGGAAGTCAAAGGCATTAAGCCGGAAGACATGGCGCGGATGGAAAAGGAACTCGACTTACTCGGTCGCGACTTCAAGATGATCGAACAAGGGCACGGTCGCAACGTGCTCAACTTGGTGCTGGCCGTGGCTTACCTCCGGAAACTGATGGACAACGGCGGCGTGGTACGATTTCTCTCGCAACGATACGCGGACATCCTTGCTGAGTTCCAGAAGCTTGTTGATACCGCGTCCTTGGAGGCAACCGTCTGACAGTTACGGTTTTAATAGAGGTTGCGGCTCCGAAGCTGTTCGTGCCATCGCCCCGCAATTAGCAATTAGCCGCGATTGGCCCATTTGAAGCTCGAAGGCGGGCGTAACGTCCATGCCGTTAAGACAATCTCCTCGGCCGCATCTGCTGTGCATTCTCCCGTCGCCGGACCGACGGCGATGACCCATTATCTACCCATGGAGGGCAAGCTGCTTCGGAACAAATCGCCGAAACTCTTGTGGCAGCATGCCTCTCAGTCTATCGATGCTCATGATTGGCAGATCGTATGTGCAATCAATTTGTTGCAGGTATTCGACGAGCCTGCGACACCCTCCTGCGTCCTTACTGCCTGCACCGCGTTTCAACTTGCCGCGCGCGGAGTCGTAGTAGAGCCACGTCGCGACCTCGACCACAGCACGACATGAGATAAGGGTTGGGTTTTCGATGAACAGCCGGTAAGTCTCTGAAGTTGCGACACTCATCGGATTCGAGAGCAATGCCAACAGCCGATTGGGACGATCNNATCACCGGTCCCATCAGCATGTGGCGATAATAGCGTCGGCTTGTCTCAATCAAAGGGATATATCGCGCGATCTCTCCAACCTTCCGAGCACCTCCTTTCGCAGCAGGGCAAAGCTGATCGAAGTATGAGAGCGTCAGCCATGCCCATAATCCGACGTCGCGATCAAGATTTTGGATACCGCTCGCCGCAAGTTTCTCGCTGAAGTAAGCTGCCGCGTCGAATCGGGCTGCAAACGGCTTGTTGTCCAGTTCTATCTCAGTTTCGACTGCTTCCGACGTATTCGCGTCAGTGAGTAAATGAAACGGGGGATCGAGCCGAGGATCAACTCTCAAATTTCCCAAGTAGGCGGCAAACTGCGACAGCCCCTCTGCGGTAAATCTCCGAATCTTCATGAATTTCCTCCCCACGTGACAGGCCGGCTAAAAATCGTGAAGAGACCGGTACGATTTACAAACGCTTCAACGGCACCGTCGATCCACTCCTCTATCGTTGTCAGATTTCCGTTATCATCCTCAACTGTGCCCGGATACTCGCTGGTCACCAATTGGGAGGCAAATCGTGTCCACCTCTGGCGCCAATCGGAATCGTCGTCTTCATCACCGGTATCCCGTTCAATTACTAGGATGCGAGTGAGCACTTGCCGCATAACGGCAGGTGCAAAAACCGCCCGGTGCTGCGTGTCAATCAAGAATTGGTCAACACCCATGGGAACACGGCTGTTAATCTTCAGCAGCGGCATCTCCCCTGTGAAATCAACTCGCCAGACTTCATCCCCGATATCGTCGGCAGCCATATGCTGAATCAATGGCTCCCCATATTGCTCCTGTTCATCCGGCAATCTGGGGCGGATCTTGTCCGCTTCGGCCAATAACCGGCCTGCGATCTCTCCCTCTCCAGCGGAGATTTTAACCCGGAATAAAATTCCTTCCGGCACGCCGAACTCGTTCAGCGAACGGTCTTCGGGGGGCTGAATCATTCCGATTCGGCCAAAGTCAAAGCGTTTCCACACCGTCGAAGCACCGCGATAAGCTTCTACGTAAACGCGTGGCGCCGGCGTCACCTTATCCAACTTGTAGTCAGTCAGCCGAAGATCGACATCGAAAGTGATCCCGCCCTCGCGCCTTTCAATGCGGACCAACGCGTCCTCGCGATTGATCTTCTTGCGACCTGTATAATTAAAGCGCCGTGGCATCAGCCACCTCCGTATCTCTGATTCTTACATCGACGTGCAAATCACGGTTATCCGTGTCGAATCCAGTCACAGTGATTTCGAAATTATCTTCCGTGACCTCAACACGCATCCAATTGTCAGCGAAATCAGAAAGTTGGGCCCCGCGAAATTTGCATTCAATTCCGCCAAGGCCCAATCGGAAATCAGCCGCATTGTATTTCGTAAACGGGCTACCCCGCCGCACACCGTAGGCAACTTTAATGGCCAAGATGAGCGGTCGCTGAGCTTCGGGATCTCCACTGCGAATGGCAAAACCATGCGCGATTTTGTCCACGATGAATCTACGTGGAATCACCGGAATATCGATTTCCTCAGTTTCCGTCTCGCCGCCGTCTTTCTTTTTGTGCTGCTTTTGTTTCGTTTTTGATCCGGTTTCAAGTTCGGTGGGCAGCGAGAACAGATCCAAAAGCAAAGACGTATCCGGCCTTTTCTGCTGCTCGCTAATGATGGACAAGATCGTCGGCACGCTCTGCACGACGTAATCCAGGTGAGCCGGCGCGTAAACATACTTGTCTCTGACCGACTCTTTTTCCCACCGTGTGTGTGATGGATTCTCCGAATCCCCCAGGAAACTAGCCAACGGCCCTTCATCAATGACCACCAGGGCACGAATGCCACTGGTTCGACGCGGACGCACATCGGTGATGATGATACCTTCACGGATATAAATGATCTGCCCATCAGTGACCGATGAATCGCGCTGCAGAAAGATATCGAATTGGCAATCGATAGCCGGTTTACCTTTCTGCCGGCACTGCATGGGTACGCGCAGAGCCGCAAGGGCGCCGGCCTCCAACTTGGAATGAATCTGCTCGCGAACGTCTTCTGGCACACAGTCCTTTGACCACTTCGGCGCATTGGCCGCAGTGGGTGGTGCCAGCATTAATCGCTCGCTTTGATTCAGGCTCGCTTCAGCCAACGAAAGCACGGGTTTTAATGCCGCCGCCAGCTCCGTCGGCTGCATGTCGATCACCGTTTTGATCGTGTCAGCGTCGATGACAAGCAGACTGCCCGTTTCATCAACAACCTCCACCGTTAACTTTCTTCGAAGAATGGGGTGGAAATAACCAATCAGCACGGCCTTTACAATCTCGGGCACCGTCACGTCATCGTTCAGCCACGGAACCACTACCGACAATCCATTCTGATCGCCTCGTGAGATTCCGAAATCGGTTTTGAATTCTGCGAGAAAACCAGAATCGCTTTGCACAGGCAGTGTCAGGCGTGGATCTTCAGCGCTACGAATACCGAACCAACCATCCGGAAGAAATGGCTTTTGGTTTAGCCAATGGTTGCGTAACACGGACGTGCCCATCAACAGTTCGTCCCCGTCACCTCGCCGCGTCAGTCCGAAGATCGATCGAATGCGGCTCGCAAACATGAAAACCAACCGGCCCACACCGTGCCGTCCACGAGATCCATCAGTCTTGTCGGATATCCCCTCAGCACGGAAATAATTGAAAAACGGGTTCGCCACTCCCTGCTCATCGGGCCACCATTGCGCCGTGTCACCCTTTAGACCGGACGTACCAAAGTCTTCAAATACCAAATAACGAAAAGGCTCGTCGGGACGCGGGGGCGCAACAATCTTGTTGCGAACCGTCGGGACGTCAAAGTGATCGTGAAAACCAGCCAAGTATCTATCCAAGCGATCGGCTCGTTTCATTGCAGACCAAGCACCCACAGAGATTCGTACACGGACTACCTGGGCGTTCTCTGCAGCGTCCAGGGAATTTTGAATGCCTTCGCGCACAATCGCGTTTGCGCGATTCGCGACCGCATCAGAATTGAAAAACTTTTCAACCTGAGACTCACGTGCCCGATCACCGGGACCAGCTTCATTGAAATGCCAAGAGATACTCATAGCTTCGTCCCGATTCGCTTTTTACTTCTTACCTCGCCAATAGGCGTAGACATTGGTCAGCTCTTCGGCGTGAAAGTCAGACTGGCTTCCTTTATTAAAAGCACCCAATCGCTTAGCCATTTTGAAAAATCCGCCGCCTGGCAAATNNCTCGCCGATAAGAGTGGCCGCCCATTAGCGTGCTCCTCAGTTGATATCTCGTCGAGGATTTTGGCGATCTGATTTCGGTGGTCGGCGCGGCCCATATCTAATTCGGCGAGTGGCGCGATGTCGCTGTAGGTGAGCGGGCGACCATGTTGAACAGCCGCATTCTTTAGGGCATCGTAGATTTTCTCGTTCATTTGGATTCCTCTTTTTTCATCGCGGTATCGCACAATCAACAGCCTTGGGTCGATCGCAAAGGAAAGCCGATGTATGCCATAATCACTTCTGCGGTTTCCAGCAACAACGACCAGCCCGGTGGCGTAGCTAATTCCTTCGTTGGACTACCGTTTAAAATGATGTTTCGGAAACCGCTTCTGAAATTCGAGCAAAACCACTTCGTCCTCAAACCTTTTAAATCCCTGACGTTTCATCTCCGCAGCAAAATCCAAGCTTCGTTCCGTTCCGGCCACTGCCGCCCAGAAATATTTCACCATACCGGTGGCGTCGAGAGCAGTCATCCGGGTAATTGTGAGTCGAACCCCGGCCTTCAGCGGCTTTGATGCCGCTGAAGAGGACAAGATGGGATCGAACACCATCGTATGAAGGAAAGCCATAATCGCTGTCTCGTCACTGCCGGTTGCGTGGGATTTGTTCATTTGAATTTCCTAGAAGGCGCTATTCGACTGCCGTCACATCGGCCGCGGGTCCCGCATCGTCATGATCGTTGTCCTCACCGGCCCTTTCTTGTTTCTTCAGCTTTCCTTCATTCAGCGTGATCCGTCCCTTTTGCGGGTAAATGCAGATGTTCGCCGCCGCGCGGCGACCGGCTCTGGTGCTACGGTTATATCTGCTAATTTTCCCTAGCAATTGTTGTAGAGCGTGAGAAGGCGATTGAGTTCAGCCGGGGGGAGAAAGTTGTAGAAGACAATCTTCTCGCGGAAGGGAACCACATCGGGCCGCTCGGCAGAAATACGGTCTTCCGTTTCAGGGTTACGACGCCGATCGACGCGGCCGATGCGCTGCATGAGCCGGACAGGGTTCCAGTGCAAGTCGTAGTTGATTAGCCGAGCGGCATCCTGAAGGTTCAGACCTTCGGAGAGAACGTCGGTGCTGATGAGCACACGGATTTCCTCATCCCCGGCATCCTTCAATTCCTGCGTGCCCGAGCTGTTGTAATAGGGACTGAATCGGCGAATGGTTGAAAGGCGGGCAGCGCCGGCAGTACGGCTGTCGATACGCTCGACGCCCTTGATTTTCGCTGCCGTCAGGCGATCGAGGAGATAATCAGCCGTGTCGGCAAACTCGGTGAAGATCAGCAGCTTGCCGTTGGCCAGCGCAGGATCGTCCTTGAGCATCTTCAACAGCTTTTTGAGCTTGTCGTCGTTGCGATGGTCGAATTTGTCGAGCTCGGAATAGAATTCGACCAGTTGATCTAGATCAGCGATGCTGACCATTAGCATCTCGCCAACCCTATATTCATCGCGGGCAAGTCGAGGGTAGGACTGGGCAAATTCATCTTCCTCCACATCATCATCAGCTTCATCGTCGTCGGCATCTTCGATGCCATCACGGAACAGGTCCGGGTGGCGAGCCTTGATTGCTTCAACCAGCTTGACGTGGGTGTGACGCCAGCCTGCAATCGCTGCCTTTTCTTCGTCAGTTTCAGAGTTGGTTGTTGCCCATCCGAGCAACTTCACAAATAGACGATCGCAGGAGTTGCGGAATGCCTCAACAGAACTTTCAAACCGTTTGAGGAAGGATGTGCGGATGAGCGCGACGACCGCCTTCTGTCGGTTTTCGTCGCCGGGATCGATTTCCTTGGATGATCCCTTGTAATAGAACAAGGGGTAATACATCGGTAGGGTAAACAGTGGCTCTTCCTTGTCGAAGGCGCGTTCCAGAATTCCCAGAAGCCTGCCATAAACAGTTCGGAGAGAGTAGTCGGCCCGCTGGGGCGGGTCGCGGGGCGGGAACATTGTTACGGGCGCTCCGGCATCCTGCTGCTTTTGCTTGACGAACGCCCGGCTGCGCTGCACGACCAGGGCACTAACAAGCGGGTCTGCCGCCATAATCGCTTTGGCGTCTTCGTTATCGACCAATGTCGGCGCATTGCCGGTGGAAGCGCCGTCGAGCCGGGCTTCCATTCGCTTGAAGTGTGCGGTGACCGAATGGATGCCGAGCCGGCGCGCAAAGTGATCCTCCTTTTTCTGCGTGAAAATCTCGATCATGTGGCGCAGATCGTGGAAAGAGTTGTTGATTGGCGTGGCGGTCAGCATGAAGACCTGCTTGTGCGCACCGCTTGAAGACGGGACCAGATCGAACAGTTCGCGGTAGCGAGATCGGCCGGTGCGGGCGAACAGGCCAGGCTCCTGCGCCTTTTTCGGAGCTTCTAAGAATCCGACCCCTGTGCCAGCAGCGCCCGGGTTTCGGAAGTGGTGAGCTTCATCAATAATGATGACATGGGCGCGTTCTTTTGCGTCTTCAAAATCTTCACGGGTCTTGAATAATCCCAAATCCGTATGTGCGGCGACAAAAAGGTTGCTGAAACTATTCCCGCTGAGTCGGCGCAGATACTTTTTCAGATTGGGCTTCCAGACCGACTCCACAGCTCCCTTTGGGGCGAGAAGGATCACATTCTTTTTTTCGTGAACGATCAGCCGTTCGATGAGCATCAAGCCGACAAAGGTTTTGCCAAGGCCTACTCCATCGCAGAGAAGTGCGCCGTCGAAGGTATCTGCGATTTTGATCAGATTGCGGTAACCTTCGTACTGATACCCGTCCAGGACACTAAACATCCGAGATTGTGATTGCTCCCACTTTTGATCACCAATGGTTGCATCGATGAACAGTTCCTGAAGTGATTTGGCGTAAACATCGAATGGGGTATACAGGCGAACGTGCCGTTCGACAGTTTGTAGGATCTCTGAGGTGACATCTACGCCGAGATCCCAGTGCCGATCGAACCATTTGGCCAATTCCACGGCATTCGCGCCGGCGTGCGTCGTATTCAGTTCAATGTTTTCTGTCAGGCCAGGAACCGTGAAGTTGGATGAACCAGCCATCGCAAGGGTCTGGCCGGTATTGCGGGCGATATAGGCCTTGGCGTGGAATTTGTCTTGAGTATATACACGGCAGGCGATCTTTTTGGATTTCAGGGATTCGACTACCGCGTCAACGCCATCAAGAAAGTCATCGCGACGTTTTTGAACTTCAAGACTCTCGTTGAGGGTCTGGGTTATCTGTTTGAGCGCCTGTTCGAATGCGGCCTTGGTTCGAAGCGAGACATCTGTCCCCATCAGAATACGGATGTTTTTGGTGCGGGGCCATTCATCCCGGAGTGACAGAAGGCCGCCGATTTCAAAGGTGCCGGTGGCGACATCGATTTGCGTACCAGGCACACACCAATCGCGGAGATGATGGACGACCTTTCGATCGTCGCCGCTATTGTCGATGATGAATGGCCCGGTTCGCGACGATTTGGATTCTGACATGGGGCGCTCCCGCCTTTCCTGACAAGTTTAATGAACGGCGAACAGAATCACCAACAAATGAATATTTCTCGTCCGCGTAAATCTATCGATGGGGCAACTGCTCCCATTGGGCTTCAACTGCGTGCTGTAAATCGCCAGCCACGGAAACTGTGTAACCCTGCCGACCGTGGCGCTCGAGCAGCCCCGCGATGACAAGCCAGGCAAGACATAGATATGCCTGATAGCTGGGCAGTTCAGCGTTCCGTTCGTCGAGAAGCGGCAAAATCTCTTCAGTGGTGAAACGTTCGCCAGATGATCCGACTTCAACAATGCGCGTCACTAGCCGATCCAAAATAGCTCGCGGACTGCGATGTTCATAAGTTGATCGGTCCGACTTTGACCAGCCGACTTTTATCAAGGTGTCATCTTCTCGCTTAAATCGCGGGTATTCAGTGGTCTTTGCAGTTGCCGACGGTTTTTTGGCCATCGGCGAACCGGAAACCGCCGCCGGTCTAGCGCCAGTAGCCGACGATGGCTGAACATCCTGCTTCGGTCCTGCGCCGGGGCGCAAAGTCCCGGCAACCCGCTGCGCCAGGCCCAGCAACATGCTTGCCCGAGGGTAGTCTCGCTCAGACGCCGCCTCGGCAGCTAATGCAGCAAGCGCCTTTTCAGCCCCCTCGATAATTTCCTGAGACCTGCGGTCAAAGTCCATGCCCATATAATACACAATACAGCTACAGCGTCAATCGTATTCTTCAGGCAAAGATTCATTCACCACTATTTTTTCGTCGTATTTTCGGTCAAAGTCACTTATATGCTTTTGGACAATGGTCTTATAAAAATTAGCGCGACCGCGATAATTTCGTTGTATTATATAAACTAAGTTGTTATATTTCTTTGAAGTTGCTCAACGGTTCGCGCGGCTGCCATCCATTTTCGGAATGCAGCGTCGAGACCCGGAAGAAATCGATCCTCAACCTTAGATGATCCAGCGGGGCGCGTCGCTGGAGCGATTGGTTGTTTATTATGAAATCACAATATAAACATCGGAGTTCGGTCCGGGCCAAGCTTTCAAAGGCGGTGTTCGCTGTGGAGCTTCCCGATCTCGAACTCCATACACGGGATCAAATCCCCAAGGAGTCCAGAATGATCGTTACTTTCCCTGCAATGCGTGGCTACATCGGCCAGCGGCAATACTTTTCCAGCCTGATGAAGCTGAGCACAATTCCCAAGATGTTCACGTTCCGTGACTGGGCAGATGCAACACCCGAAGATCGCGAGCAGCGAGTGCTGAATCAGAAGCGCGTGCCCCAGATCGCTCGGTACATCACCGAAAATGAGGATGGGTATCTCTTCGCTTCCATAACCGCATCGTATAAGTGTGATGTGACGTTCAAGCCCGCTGACGGCAAAGACGGCTCAATCGGGACGCTGGAGATGGATTTTGACACGGCCAGCTTCGTCATCAACGACGGTCAGCATCGATGTGCCGCCATCGCACAAGCTATCAAAATGAACGCAGCGCTCGCAGAAGAAAGCATCAGCGTGTTGTTGTTTCCGTATGAAAGCCGGAGCCGGGTACAGCAGATGTTCAGCGATCTGAATCGGTTCGTGGCGAAAACCAGCAAGTCGCTGGATATACTGTTCGATAAGCGCGATCCGATGAGCACTGTGACGCTGGAGGTCTGCGAAAGAGTGCCAGTGTTTAAAGATCAAGTGGATAAAGATGCTGTGAGCCTACCTGTGCGCAGCCGCCATTTGTTCAGTCTTGCAGCCCTCTACGACGCCAACCAGGAATTGCTGCGGGACCGGGAGGAAGAGGCAACTCAGCATGAGATGGTTGCGACGGCGGTGGAGTTCTGGAAGGAAGTCTCCAAAGCAATGCCAGCTTGGGGCAAGGTGAAGATCGGTGACCTGAAAGCCATGGAATTGCGTCAAAGTAACCTCTCCAGCCATTCGACCATCTTGCGCGCAATCGGCTCTATCGGCGCGGAACTGATGCGTGAGCATCCGTCAGATTGGAAAGCGAAGGTGGCCGAGTTGGGCCACGTCGATTGGAAAAAGAGCAACCGCGACTGGGAGAATGTCTGCATCGTGGCAGGCTCAGTAGTCTCCAACCGCCAGGCGCGGGCGGCGACCAAAGCGTATCTCAAAAGGCATCTCCAACTCCCTCTCACAGATCCGGAGGCCAAAGCGCTGCCCGAATTGGAAGGGGCTTTGGCCGAGTGATCGATACGCATTGGCTGGCGGGATCGACATCGTGCGGTGCCCGCCAGCCTGCGGCAAAGCGTATGTGCCGGGACATGATGGTGTTCAAAGATTGCGCGAAATTCGGTTCCGGAATATTGGTCGGATGGCCGCACGAGAGTCCAGTTATCGGCACGCATGAAATAACCCACAGGGTGATTGGCGCGGCGATAGTCCATCGCGGATTCATACTGCTGGCGCCGCGTTCTGGATGGGCGGGAGTTTGGCCCTGGCTGTGACGCTGGCGTTAGAAGTCGAGGGGCCGTGGCGATGTGTATCAGTTCTGACGGAATTGCACCGGATCCCGCACCACCTCCCAATGAACTATCTGATTTTCGAGCCCTGTACCGCTCCGAGACTCAAGACAAGTTTTTTTGCTGATCATTTTCTCAGACATATCGCGCTCTCGGCGTAGGATGTCTCGTTCACTACATAATTCTCGCCATCAAATCCATCGATTTGCACAATGTGACGAACGGTTCGGCCCGCCGCTCCGCTGACTCGTTCAACAAAGATCACCAGATTAATGGCCGACGCGATCGATCGGTGGGGTATGACCTGCGAGGCTTCGCCCACCAGGTCTTCGATGCGTCGCAGCGCGTCCGTGGCTGAGTTCGCGTGAATCGTGGCCACGCCGCCGGGATGACCGGTATTCCATGCCTTCAGCATTGCAAGCGCCTCCGGCCCGCGCACCTCACCGATGATGATTCGATCAGGACGCAGGCGGAGTGTCATGCGGAGCAAGTCCGTCATCGTGACTCGCGGCTCGGTGTTCTTGGTCAGCAGCTCAACCTTGTCGTCCGCGGGGCATTGAAGCTCCTTCGTGTCCTCAATGAGGACGATGCGATCGTTCTTGAACGGCGGCTCGGCCAGTATCGCATTGACCAGCGTGGTCTTGCCCGACCCGGTGCCACCTGCCACAAGAATGTTTTTCCGGTCTACAACGGCACGGCGGATGACCTCGGCACCGGCCGCCGGTAGGATTCCCTTGGCAACATAATCATCGAGCGTGAAAACAATCGAAGCGCGCTTGCGAATGGTGAATACGGGCCGTTCGGCCAAAGGCGGTAATAGTCCTTGGAACCGTTCTCCACTGCGCGGCAGAACGCCGGCGACGGCAGGACGATCCGGTGTAACCGTCTCGCCCATGTGGCTTGCCAACAACCGTATAGTGGTTTCGGCAGCCGCCTGCTCGATTCGGCCCACTCTTTCGCGTCCGACGACGGCTCGATCCACCCATAGACTTCCATCGGGGTTGGCCATGATCTCCACAACATCGGGACGGCTCAGCGCCTCGGCGATCAGTGGCCCCAAGGCGTGGTAGAGGCTTTCTTGTTGTCGATGATGAACGGAATTTGCGGTAGCAGCCATGATTGATTTCCTTTGTTTCTGAATTACTTCTCTCCACTTGGCTCGAACAACGCCCATTCACGAGCGCCGTTCGGCTCGCCCGCTGGCGCGGTTTGTTTTGATGCACGCTCTTTGGCCTTAGCTGCGCCATGAGTGTGATTGGTCGGGGCCGCCTCTTGGACTACATCCCCTTTTTGCAGCGGCAGCATTGATTCCTTCGGTGGTTCAAATTCTGGTAACGGAAGATCACTGAGGATCGATTCGCCTTTGCGCAAATTCTTGGCCAGCATGTCCAGGTAGCCGTGAAATCGCTGCTTCCCACTGAGGATTGCGGCTGTCTTGGTGGCGTCTGGAATCGGAGTGGTGTGATTGAAAAAGGAGCGCATCCCCAGCCCGACCATCTCCTTGAGGATCTGAATCTCCAGCACCAACCGCTGGTCCAGCCGGCGGAGCGCATGAAAGTTTCGATCAACCGCTTTGAGGATTTCCTGTTCGCGCTCGCTCCGATAAGCGGACAACAGCGATTCCTTGGTGGCATCGGCCACAACCGCCGACATCGAGAGCTTCATTTCCTTGGCGCGTTGCCTGGCGGCCAGCAACACTTGTTGCTCTAAAAAAACCGAAAGTTGTGTCTTGCGTTCGCTCACGTGTATTCACTTTCAGAATGTAGGCCCTGATCCGCCGCGTCTTGTTCCGTATCCTCGTCAGATTCCGCTGAGGGACCGCCGCTGGCCGATAAGCTGTTGTGACTCGGTGTGGGCGACGCCAATTCCGGCCCCTTGGACCGCTCGTGCAGCCAGTCGATTTTGGGTTTGGCGGGCACGTTCAGATACGTTGATTGATCGGGCGCTGGCAGAACCCGTTTCACGAAGATCGGATCGCTGAAATATCGCACCTTCTTCACGCGCATCGGCTTGTAGCCGGTCACAAACATGAGTTGATCGTCCACCGGCAATTCCCGAATGTCTCCGGGCGACAGGAGCGGCCGCACCTGCTCGCTGTGGCTGATGGTTCTGGCGCCAAGGTTCCGTGCGGCTTGCGAATAACTTTCCCGGTACTCGGTCACGGTGCCGACCATCTGGCTGATGCGCTGGCATGTGACGGTATCGGCTGCGGCGAAGGTGCTCAGGATGTGGCAATTGTCCAGGATCGTATTGTTCATCCCGTACTGCTCGATGATGTCGTTGAACGATTGGACGATCAGGTGCGCCTTGATTCCGTACCCGGCCATCTGGCGCAGGTTCGTCGTGAAAAAGTCCAATCGTCCGAGCGTCGGAAACTCATCCAGCGACAGCAGCAGCCGATGGTTCTTCGGTCGGCCGGCGCTATCGCGGTCCAGATATTCCATCAGCGCCCGGCAGGTCTGATTGATCATCAGCCGGACCAGCGGGCGCAAACGGGGTGCGTCCGATGGTGGCGGCTGGAGGTAGAGCGTCATGGGACGATCCGCGCAAACCAAGTCGCTGAGTCGAAAATCGCTGGTAGCAGTATTGCGGGCAATGATGTCGTCCGCCCAAAGCGTGAGATATGCCGCCGCCGTTCCGCACACGCTGGACTGGAACTNNGCGCCACTTCCGGATGAACTTCGGGCGCTCCCGTCTGCGGATTGAACCGGTGCGGGGTGCGGATCATCGCCAGGGCCGTCCGCTTGAAATCCAGCAACCGTGCCCGCACCGTCGCCAGATTCTTGTATTGATCCGGCTCGGTATAGAGCACATGCAGGAT
>PMAK01000075.1 GCA_003153655.1 Phycisphaerales bacterium
CAGAGGTTATTCAGAGGTTCCTTTACGCATACCGCTGATCAGTGGAAGGGACGGGCTTGGCTGCGCCCAGAGGTCAAAGATGATCGGATCGTATTCAATATCATCCCGCCACGAACAAAAGCCATATCAACCAGAGTATATGGTGTATACCACGGTCGGTTTATTGAGATGCTTTTATGTCACTTCGATAGCGAATTCACAAGGGCTTGGGCGACCGCAACTCCCACGACGGGCGACAGTGTAAGAGGGCAAGATGCTTCTGGGTAGGACGCCAATAGCGGTAATCGAGATTACAATGAACGATATATTCGATACGCCATTTCCGTACTAAACCCGCACTAAACCCTTGAAACATGAGATCCTGTAATCTATAGAAATCGTAACGCTCGTTTCAGCAAGGATTTCCGGCTTAGGAGAGCTACTACGGAACCGACGATTATCGAGGTCGCTGCAAAGTCGATTGGCTTCTCGTTACATGCCATCAGGCGCAGCATGAAGTGCCGTGCGCGGGCCGGGATTCGTAAATCACTATACCCCAAAATGCAACCGCTTCCTTTGGCTCGTGCACCGAAACAGCCTGGATAAAAGACTCCGCCGCATCTCCCATAAATTAGTACGCCCCCAGTTCTAGTCGCGCTGCATTCGGCGCAAGCATTCGCTTTAACCCATTTTTTATCGCTGGAATACCTTTCCAGCAGAAAGGATCCTTTATGAATGGTCCGAGTGAAGATAGCTTCTCCGACCTAGAAGATTTTGAGAAATGCCTACCGGCAGGCTTCGTAATCACCGACGAGAGGAGCGCCAACTGGCTAGTGCGAAAGGTTAGGGAATCGCGTTCATACGCTGAGCATGTTCTCCAATGGGCTGCTCGGGAACTCCGACGCACAAAGCGAGAGGAACAATTCCTGATGAGCCGCTATGGTTCACAAATGGAGGTTTGGTTGCGCACAATGTTGCTCGCGCGCGGAAGACGTCGACGCTCAATCAATCTCCCCGCAGGACAAATGGGCTTTCGAGCGATCCGCCCAAAGACCGTCATTACAGAGCCACAGATGCTCATTAATTGGTGTAAGACCAATCTACCAGCGGCCTACACGGTACGTGTCCGGGCTCGTGGGGAAGATGCTGTTCGCCTGGCGGCATGGATCGTCGAGTATGGGAATGAGTTGCAGCCGCACGAGTCCATCGAGAAGGCGATCCTTCACGATCACATAAATAACAGCGGCGAGGTCCCACCAGGTACGGAGATTGCCGCGAAGCACGACCGTTTCTTCATTAAGTAATTGGATCGGCATTACCTTAAAGCCCTTCGGCGCCGACAAAGCTCATGTCGCTGTTGCAGAAACCCTGAACTAGGAACAACCAAAAATGGCCAGGAAGAAAAGCGATCGGAAAAGCTCCAACGAAAACAGAATAGTTGCATATCCCGTCAATTTTGAAAAGGCGTGGCCTGCGACGATGTTAAGGCCCTTTGCGGCATCGGACCAGGCAGTTTGGGGGCTGGTATAAAGGAGGGCCAGCTTCGACGTTTTACCCAGATTTGTTGCCTCGGCAAGAAGAGCGTAGACGTTCAACTGCACGCGATAGATCTCATACAGAGGATCTTCATCGCCTTTGGGTTCGGCCGTCTTGTAGTCTGCAATGAGTAGGGATCGATCGGCTCCATTCCTGTCGCCACTATTTTTGCAGTAAGTGTGCGCGAGATGGTGTAATCGCCTGGATGGCAGCCGGGCATCTTCTGGGCGAACAAGTCGCCCAGCGACGCGCCGTCCACAACCTCAATCTGTTCTGCGAAGCCGGAGCCGGTGTTGTTGATGTAAAAAATCTTCATATTGAATCTCCAAAAAAGTAAAGGGTTGATCAGGAAATAGAATCAGACAAAACCCGTCGTGGGTTGTACCTCCCTTCTGGTTGTGTGAGGACAAGAACGTATCCCGTCAGGCGGCAGTGACCTGAAAGACCGGTGTGGGCGGCTGGGGTGGGTTGCCGTCTTGGGGAAAGACAGCCTGTTTCACTTGGCGCGCGAACTCGCCGGTTTGGAGATGGCCGGAATCGACCATCTCCACTGTCAGCGCTAGCAGTTCCACCCCGAAATCGCCGTAAAGGGCCGCAAGCTTCTGGGGTAATTCGTCGGCCATACCCGGCAAGCCCGAAACCATCAGCACCGCACGAACCCACCAGAGTCCATCCAGCTCTCGGAACAATGCCAGTGTCGCCAACTGCGGAATCCCGGGCTCGTGGTAGATGGCGTGATCGACCACACCCTCCAGGAGCAGATTCACCGGGAGCATGAAACCATAGCGCAGACGATCGCCGAACTGGCGCAATACTCGGCGGAAGACTGCTGCATAACGCTTGGGGTCGGACGTATCGGCGATCCGGCCGCCGCGGCCCAGAATCCGGTTCAGGGTCCGCAGGTCAAAAGGAAATGGACGACCGGCTGAGCCAATCGCGCGTCCAGCTTCAGACAGAGACATGGAATCCTCCTTCCCCGGCCGCAAGCGGCCGGGGACAAAGATGGGAAGGACCCGCGAAGGCTGCCGCGAGGAAACGGGAGAGGGAGAAGTAAAAACAAGATCACAGAATGGGTAGTTCCCCTCTCATATATTATGCCACCAAAATAGGGTAAATTTAGTAGATACAACCAGTTGTACCCAGGACTGTGTCGCCGCTTCGGGCGATGTTTCGCAGACTGAAAATAGGAACGCTAAATCATTGCTTCGCGCCGCGCGGATACTTCAACAGTAACCGCTAGGAACGCCGCGTTCATAGGCTTTGAAGCTTCAGCACTGGCACATAGGCTTCGTTCCCGGATGTGGTAATGGATGGGAGGCACCTGCAAAAGACCGCCGGGGGGGGGACACGAGAGATGAGCCCGAAAGGGAGCTGAGAGAATATCTAATTATCCCGCTCATGTATTATGCCACCTAATCAGCGTAAATTTAGTAGATACAACCATTTGTGCAGAGGTCAGTTCCCAAAAATCCGGGCGGCGCGTATTGGTCGTGAAACGGATGTGTCCGGCGTAGGCGACGTGTGTCCGGAAGCAACTCACCCATGTTACTGCGATCCATGTTGTAACAAGGCGTAATCGCCCGCTGGGCTCAATGACGCTCAATTCCGTGACGTTTCTTTGTCATCGCCGTCGCCGAAATCCAGAAAATCCACCGCAATGGCACTGACAAGACTGACAAAAGATGCTTATGTCGGTTTTGTCAGTTTGGTTTCTGGGTTTCCGTAAGGATGTGGCGTCCACCGGGCCGACGCCACCATCAAGAATGTGACTGATCAACGCGAGTGACGGAATGAGACTGCGATATTTCGCCAGATGCGATTCTACGGCCGGATGCTCCTCTCCGGTTAGCAACCGGGCCTCTAGGTCCGCTCGCCAGCTATCGAACAGTCGCTGGGCATCGCTATCAAAATGGAGGAAAGGAAGCGAGTCCTGATCATCGTCATCTGACTCAGCCTCAACGTCGGCGGCGCAGAGATTCGCCAATCGCTCGAGTGCCTTGTACGCCACCCCTTTTGCCCAGGCATCAGGGCATCTGTCGATGTTCTTCCACGTCATGGGAGCGTCCGGCCATACCGTCATCTGGAATCGTTGCATCAAGCCATCGTCGCCAATACCGGCGGCGAGGACCGCGGCCACATCTGGCGGAATGTTTTTCATGTCGAAGATCTAAAACATTTAATTCGGGAAAAAAACACGGGCACAAGTGTCCCAGACGTCAAAAAAACTTAGTCGTCATCATTGTCGCCCTGGGCCTCCATCAATTCCCTTTCAGACACAGACAGGAGCACTAGAGCATACCCAACCCATTCGTAGCGCGTTCGGCGCTTGTTAGGATTGCGCGATCGGCTCGGCCTGCCTATGCTGCTTTGATGGCTCATCTCGAGCCGCAAGGAGGCCTATGGCAGCAGCGTATTCACAGGATCTTCGGGATCGCGTCATTGCCGCTCGCGATGATTGACCTTCGTAACGAATGGTGGGCGCGTGGATGAATAATCCTTCGTCATTTCAATTCAGCTCAGCCTCGAACGTTTCGGGACTCTTGTAGCCGATCGCCGAGTGACGCCTGCGGCGATTGTACCATCCTTCGATCCACGCAATGATCCGGCTTTTAGCCTGCTGCCTGGTCTGGAACTTTTCGCGATAAATCAGTTCAGTTTTGAAGCTGCCGAAGAAGCTTTCCATCATGGCGTTATCCCAGCAGTTTCCAACCCGGCTCATACTCACCGTGATGTCCCATGCCCGCAGTAGTTCCTGGTAGACGCTGCTGGCATACTGACTGCCACGATCACTGTGATGCAACAGGCCGCTCAGTCCGCCGGGCATTTTCTTCCTGCCGCTGATCGCCGATTTCAACGCGTCGATGCAGATGGAACGGTCCAGCGAATCGCTGAGGCTCCATCCGACAATCTTGCGGCTGAACGTGTCCAGCACGGCGGACAGATAAATGAATCCATCGTCGGTGTGAACATAGGTGATGTCGCACAGCCACTTCCGGTTCGGCGCGTCGGCCGTGAACTGCCGGTCCAGCTTGTTCTGGAACACGGGCAGATGATGCTTGGAATCGGTCGTGCATATTTTGAACTTCCGGTGCATTTTCGAGCGGATTCCAGCCCGTTTCATGTACTTGGCCACCGACCGGGCACATATGTCCACCTTCATTTCGATCAATTCCGCATGGATGCGTGGACTACCATAGGTCTGATCTGACTCCACATGAATCTGACGGATCCGCTCAATCAACCCATCCCGACGAATGGATGCCGGAGAAGGCGGTCGATCGACCCACATGTAATAGCCGCTGCGACTGACCTCCAGCACATCGCACATCACCGCGACATCGAATTCATCTTTCAGTGAATGGATCATGTCAAACCTCCGGGCATCTGTGTCGCCGCGTACT
>PMAK01000118.1 GCA_003153655.1 Phycisphaerales bacterium
GAGATTCAAATGGGAGCCGTATTAGTACAATGTTCGGTATTGATTGGCGGAAGTATGTACTTGACTCAAGGCCCCCTCTAATTGCGTGAAAATCAGGGTCGGGATTGCCTACTTCGCCTTGCGGACGGTGGATTTGGGCCAGCCTTTGGCTGGACGCTTTTTATCCAATGCCTGATCTACTGCCTGCTCGAATGAACCATTGAAAGGTGGCAACGTCTCTGGCTTTGGGCCGGTCTTGGATTTGATTTTCTTATCAACCATCGTCGCGATTATACCGTCAGAATGTCCAAGTCGATCCACAATTCCCACAGTGCGCCTCAGTCAACTTCTCACGTCGGGACAAACCAGCCAGCGGAAGCGATAAGCCGCCAGTCAGCAAAGCCGCCGCCGCCTTCGTTCCATCTATCCCTTTCTTTGCCAGCACGGGTTTTGTATTCACCATTCCCCGCTTATGACAATGGGGACACACTATCTCTGGAGAATTATATTCGGACATTGATCTAGACGAACTTCGCGACGAAGGAACGGTCATCCAAATAATCACGGCGAGAATCCAGATGGCAATAAGCGCGCCGCCGAACATATAACCCCCGATAGGGTTGTGGTTCACCATTGCGATATAGCATCCGACCCCGCCCACGGCAGCGAAGAGAAGAAAAAATGTAGCGATTATTCTCCCTGAAAAACGCTCCCTTTTTGCGGATCGTTCAATTTCCGCCATTCTGCGAAATCCCCATTCGTTTATGGCTGCACTTTCTTCCGGCGTTGCTGGTCGATCCGGCTCAATAGGACAACCGCAATGCGGACAGGCGGTCGCGCGGTCTGAAATCTCTTCGTTGCATTCATCACAATTAATCAGCATGGATTACCGAATTTTCGTCGTCTGGAATCTTCACGGTGAGCGGGTCCGGTCCCAGGGACCAAAAGCCTGGGGTGAAACAGCCAATGATCGGGAATGCGAACAGAATGGTGCCGGTGATATCCATCGCCCCGGCGAAAGAGATTCTTCGACTTAGTTCGGACGTTCCGACGCGACCCCCGGAGCTGGCCGTTACTTTGTGCGCCGTCGTCCTATCTAGATCAACCGTCACAGGGCTCGTCCCGACGTAGTTGTCATCAACCATGATGTCAGCGCCCTCAACCGACGCCTTGATGGTCACTGTGTCCTGATCCGGCAGAAATGCCGAGCAAGCCGATAAACTCAAAATTGCCGCTAAAAGCAGGAGAGATATAACCCGCCGCATTTCGCCTCCCATTTAATGACTTGTAGCCCGAAGGCTACAGACTAGGGATCGCGATGTCCATATTTTTCGTTTGTGCCAATCAACAAGCGGTCGGCTAGGACGATAGCGCAGGTTTTGCGCCACGCCAGAACCAAGGCCGGACTAACCCAAGAAGAATTAGCGATCCGCGCTGGGATGGACCGCAGCTATATCAGCGATATTGAGCGTGGCGAATCATCGGTCAGCCTTGACCTGTTTATCCAGATTTGCGGGGCATTGGAGATTCCAGCCGGTACGCTGGCAAATCGAATCGAAGCACAGTTAAAGCGGTCGTCTTAAAGTTTCCGAATCCTCCATGTAGAATTGCGGCCATCGGGAAGGTCATTTGATTCGCGCCCGCCAAATCTACCGGACGCCAAGAGAATTTAGATCGCACTGACGGAACGAATTCCATTGGTGATTTATCTGCTCAATCTCTGGTAGGAATTTTGCCGTCGCGTACTTGTTTATGATGGTCATTTGGCGAGCGCCGATCCATAATAGTTTATCCTGCGGTTCGGAGTGAGTATTGAGGACGCGAGTAGCTGGAGAGAGCAAGAGGTGTGAGTCGTGGACGGCTTGGTCTCTAAACGCATTAATTTCCTGAAGGCGAATTTGCGCCGCCTCATACGCGCCGTGATTGACGATGTATTCACCCCCCTCAAGTGCCGATTGAATATAAAGCCTTCCGTCGATGGGACCGTTAATCATATAGATGTTTCCGCCAGCATGAGACCGACCAATCACGAGACCCCCACCTCGCCCATCGACAACCCAACCGCGCTCAAACAAGGTCCAGAAATTTTCTTGGCTGATCCAGGGAAAGGACATGGATTTCCATTCGGAGAAATTATGGATTTCACACAGGGCGGATGTACCGGCGACATTCCTAGTTATCGGATCGCAGGCATCGATTCCTCTAATTCACAAATATGGTCGGCGCGTTAGAATTCCGTCATCGGGAAGCCGGACTAATTACCCGGCTGGACGATCCACGGCGCGGCGATGTTCTTACTCGTCCATCGCCGCGCCGGGATCGGCCCGATGGACGAGTGAAGCATGCCAGCTAAAGATGAGCGAGATGAGTTATGTTCTGCCTTGAGATTTCTTTCCGATAACTCTTCCAATTGGGCCTATCAGAAAATTGATCCCGATTCCCCTGTATATGAAGACACCGAATGGCCTGCGCATTTTCGGAGGCAAATTGCTTCGATGAAGCGAATACGGAGCATGATCGAAGCAGATATAGATCGATGGATCAGCCAACTTTTGGGAACACAGCGGGGGCGATGGACCACTGAACTGCTCGCGATAATCCGCAAAATGCAAATGGTTCTCGTATATGCTGATCCAAAAGATAATCGCAAGCGGAAAAGGCAACTCAACGCCATCATAAAACGCGCCGGAGAGATACAGGACCGTTGCGTTCAATTGATGGACATTGATCTAGCAGGTTGGAAAGAATCAGTTGATGTCCTCCCACATGGATTTCGCAGGGAAAACATCGTCCGCGCAATCATGCAAGCGCTAGAAAAATCGACAGATAGACTTCCATTTGCAAAGGTCGTCGAAAAATCTGGGTATAGAAAGGATGCCGTTCGATCAAGCCTGCGCTATTTGATTTCAGTAGGAAAAGTAATTCATCATGGGAAACGCGGAGGGTATTCCCCAAACCGCACCCGACCTTAAATCCGCCCTTAGAACCGCCCTTAATAACGTCGTTTTTCATTGCCATTCTGCAATGATGATCTATCGTGCGATGTGAAATATCGGCGCGTGAAAAAACCCGTCGGAGGTATCAACTCCACGGGCCGGATTCACGCCACCATCGAAAGGATGGTTCTATGTGCTGCTATCGCTTCGACGATGGGCGAACCGTCGCCATTGTACAAAGAGGACCGCCATATCCGCAATCCCTTGCGGCTGTGGCGAAATGGCAAACGCGCCGGGCGTGGCTCCCGGACTCTGCGGGTTCGACTCCCGTTAGCCGCATTCAATTGGGTTTGGAGATTGGCATCTTGTAAAATAGCCGTTTTCCCTGAGCAGATTGAATCGCAAGCACCGTCCGATCCCCATCGTTCATTTTGCGAACGTTCCACCGAAAATCGTATTCAGCCAAGTAACGATGCAAATGTTTTTTGCTGACGGAATGGTAGATACCCATCAGACTGCGCTTGATGAGGGCGAATCCTGATTCAGCCGTGTTCGTATGAGCTTCACCACGAGCATATTCGCCAATGCTGTGGCATACTGTCTCATGGCCACCGGCGAATTCCTTGCCGATTCCGCTGTACATGGTAGCTTCATCTGTCATGATCGTCGCCGAAGGATCAACCGTTTCGCGGATCGCATCCTTGAGGGCTTTGCCTCCAACGTTGGGTAACACGCGGCGATGGATGTTGCCATCCCGCTCGACGATCCCCATAACCGGCGTCTTTGAAGTTCCCTTACCCTTAAAGTGAACCTTGCCATCATAGGGGCGCGGTTTTCCGCCGCAGTAGGTTTCATCGGCCTCAACGATTCCCTTGAACTTCTTTGGCGATCCGGGGGTCGGGGCGAGCGCGAAACGAACGCGGTGCATCATGAAGAGCGCCGACTTGTAACTGATTTGGCACTGCCGCATGATTTCCAGTGCGGCGACACCTTTCTTCGACGTGGAGATGCGCCAGAATGCGTAGCACCAATGCTTGAGCGGAATCAGGCTTTCTTCAAAGACGGTGCCAGTACGAACGGTATACATTTTGTGGCAATCCCGGCAGCGCCAAAGGAATCGGGCGTTGCGGCCGCCATTCTTGCCATCGGTCATTTGATAGACGCGAACGCTTCCGCATTTGGCGCAGGCCGGTGTATTGCCCCAGCGTCGGGCTTCGATAAACTCAACGGCTGACCTCTCATCAGTACAGGCCATTGGCAATTGAGCGACGATTTCAGATTTCTCAAGTTCGGGCCGTTTCTTGTTGATCTTTTTGGCTTCCATGGAAACATTATACCTGAATCAATGGCCTTGAGTCAAGTACATACTTCCGTTGATTGGTCCGCGCTTTTCTCAAAGAAGGGGAGATTCCCTATGCCCGCCAACTCCACGTCCACGCAATTCTCCCCCATTCCCCATCTACCCCTCCCCACT
>PMAK01000081.1 GCA_003153655.1 Phycisphaerales bacterium
CAGCAATGAGATCGTCACCTCACGCTTCGAAAAAGCCTGACTAATCCCCGGCAGATAGCTGATGATCACCGCCAAAAACGCAAACCCCAATCCCGATTCCGCCACCGCCAGCACCCGCCCAAAATGCCCGGTCGGCGTAACATCCCCATATCCCAGCGTAAACAACGTCGTCCCACTCATGTAAAGATAAGTCAGAAAATTAACG
Source organism: Phycisphaerales bacterium (assembly GCA_003153655.1). Classification (GTDB taxonomy): domain Bacteria; phylum Planctomycetota; class Phycisphaerae; order Tepidisphaerales; family Tepidisphaeraceae; genus PALSA-1353. The sequence continues at coordinate 206 of PMAK01000081.1, forward strand.
GGCCGCTCGATCGTCTGCACCGCCGTCGAAGCGGAATAGTTCACCAGCGCAAAACCAAAAATCAACCCGCACACCCACACAAAAAACAGACCCAAAAGCGACAACGGCCCAAAGAACGAAAGAAAAGCCTCCCGCCGTTTACCCCCAGGAATCCGCGATGCGATGCCAGACCAGAGCGTCCAGTTCCATTTGTAGAAGAACCGTGCAAACCGAAACCGATGCGTAACCCGCCGAGGCTGAAGAATCGTCTCGAACGTATCGAGCAGCACCAACAATATCAGGGAGAACCCAACAAAAATTCCAACAATGCTCACGCATATCTCCTCAATGCGGACAAGCTTTTCCCGGAGTCAAAGCGGGCGTCTGCGAATGCGATCCTCAGCGCCGGTCATGGATTCCCTTACGGACAGCACATCGTGCCCCGATTCGCGCAGACGACGGATTACGGATTGGGCGACGTTCTCATTGGCCAGCAGACGCATCGTTCAAGTGGGGATTGGATAAACTTTCTCATCTGCCAAAAGCTGATGGGCATAGCTCAGACAAGCCTGGACGTCTTCCTGAGTTATATGATCGTGTTCCTTGATAATGTCCTCGACCGTCCAGCCGCCAGCCAGCAAGCCAACGACAAACTCAACGGAAATCCGTGTGCCCTTAATAACAGGCTTCCCGGCGAGAACCTCCGGATTCAGTGTGATGCGGTCGTTCATAGCTCATCCCATTATATCCGAATTTGCCCGGTCAATCTCATTTGCCAAAGGTGCCGTCTGCCAACAATGCTCATCATTCCTCCGGAGGCTTCATCCGCTTCCCAGCCTCCGCCCACGCATCCGTATAATTCGTCTTCTCCCGCTTCACATATCGCTCCGGAAAAAAATACCGCCCAACCCGAAAAATCAAAACCAAACTCAACCCCAAAATTACCAGCAATAGCGACATCACCAGCAGTGCATGAAGCCCAATGATTTTCCGCCCCCGTTCATCAGCCCCATTAAAATCCGCCAGCGCCCGCAAAAGATAAAGCTTCGTCACCAACACCAGCAAAATGCAAAAAAGTCCCAGAAACCCCACGAATGCCCAGACAGACCTCCCGCTATGTCTTTCCCCGTTCATTCACCACCCCACATCCGCCCGCGCATTCACAGGATGCTTCGCCGCGATTTTCCCAATCGCTTCCCGGTCCTCCGCATCCATTTGCTTCGGCATCACAATCTTCGTCACCACGATCTGATCCCCTTTTTCCTCACCACGCTGAATCCCATGCCCCTTGATCCGCAGCTTCACGCCGCTGCTCGTGTTCGGCGGAATCGTCAGCGTCCGCTGCCCCTCCAGCGTCGGCACATCCACCTTCGCCCCCTCGGCCGCCTCATACAAACTGATCGGACAATCCAGATAAACATCCAGCCCCTCGCGCCGGAAATAAGCATGAGGCGTAACCTGCGTAACAATAAACAAATCCCCAGCCTCGCCCCCAACACCCGGATGCCCGCGCCCTTTCACCCTCACCCGGCTCCCGCTCTTCACACCCGCCGGAATCCGAATATCAATCGTCTCAATCTTCCCATCCCGATTGATCTGCAGCGGCAAATGCGTCCCCCGCGCCGCCTGCTCAAAACTCAACGTCACCGGATGCTCCAAATCCTGCCCCTTCTGCGGTTGCGGCTGCGCCCGCGATCGTCCGCGCCCACCACCGCCTCCACCCCGGCCACGCCCGCCACCAAAAAACTGCTCAAACACACTCCCAAAATCCCCGCCGCCCACGTCAAAATCCTCGACGCTCACCCCCGGTCCGCCTTGCCACGACCGCCCACCCGCCTGCGACCGTCGATACGCCTCATAAGGATCCCCGCCCGCCCCCGGCGTCGCCCCCACACCCGCATGCCCAAACTCGTCATAGTTCTTCCGCTTGGCCGCATCCGACAAAACTTCGTAGGCTTCCTGCACTTCCTTGAACTTCTCCGTCAGCTTGGGGTCGTTCTTGGTCGCATCCGGATGAAACTTCCGCGCCAGCTTCCGAAACGCAGCCTTGATCTCATCCGCCGACGCCGTTCGCGCCACACCCAGCACATCGTAATAGTCTCGCTTAGCCATATACGCCCGGAATCTTAGCATCGACCACGCCGACCGCGAAATCGTGTCTCAACGCCTTCCAATAGGCATAGGAAATAGGCAATATACAATCGTTCTTGTTCCCACCCCATCAACCCGCTACGATAAGATTAACCAGGAGACCCAGCCCTTGCCCAAATCCGAGCCCATTGAAGTCGAAGCCACCGTCACCACCGCCTTGCCCAACGCGATGTTCAAGCTCCGCCTAGATCAGGGCGGCGCCTCACGCGAAATCCTCGGCCACGTCTCCGGCAAAATGCGAAAGCATTTCATCCGCATCCTTCCAGGCGACAAAGTCAAGGTAGAACTCTCCCCCTACGACCTGACAAGAGGCCGAATCGTCTTCCGCCAAAAATAACCCCCACGCAAAATAATATTTAGCGGCGCGTGCGACCTGTTCCGAGTTCGTCGAGGAGAGCACCGCAGGTTCCACCCCAGATTAAAAAATCCGCGCCACAGTAGGCGTACCCAAAAACTCCCGCACCAACCTCAAATTCATCACAATCAACAGCACAACCGGAAACACAACTCCGGAAACCCCCACAATCATCATCCACGCAAAAGCAATAGATTCCGAATCCGGCAACCGCGCACTCAACCCCAGCGCCACCTGATAAATCGAATAACCCGACAACACCCCCAGCAAAATCTTCCCAATCGCATACCCCAGCATCATCCACCGCGAAGCCGCCGAGTTTCTCAATAGAACAATCCCGCACGCCAGCAGATAACCCGCCGCCGCCAGGCTCAAAACCGCATCCAACACCAGCAGAGAACTATCCCGTCGCGCCACCACCGGCGGCGTCCACCTCGTCAGCGAAATCGCCATCACCCCCGGAATCGCCTGCCCCGTCGGCCCAAAACTCATCGACCCGCCATTCATCGTCACCGCAATCGTCCCATCCCCGAACGCCTGCACAGTCTGCACCTGCGCCGCCGCCTCAGCCACCGAAAGGCTCGGTACAATCAAAGTCTGCGACGGCGATTCCAACTCCGCCTCCAGCGATTTCAATTGAGGATCAGTCATCCCCTGTCCCTTCGCGCACAAACTCTGCACCCGATTCACAACCGCCGCGATCTGTCCCGACGCCAAATGCGTCCCCGAAGAATCCGTATAACTTCCCCCATGCGATCGAATGCCGGACGGACTATCTCCCGCAAAGAAAACCGCGCTCTCATCCGAAACCTGCAACCGTCCGCTCCCAAGGATAAACAAATCATCCGCCGTCCCGCCCGACCCGCTTGGAATACTCCGCACCTCCGTCACATAAGCCGCGACGCGATCCGCCGTCAGATGATCCGCCGATAGCTGAATCACCTGCTGCCCCACATCGGCGAGCAAACCATCCACCTGTCGCTGCCGCACATCCGAAATCGCCCGCGCCTGCACCAACCCGGCTATCACAATCTTCCGCTGCTCACTCGAAAACCCATCCGCCGCAACATATTCCGCGTTCGCCGCAACCGGCGCCGGCGGTAGGGGGGCCGAACTAAGCGCGGAAGCCTGCCCCGCCCCAATCGTGAGCCGCGAAACCAGATTGGCAAACGTCAATCCCCCGCAATCCACAATCAGCGAAACCGAAGCAATAATAATGCTGCCAACCCCAACAGCCGTAAGAATCCCCGGCCGTGAAACACGAGAAGATTCGTAATACCCCGACATTTCGGCGAATTATCCCCGCCCGTCCGCTCCGCGACAACAGCGGCCCAGGCTGATTCGTCGCCAGTTTTGATCTGGCGGTTGTTGGCGATTTAAATGGGATTTTCATCGGTTACGGTTTTTGTGACGCCGGAAAACCCCCGCCTCGAATCCGCAAACCGGTCGCCGCAGGCGGGGAATCTTTTCAACACCGCCGGGCCAACGTGAACGTGAACTGGCCGGCCAACGGACCGCGAGGCGGAAGCCACTTATCGCATTCGAGCCGATGTTGCCCCGGCGTCACGAGAACCGTAACCGAAAACACTCTTAGTCTTCACCACGAAACTTTTGGATGTATAACCCCAACCACTACGGTCGCGCGCCTTCACCCGCGGCCACCGTCAAACCGTCCCNNTCTTCCACGCCGGGTCCCCGACCGAGGCATGTGACGCCGCCGCGCCGCTCAGATCGAAGAACATGCCCGCATAGGCCCACTCCTTCACCCTCGGCAATCGAGGGGCCAGAATTACGACGCCGCCGAGAACTTTCCACACACCCAGGATCGTCACAAAGTAATCGGGATAGCCCAAGTGCTCCATGCCTTTCATCAAGTATACGGGCCGGACCAGTTCGTTCGCGCCGCCCGACAGAAACACAAACGCGGTCAGTCCGCTCGCCACCCAATAGCCGATCTGTCGCGCCTTCATCGAACTCCTTTGCCTACCTTGAGACATCAGTGCGACCTCAGTTTGTGGCGTTGCCCTCCACATACCCCTGCAACAGCGCCAAAAGCCACGGCCAGCCGCGATAGTTCTCGCGTGATCGTTCCGTCGTGAGTCCCGAATGCGTCAGCCGCACCGTCGTCGAACCATCGTTCTCTTCCAGATCAAAACGCACAAGGGTCGGCTGCGCATTTTCCTCCCAATCCGCCAGCCACGTGAATTCGATCAATCGCGGCCGGTCGATGGAGCGATACTCTCCGCGCACGGTGAACGGCTTGCCGCCCATGCCCATGCCGCTNNACAGCGCCTCGAAAACCCGCTCGGCCGCGGCCTTGATGACGATTTCCTTCCTGATCGTGTCGCCGTCGTCCGTCGGATTCATGGATTCTCCTCGACATATTGTTTGAGCTTGCGCAGATTTTCGTCCCAAAACGCTTCGTAGTCCCGCAGCCATTTATTCACAGCGCGCAGCGGCTTGCCGTTCAACTGGCAAATCCTCGCGGTTCCGCTTTTTCGCGTCGTTACCAGTCCGGCGGACCGGAGCAGTCGGATGTGCTTGGAAATCGCGGGCCGGCTGGTGCGGAAATTCGCCGCGACGGTGCCGACGGTGCGTCCTCCGCCCCGCAGCAGCCCGAGAATCTCCCGCCGCGTCGGATCGGCGATCGCCCTGAATACCGCCTCGGACTGTTTGCGCTTTATCGTAACCATACGGTTACCAATAATGTAACCGTATGGTTACGGAAAGTCAAGCGCACGAGCCCCGCATTGCGGACACACAAAACGTTCAGCTACAGCGTTGAGCTCCCAAAGTCGGCCGACCTCACCCCACAACCTGCAAACTCCGCGACTTCTTCCCCAAAATCTCCGCCACCGAATCATACCCCTTCGCCCCAGTCACTTTCGCCGTCACCAATTTCCCCGCATGAAGCCCTTCCCCGCTCACCACCGTCACCGAATCAATATCCGGCGCCTGCCCGGCTGTTCGTCCAATCCAACCCTTCTTCCCACCCGCCTCCTGCCGATCGATCAAAACATCCACGCTCTTCCCAATCCGCTCCTTCGCCTTGGCGAACGCGATCCCCTGCTGCGTCAGCATCAACTCTTCCAACCGTGCCGTTTTGACCTCCTCCGCAACCTGCCCCTCCATCCGGCCCATCGGCGTCCCCGGCTCCGCGCTATACGGAAACACCCCCATCATGTCGAACCCAAAATCTCGCACAAACTCCACCAGTTCCCGATGCTGCCCCTCCGTCTCCCCCGGCGATCCCGCGATAAACGTCGTCCGGATCGTCACGCCCGGCACCCATTTCCGCAGCTTCTCCAGCAGCGTTTCAACCTCTTTCCGAGTCACCCGCCGCTTCATCGTCGCCAGCATCTTGTCATTGATATGTTGCAGCGGCATATCAATGTATTTCACCACCCGATCACTCTCACCCAGCGCCCGGATCATCTCATCCCCAAAGCAGGATGGATACGCATACATCAGCCGCAGCCAATGCACATCCTTCAGCGACTTATCCAGCGTCTTCAACAGCCCCGCCAGCCCCGGCCCATACCCAATATCCGTTCCATAGCTCGTCGTATCCTGTCCAATCAAATTTAACTCCACCGCTCCATCCGCCGCCAATTCCTTCGCCTCCGCCAGAATATGCTCAATCGGCTTAGACCGCATCGGCCCGCGGATCGACGGAATCGTGCAGAACGCGCACCCCTGATTACACCCCTCGCTCACACGCAAAAAAGCATAATGCCGTGGCGTCAATCGCAGCCGCGCCCGATCATCCTCAAACACCGGCAACCGCGACCCCTTCGTCTGCTTCGCATCCCCATCCAGCTTCGCCTCCGCCGCCAGTCGGCGTGACATATCGTGATACTTCCCAAGAAAGTGCCCATCCTTTTGCCCCGGATTCTTTGCCCCGCGCACCGCCTGCACGATATGCTCCCGATCAAACACGCCCACCAATCGGTCAATCCCCGGCGCATCCGCCAGCAGTTGCGTCTTATGCCGTTGAACCAGGCAGCCCGCCACCACCACCCGCTTGCACTTCCCGTCTTCCTTCAGCTTGATCGCCTGCCGAATCTCCGCCAGCGATTCCGTCTTCGACGCCTCCAGAAATCCGCAGGTGTTGATGACAATCGCATCCGCATCCGCAGCATCCGCTGTGACGGTCAGCCCATCGTTCGCCAACAGTCCCAGCATCCGTTCGCTATCCACCAGGTTCTTAGGACAACCCAGGCTGACGAACGCCACGGACCGAATCTCGTTTCGGCGATTACCCAATCAAGCTCCCAGTCGATGAAAAAACGGCACCCAATTACCCAGAATACCTGTTCCCCGGTGCCCTGTATAGCACCGGTGTTAACAACACCTAACTTTAACGTCTATAAGGACAGGGGGTAATTGAATTTAAGTGAATAATAATCATGAGTTTGCATGCAAAGTTGAAACGCCTCATTCAAGTTGATAATATCATTTCATAATGGCCATCCGCGAAAAAGTCCGTCGAAAAATCCACGCTCATAAACCCGCCGCTCGTCCAGTGCGTCGAGTCGTGGCCAAACATCGTAAACCAGTCCACATTGACCTCAAAAAAACCCATGCCCACGAATCCAACGGAAAGCACGCTCCAGTAATCAGTTACAGCAAATCACTGAAGTTCTTGGCCACGCTCAGTGATTACGAGCGCCTCCGCATCGTGCGCTACAACAACGACAACTTCAACCTCGATCGTATGCGAGCCCTCCTCAAAAAGCTGGGCAATCCGCAGGATCATTTCCGCACCGTCCACGTTGCCGGAACCAAAGGCAAGGGCAGCACTTGCGCGATGATCGCCTCCATGCTCATCGCCAACGGCTACAAGGTTGGCCTCTACACCAGCCCTCATCTGGTAGATGTTCGCG
>PMAK01000237.1 GCA_003153655.1 Phycisphaerales bacterium
GCTTTTTTTCGATGGGATCGCAGGCAAGGACGCCTACGTAGCCGTAGGGGACGCGGAGGACGCCGGCGTCGTTGAAGCGAACGCGGCAGACGCCGTCGCGGCCGGGTTTGACGAGGCAGCGGTGGCCGCAGGCGTAGCAGCGGACGGCGTTGTCGGGCTCGTGGGTGATAAGGGCCTCGGCCGCCGGGACGCTGAATTTGTGGAGCATCTCCTTCAGGGATTGGAGGCGCCGGGTTTCATCGAGTAGTTCGAGTGCGGCCATGATTGAGTGTCCAAACTCAATTCTAGGCTATTGGCGGTGATTCGGCTCATTTCAGGGTTATTGAGAAAAGTCGAGCCACGATAAGCGGGCGTGAGCATGGGCTTTATTCGTCAGATCGTAGCAGGCGACGTATTCGTTAAAGGGCTCGGCCTTCCAGACGCGCTTTCCCATGCTATCCAGCACATCCATGATCTTGGGTTGCTGCATGATGAATTCTGCTTCGCCGACGGGATCGCCGCTGGATTGGTTTTCGACGAGCACCCAGACTCGTTTGCCGGCAAATCCGGAAAGCTCGGCGGCAAAGGAATCGAGACTGCCATCTCCCGACGAACCGAAGACAACCGGGGCGCCGGCGAGGCCGAAATGCGCTTGATAAAATTCAAAGCCGGGCATTGCCGAGGGCGACAGGTAAAAAATATCGCCGGGCTGCCGGTGCTGGGCGATGAATGCCATGGAGTCCCTGATTTCGCAGTTTTTTGGAGGGTTGGCCCAAGTGGCGAGTGTTCGAGTGACGGGGGAAAGCATCAGCAGGCACAAGACGAGGATTCCGACCGGGCGGAATGGACTTTCCCAGAGCAAATTCAGACCTGCCGCGACGGCAATCGTTGTTAATGGGAAAATGAAAAGGATCAGGCGTGAGTCGAAAGGATATTTGTGGATCGCGGAAGCGCCGAGGGCGGCGAGAATCGGGACCAGCAGCATTGCGAGCGTGGATTTGCGTATGCGGTAGATGGCCACGATCCCCAGGAGAAACAGAAGGACGGCGAGACTTTCGCCTTCCATTGAGAAAGGGTTGAGGAACAGCGCGTAGAATTTTCGTTTGTACCAAAAGATCGCGGAGCCGGATGCCGAAAGAGGGGCGTATGCGCCGGCCGTCGACCAGAAATTCTGGAGGTAATCGCTATGGGTGAGTTTGCGGAGGCTCAGGAGGTAGTTGGCGAGGAAACTGCCGATCCAAACGGCGGCTAAAAGCAGCATTCCACGCGTGCGGCGGGGCGGCCGTTGGCTGAGCCACGAAATTGTAAATGCAGCGCCGATTCCGATGAGCACAAAAATCACCGGATGCGAAAACCAGATTGCTGCCGCTCCGAATATGGCCAGGGGCAGGAGATTCTTCGCAGGGACGTCGTCCTTCATTGATATAGCCGCCAGCAAAAGCAAACCGACGGCGACAAAGAGATCGGTTGAATATTGCTTGGCCTCGGCGGTGTGGAACGAGTTGTCCGCAGCAAGCGCGAGGATCGCCAGGGCGATGATCGTCGCGCGCGGGGTGAGCAGGCGGCGGCACAGATGGTAAAAGAGTGGAAGGGTGAGAATGGAGGCGAGCATCGGCCAAAATCGCAGGGCGAGTTCGCTGCCGCCGAAAAATCTAACCGCGCACTTCTCGATCATCAGGAATCCGAGAGGCGCGGCCTGGTAATAATCCAGCGGCTGAAACAATCCGGAAAGGGAGCGCTGGGTAATGTTCAACGCCAGCTTGGCTTCGTCTCGCCAGAGCGATTGATCGCCCAGATATATTCGCAGACGAGTGGCCGCTCCCAGGAGGATTAATCCCCACGCGATGATGCTCGTCCGGGCGTCGCGGGGGCGCAGAGATCCTGAGGGCTGATCGGCCGTCTTGGGATATTCAATGACATCAAGGGTGGTGCAATCCACGGACGCTCCCCACTTCTACGAATAATTCAAGTGAACCAGCGATGGGCTCCGCTTTTTCTTCCAACCAGACGATCAGTCTAGCGAGGTCCGGCTTGTCGGTCTGCGCTTATATTTGCGAATGATGAAGCTTGTATGAAAAATGTGAATGATCGGCGATATCGGTTGCGTGACGGCCCGCTGGTGGCCGCCGATGCTGATCCAGGCGATTTTAGGCATGATAACTCTTTTCGTGATGGGGGGGGTATTGCATTCGTGATCGCGGTGGAAAAGATGTTGCCTGGCGGACGGTCGGGTCGTCGGAACGATCGCAGCCGCGGCCGGCCTGGTGTTTCTGGCACGCGACCGAGGAATATGATCGATGAAATCAGGCGTTTGGTGGTGCTGTGGGGGGTTTTTGCCATGGTCCTTCAAGGATGCACCTCAACTCATAAAGAAGGCGGCTTGCCGCAGGGTTCGCCATCGGCAAGGATTGACGCAACGATGCAGGAATTTGTCGATCAGAAAAAGCTGTCCGGCGCGGTCACGCTTGTGGCGGATGATCGGCACATTCTTCATCTCTCAGCGGTGGGGCAACGCGATATTGAGCGTAATCTCCCGATGCGCACCGATACGATTTTCTGGGTCGCGTCGATGACCAAGCTGATGACGATCTACATCCTCTATTCCCGCCTGGCGGCCGGGCAGATGAAGCTGACCGACATGCTGCCGGTGAGCGAGCGGGCCTGGCGGATGGGCGGGTCGAAGATGTTCGTCCAGCTCGGCTCCACCGTCGCGGTCGAGGACCTGATTCGCGGGATGATCGTCGATTCCGGCAACGATGCCTGCATCGTGGTGGCCGAAGCGATCGCCGGGTCCGAGGAGCAGTTCGCCGAGCTGATGAATGCAACGGCGCCGAAGCTCGGGCTGACGCATTCGCATTTCACGAACGCCACGGGCTGGCCGGATCCCGACCTCCACATGAGCGTCCGGGACATCGCGACGCTGGCCTGGCACATCATTCATGATTTTCCGCAATATTATCACTACGATTCGGAGAAAACCTTCAAATACAACAATATCGAGCAAGGTAATCGTAACCCTCTGGTGCAGCGCGGCACCGCCGACGGCCTGAAGACCGGGCACACCGAGGCCGGCGGCTACGGCGTGGTGGCGAGCACGCTGCGCAACGGGCGGCGGGTCATCCTGGTGCTGAATGGCATGGCGACGATGCGCGAGCGGGCCGAAGAGAGCGAGCGGCTGATGGACTGGGCGTTCGCCAATTTCGAGGACGTGACCTTGTTCAGCGCGGACGCGGCCATCGAGCGTGCGCCGGTTTGGCTGGGCGTGACGCCGAGCGTGCCTCTGGTCGCCGGGCGGGACCTGGTGCTGACCATGCCGCGCAACTGGCGCCAGACCGCCAAGATAACGCTGAGCTACCAGGCACCGA
>PMAK01000250.1 GCA_003153655.1 Phycisphaerales bacterium
AAAGCCGATATCGAAGCCGCCCGTCAGCATTCCGGCACAGCGGTAATGTCCGAAAAAGACGCCGCCGGATATTCCCTTCAGGCAGCCGCGCTGCTGGAAAAACTAGCCATCACCCGTGGCCACGCTCTGGACGTCTCCGTCGCCGAAGCCGGCCTTCTCACCGCCCTGAGCGATTCGCGTCCGCAAATCGCCAGCGCCGCCGGAAAAGTCCTCGGCACGCTCAGCACGACCAGTTCGCAAAACGGCCTCGCCCTGAAGGCCAATAGCGCTGCAACGCCCACTGAAGTGCGGGTCAGCCTTTACCAAAGCCTTGCCGAGAGCGCCAAGCACATCGGCAATCATCTCGATGCCGCGCAGATCGTGGACCTGGAAAAGGTGGTTTCCACCAGCACCGAGTCCGCCGTGCGTGACGCCGCGGCCGAAGCCCGCGGAGCCCTGAATCTCCCGGCAGACCAGGCGCGAACGCTCATCCTGAGACAATCGCGCGTGTAATAAAATTTGCCGCGTCCCGAAAAATGGCCGCGCCGTCCCCAACCACCGATCCCTCCTGGCTTCCAGCGCCCACCGAGCCGTTCTGGAAACCCCGCCTGCGGGATTCCGTCCGCTACCTCGGCTGGCGAATCCTGCTGGTTCTGCTCTGCTCCATTGCTTTGGCCGCCTTGATTTTCGTCGCCTTGCGCTGGTCGCAATTCACCTGGGCCATCGCGCTCTGGAAGCCAATCATAATGATGGTTGCGATTCCGATCCTGATTTCCCTCTCCGCGATGGGCAGCGCTCTGCGAGCCCGCCGCGAGCCGTTCTGCATCCACTGCGGCTACAGCCTGCAAGGTCTCCCCGACCATTATCCCTGCCCGGAATGCGGCCGCCCAAACTGTCTGCGATTGATCGATGAATATCGCCGAGACCCCGCCTGGTTCGTCGCCCGCTGCCGCAACCGACTGTCGCTGCCGTCCACCCACGTCCCCTTTAGCGCCGGCCCGGTCCAGTCCCGCCGCAAATCGCGTGACGGCACATCCTGAAACGATCGAATGACGGCGTTAGGTCCCAGGAGCAGCCTGCTCCGGCACGATCGTCACGGCCGTTCCATAGCACAGCACTTCCGTCGCCGACGCTGTCTTGCCGCCGATTTCCGACGCGTCATACCGAAATCCCAGCACCGCGTTCGCTCCCACCGCCAGCGCATGCTGGATCAGTAGATCATACGCCTGCTGACGCGTCTGTTCGCACATATCCGTATATGCCCCGATGCGCCCGCCGATGATCGACTTGAGGCCGCCCAGAATCCCCTGCGAAATCGTCGGCGACCGCACGATCAGCCCTCTCACCACGCCCAGATATTGCACGATTCGATAACCTTCGATCGTGAATGTCGTAGTCACCGGAATATGTGCCCCTCCGCCAACATAAGGAATGGATGGTGGAATGCTCATCCCGAAAGTATAAGCCCAACCCCAAAAAACCCGAAACCCCGCCGGTTTTCCCGCTCGTTGGAAAGATCCAAAATATGCTCTAAAACGAAAGATTATGGAAGAAAATGAGAGATAACCGACCCATGATTCGGATTTCTAGTTTCGGATTTCTAGTTTCGGATTTCTGGTTTCGCTATTTGCGCCTATCCGCCCAGATATGCCTTCTTTACCTCGGCATTCTCCAAAAGGTTCGCAGCCTTGTCCGAAAGAATGATCCTGCCGGTCTGCATCACGTATCCCCGGTTGGCCACGGTCAGCGCCATATGCGCATTCTGCTCGACAAGCAGGATCGTCGTGCCGTGCAGGTTGATCTCGCGGATAATTTGAAATATCTGCCGCACGATCAGCGGCGCCAGGCCCAGCGACGGCTCGTCCAAAAGCAGCAGCTTTGGCCGGCCCATCAGCGATCGGCCAATCGCCAGCATCTGCTGTTCGCCGCCGCTCAATGTCCCGGCCCGCTGGTTCTTCCGCTCGGCCAGCACCGGAAATAATCCAAAGCATCGCTCCAGGCCTTCTTCAATATCCGATCTTTTTCGCAGCGTGAACGCGCCCAGCAGCAGATTGTCCCGCACCGTCAGATTCGCAAACACCTGCCGCCCCTCCGGCACATGGCTGATCCCGAGCCGCACAATCTGATCCGCCCGCATTCCAACAAGGTCTTTCGTGGCCCCAAAATATTCGAGCGTCTTCGCGTCGCTCTTAACCTGCGCCGCCGGTGGACACCACGAAATCTCCCCGCCCGTCGGCTTCAATAATCCGCTGATCGTCCGAAGCAGCGTCGTTTTCCCCGCGCCGTTCGCCCCGATCAGCGCGACAATCTCGCCCCGGTCGATTTCGATCGACACCTCGCGCAGCGCCGTGATGACGCCATAGCAAACCGTCAGACCATTCACCGAAAGCAGCACGCTAAACCTCGGCCTTCCCCAGGTACGCTTCGATCACCTTCGGATCATCCTGCACCTGCTGCGGCGTTCCGACGGAAATAGTTTCCCCATGATCCAGCACGGTCATCCGCTGGCAGACGGACATGACCAGCTTCATGTCATGCTCGATCAGCCAGATGCCGACGTTGAATTTTCGCCGCACCGCGCCGATCAGTTCCATCAGGTCCATCTTCTCCTGCGGATTCATTCCCGCGGCCGGCTCGTCGAGCATCAAAACCTTCGGCCGCGTCGCCAATGCCCGCGCAATCTCCAATCTCCGCTGCGGTCCATACGCCAGCGTCCGCGCCGAATCGTGCAGCCGATCCACGAGATCAAACGTTCGCAGCAATTCGATCGCCTCCTCTTCGTGCAATCGCTCCTCCATCTGCTGCCGCCGCGATCGCACCAGCGTTCCGAGGAATCCGTGCGCCACTGACTGGTTGAACCCGATCAGCACATTATCCAGCACCGACAATCCGCCAAACAGCCGAATATTTTGAAACGTCCGCGCGATGCCACGCCGATTCACCCGAAACGGCTTCATCCCGGCGATCGACTTTCCATCCAGCAACACATCGCCGGCAGTGGGGCGGTACACCCCGGTTACGATATTAAACACGGTGGTTTTCCCCGCCCCGTTAGGCCCAATGAGGCCCACGAGTTCCCCTTGATCCAGTGCAAAATTAAACCCCGACAGTGCCCGCAGGCCGCGAAACTCGATGCCAAGATTTTTGATTTCAAGGAGAGCCATACATCAAACCATCGCCGTCTTACGCTTCCACCACAGCTCCCGATTTCCCAGCAATCCTTCCGGCCGGACAAGCATCATGACAATCAACAGCAGCGCATAAATCACGAGTCGCCAATCCTCAAAGGCGCGAAGTTGTTCAGGCAGATAAGTAAGTAGAATCGCCGCCAAAACCGATCCGGTAATGCTCCCCGATCCGCCGAGAACCACCATGACCACGATCACGATGGATTTCACAAAATTAAAATCACCAGGATCAAGATTTCCCGATAGCGTCGCCGAAAGCACCCCAGCCACGCCGGCGAAGAACGCGCCGATGACGAACGCCGCCACTTTGTAGTAAGTCGTATCGATCCCCATCGCCGCCGCCGCGATCTCATCTTCGCGCACCGCGAAAAATGGCTTGCCTTTTGCCGAATAAACCAGCCGAGCGATGACGACCACGCAGATGACCACCCACGCATAGGTCCAAAAGAAATTGGTCACGTGCGGGATATTGTGCAGCCCGGCTGAGCCGCCAACTTCGAATTTGCCGATGGATTCGATTTGATTCAATACGACGGTGATGATTTCACCAAAGCCAAGCGTTGCGATTGCCAGATAATCGCCGCGCAAACGCAACGTCGGTATCCCCACGATTAATCCGGCAATCGCCGCGACCAGGCCGCCGAGAATCGTCACGCCAATAAACACCGGCGGCAAAAGCGCGCCATGAATCTGATGCTGATAATGTTTCAGCAAAACCCCGCCGGTGTATGCCCCGAGCGCCATGAACCCCGCGTGCCCCAGCGAAAATTGCCCGGTGATCCCATTAATCAAATTCAGGCTGACCGCCAGGATGATCGCGACCCCGATGCGGATCAGCACATCCAGCACATAATTGTCGATGTATTTATCGAACGAAATACTGACGGGAATCAGAGCGGCGATGACGATCCCCACTCCAAGATTCACAGCCCAGGCCGGAACCTCGCCGCGATGCAGCATGGTTGCGCTGGCCGCTTGATCCATCAAACCTTCTCCACGGTTGTCTTGCCCAGCAATCCGCTGGGTCGCACAAGAAGAATCAGAATCAACACAACAAACGCCGCCGCATTGGAATAGTTGTTGTACTGCGCCGGCAAATATCCCTTGAGAAGCGTCTCGACAAGCCCCATTAAAAATCCGCCGAGCAATGCGCCAGGAATGCTGCCGATCCCGCCGAGCACGGCCGCGACGAACGCCTTGATTCCCGGGATCAATCCCATGAGCGGATCGACCTGATATCGCATCGCATCCACAACGCCCGCGACAGCCGCCAGCGCCGAGCCGAGAACGAATGTCATCGAGATCACGCGATTGGTATTGATTCCCATCAGCGATGCCGTATCCACCCTGAACGAAACCGCGCGAAGGGCGAGCCCCATTTTCGTTTTCAGCACGAACCAACTCAGCCCCAGCATCATTGCTATGCACAAACCCATGCTGATGAGATCAAGATTCGTCACAATAACCGGCGAATGTGATGCCCCGACAGCGATGCTCAGCACAGGCCGAATCACAAGCAATTCCGGCAAATTCCGCGGCGTTGCCCCAAAAATACGGCGATTCTGAAACAGATTCTCCAGCAGCAACGAAACGCCGATTGCCGTAATCAACGACACAAGCCGCGGCCGATGCCGCAATGGCCGATAGCACAAATATTCAATCGTAAATCCCAACGCGCCGCATCCAACCATCGCCCCCAGAAAAATAATCGGCAGCGCCACCCAGACCGGCGAATTTAACCCGGCCAACTTCACCGCGAGTTCATACGCGATGACCGCCCCGACCATGTAAACATCGCCATGAGCGAAATTGATCAGCCGCAAAACCCCGTACACCATCGTGTAGCCAAGCGCAATGAGGGCATATACCGCGCCCACCGAAAGCCCGTTGACCAGTTGCTGGAGAAAATCATGCATGTCGGATCAATTCGGCTGAATCGTATCCGCAAGATGCGTCTTGCCGTCACGGATTTCCAGAATCACGATTGGCTTCTTGGCGTTGTGGTTCTCATCGATCGTGATGCTGCCGCCGGCGCCGGGGAAATCCTTGGTTTGCGCAATCGCATCCCGGACCGCATTACGATCGGTCGAGCCGGCCCGCTTGATCGCATCAAACATCACGCGTGCCGCGTCATACCCGGTAATTCCAAATGCATCAGGGACGGCGCCATATTTCGCCTTGTATGTCGCGATAAATTGCTGAACGCTCGGCCTGGGATCCTCAGGCGAATAATGGTTGGTAAAGCAGCACCCTTCAGAAATGCTGTCGAGCGTCGCGCCATCCCAGCCGTCGCCGCCGAAAAACGGAACAGTGAATCCAAGGCTTCTTGCCTGCCGAAGGATCAGATCGATTTCCGTGTAATATCCCGGCAAATAAACCGCGTCCGGGTTCTTCGACTGCATCCGCGTCAGCTGCGCCTTAAATTCCTTGTCCCCGTCGCTGTAAGTTTCCTCGGAAACGATCTGCCCGCCCGCAGCCGTAAATGTTTGCTTGAAAAACATCGAAAGTTTTTTGCTGTAATCCGAATTGCTCGAGCTGAATACAGCGACGCGCTTCCAATTCTTTTTTATCGCGAACTGCGCTCCCACCGACCCCTGAAAATCATCCGTGAAGCAAACCCGGAAAACATATTTCCGGTCCTTGGTCACATCCGGATTCGTGCTTGAGGGCGAGATCATCGGCACACCCTCCTGTTCGCAAACGCTCCCGCCTGCCAAGCTCCGCGTGCTCGCCACTTCACCCAGCACGCCGACCACATTGTCCCGGTCGATCAA
Source organism: Phycisphaerales bacterium (assembly GCA_003153655.1). Lineage (GTDB taxonomy): Bacteria > Planctomycetota > Phycisphaerae > Tepidisphaerales > Tepidisphaeraceae > PALSA-1353. The sequence continues at coordinate 5,942 of PMAK01000250.1, forward strand.
TTTCTTCACGACGGAGACCGCTTCATCCTGATTCCCCTCATCATCTTCCGTCACTAGCCGCACGGGCTTGCCGAGCAATCCCCCAGCGGCATTGATCTCATCAACAGCCAGTTGAATTCCGTTATGCGTCCCCTGTCCGAACACGGCCGTCGTGCCGCTCAGCGATCCATATTCCCCGATGACAATATCGCTTGATTCCCCTTGCTGTTTCTTGCATCCGCTCAGGCAGAGCAGAACAACCGTCGTCCAAAAAGCCATCCATCTCATCAGCATCTCCACAGTTGCTCGGCAGCGTCCCGGGCCGAAATGTAAATCCCCGCCTCACCCGCCGCAAGCGGGACGGCCTGCGGATGGCCGTGCCTTTGCCTCAAATCATGCGATGGCTCGACCGAAGTTCGATGTGTTTCCCTGTGGCGTCAGGTTGCGGCCAAAGCCAGCGCTAGGTTACATTCCCAGCATGGCAAACGGTTATATCGCTCGAGGCAAAGTCACGGAGGCCAAGGACTCGCGCGTTGTCTTCCAGCCATTTGACACCAACTACCAATTGCATCTCCAAACGGCAAAGCCATACACCGGACCGATCGGACAACTCATCAATGCACGCATTCACGCCAAGGCGGTAAAGGTTTATACCGTTCCAAGCGGCGGCGGATTCATTTCCCCACTCTTCGGCCCCCCCAAAATCATTCAGGGCCGAGCCGTACAAGTGGATGATCGAATGGTCGTCATCCGAGCCGGCGCACTTGTGACCGTTGAACTTCCCACCGCCGATGAAGGTGTCGATCTATCCGAAGGCCCGCTGGCTGTCGGCTCCCTCGTCAATGCGGTCACCATGCCCGGCGCGACCTTCGAATGGGTCTCTCCAGGCACATTGAAATGATTTCTTTTTGTTAATATAGATAAAATGCAGCCGGTTTTCGATGTGAAAACGGCGTTGGGACACATCGCGCAATATTTTCCCAGTTTAACATTATTCGGCGCAGGTTTATAGATTTGGGCACAAATAGGTGCCACATGCTTTCTTTTATCGTTTGTTTGTGGAATTTGCCTATTGAAGTGCCGCGGCTGTCTCCGGGATACTACCGGACTGATGTACGAGCGATAGATGTTCGTGTCGGGGTAAGGAAGGGAAAGGTTAGTCGCAGCATTTCGTAACGCCGGAATTCAACGGCGCAGATCAATAGAAGATCCCGGCTTCCAGCAGTGGGTGAGGCCGGGGTCTTTTTTAATTGTCAAAATCGGCAGGCGAATTTGGAACTCACGGTGCACTCTCTGGCATCTACCCCCGCGCGTTGACGATTTGACACCCAATCGTTAATCGGTCTAATCCTGTTTGGCCCGACTCCAATCGCAGGAGTGGCGGAATTGGCAGACGCGCAGGACTTAGGATCCTGTACCGCAAGGTGTAGGGGTTCGACTCCCCTCTCCTGCATTTTTTCGGCCGATCCATGAAAGATTTGCTAGCAACCGGCTATCACTGCCATTTCGTCGCCTCGGTTCTGACCGTCGCGGCGATGGTATGCCCCGCCCGCGCGGATATCGTCTCCATCCGCCGGCCAACCGAACCGGCTACTGTTGCTCCCACCGTTTATACCGATGTGAAGGTCACCGACATTATTGATGGCCGAATCGCCTTCACAACCGCCGCCGGCAATACCGTCGCCAAGGACATGGCGTCGGTCGTCGGGATGTCAATCGAAGATGAACCGGCGTTCAATCAGGCCCAGCAGGATTATGCCGCCAACCAGTTCAATCGTGCCGTCGATGAATACGAGCAGACGATCCAGAAGACCGACAAACCCTGGCTCAAAAACTTCTGCCAGCCGTTCCTGACCGATGCCGCCAATAAGTCCGGACGTTTCGACAGAGCCGTCGAAGGCTATATCAATCTCGTCATGAACCAGCCGGCTGCTGCTGTTCGATATCGCCCGGCCGTTCCGCCGCCGTCATCCCAATATCTCGACGATGCGGCCAAGACGCTTTCCGCTGCCGTTGATGTTTCCGACATCACGTCCGAGCAGCAGACGCCATTGCTCTCCCTGCTGCTCGACGTCGATCGTGCTCGCAATGACACCGCCGGCGTTGACGCGATTGCAACGCGACTTGGCAAACTTGTCGGAAACTCCGGAAACCCCACGGCTAACGTGGCGTCGCTCGCGCTGGCGGATGCCAAGCTCGCCGAGGCAAACGCCGCGCTCGCGCAAAAGGATTTCGATCGCGCCGCGAGCATCATTACTGGAGCTGGCGATCTTTTTGTCGATTCCACGCGGCAAGCTGATGCGCTATTCATCCTCGCCCAGGCGCGCGATGGACAGGCCGGTTCAAAGAACGATCCCAACGCCTGGCGGGATGCTGCCATCGCATACATGCGTGTCGCCGCCGATTTCAAGGATGCAGCCGGCGCACCGCACGTCGCGGATGCCTTGCTTCACGCCGCCGCGATTCTTGAAAATCAATTGAATCAGTCTCCTCAGGCTTTGCAGATGTATCAGAGCATCCAGACTCGCTTTCCCAACACCGCCGCCGCCGCCAAGGCGACCAGTCAGGCTGGCCGCCTTCTGGCTGCGGGAGTGCGGCCCAGTTAAAAGATCGAGTTAAAAGATTCAGTTAAAAGGCTTTGCCAAATGATCAAAATTATTCGGAAGAATCAGAAGAAGTTCATGGCGGTGTTCGCCGTCGGACTGATGGTCATGTTCATCAAGCAATTGGTTCCCGACACGGGGCGGTCAAGTCCCACCGCCCAAATCGTCGGCACCATCGCGGGTTCCAAAGTCTCGCAAACGGTCATCATGAACTACAACGACGAATGGCAGTTTGTCCGGCGATTGTACTACGTCGATCCCAGCCACCCCGATGCCGAGCCGCAACAAATGGTGGTTAGATTCCTCGGCGACGATCTCGTCGGCCGAATCAATCAAAGCATGAATTCGAGCCACGGCGGTCCGCTCTATTACCTGCTCATTCAGGAAGCGTCTCGCGAAGGGATTGTCATTCCCAAGGAAGAGCTTGAGAGCACCCTGACGACATACGTTCGCCCGCTTCCCGATGTCGGAACCGAGGCGCGGGACAATGTCGAGGAAGCGGTTGCGCATTGCCTCATGATTCAGCGCTTGCTCGATCGCGCGGGCAGCGTCATCAAAATCAGCCGCCCGGAGCAGCAATTGGCTCTAGCTCGCACGGGGCAGGAATTGTCTGTGAAATTTGTGCCGGTGCAGGCCGGCAGCTTTCTCAGCCAGATCCCCGCGCCAACCGCTGCCGATATTCAAAAACAGTTTGACCTGTACAGCGATGAGATCGCGGCCCAGCCTGGGAAAAACGCCGGCCAGTTCGGGCAAAAATCTGACCCGCTCGGCTTTGGCTATAAAACCCCCAACCGTGTGCTGGTCCAGTACATCGGCCTGAACCACTCGGATGTTCAAGACGCGGCAATCGCGTCCAAATCAAAGGCAGATTGGTACGTCGCCGCCTATGGCGAATTCAAATCCAACCGCGAAGATTACGACAGCCGACCGCTTGCGCCGGCTACACAGTCGGCCGCGCGCGTCGGAGCGGCCAATCAGCCGACCACACGCAGGGCTGAAAATCTTGACGATGATTTTGCTCTGCACGCCGATCTCGTTCTGAACGATCTATATGCCCGCGAAACGGAGAAGTTGACGGGCACGATTCTCAAGCAGATCAGCGAAAAAATGAGCTATGGCTTTGGCTCATATCGTGATGCTCTCGCCTCTGCCGGCGGGGCGGCTGCGAATCCCGCAAAGCTGGCCCCGGGCGCGGGGGCCGACTACGTGACCTTCAAATTCATGCAGGATCTCGCCGCCTCGATCCGGACCCAGTATGGCATCACGCCGATTCTCGGAAACATCGAGCAGTTGAAAACCGAAGACGAACTTTCGCAGATCCCCGCCATCGGTCATTCTATGAGCCCAATGTCCGGCAATAGCCGGGAAATCCCTTTCCCATTTTACGCGGTGGAATTGTTCCAGCCGCTGATGAGTGATGCCGCTAAGAATTCATCGCTCGAAGCGCTGGCCCTGGCGGCCTGGCAGCCTTCCAATCCGCTTGAGGACGAAACGCAAAACGTCTATCTCTATCGCATTAGCGGAAGCGATCGCGCTCACACGCCGCCGCTGGCGGATGTGAAGGATCAGGTCGCCAGCGACTGGAAGATCAATGCCGCTTACCAAAAGGCTCTGGAAACCAGCCGCCTGCTTCTCGCCAGCGCACAAAAGCAGGGTCTGGATGCCGCGGCGGCCGAGGCGCATCTCTCTTCGCCGATCACCACGGATCCGTTTGATCCCAGTACGGTTCTCTCCGGCCGCGCGCCGGCAAGTATTCCGCCCTTGAAACTCTCGCCGGATTCGGCGCGCGAACTCGCCAGCCTCTCGCTTCAGCTTCTCACGACAACGCCCGGCGGGAATGGCCGTCAGCAGCTTCTGGCCGAGTTATATGCCGATCGCATCGCGTCGGTGATCGAGCTCCATGAGGCCAAGCCGCTTTGGGATTCCCAGAACAAGTCTTTCATTACGATGGACATCATGGCCCGGTTGCGGGAGGAGCAACGCATCGCTTTGAATGCACAAATATCGACAGCACAGGCGGTTTCCGACCGGCTGGGATATCAGCCCGAGAAGGGTCCCACGACGGCCGAGTCGCCTTGACGGAGCGCCTTGACAAGCAGAATAGGCAGGCTAGGTTACGACGGATTACCAGCGCCATTAGCTCAATTGGCAGAGCAGCTGACTCTTAATCAGCGGGTTGCAGGTTCAAGTCCTGCATGGCGCATTTCAACATTCCATCAATAATTTAGCCGCCGGTGATCATACCGGCGGCTATTTACCAACTTGCGATAAAAAACTTCAGTTGGTCTTTGTTTCAGTGGTCGATTTGTCATCCGTGTTTGTGATCGGGTTGTGAGTCGTGGTGGTTTCCTCATGCGTGCTGCCACCCAATAAGCCTGGCTTATCGGTTTCAGTATGGGATGTCTCGCATCCGAAGCCGAACAAACCGAGAGACAAGGGTGCCGACAGCAGGAGAATACGTAAAACTTTCATGGGCGCTCCTTAAGTAAATTTTACATGACGGGCTGCGTGCACGGACTAATCTCCCAGTGCATAAAGCCGAAGCTCGCATGCGCGGCATAAAAGCCGAGTGTGTTTCTCTCTAAAAATTCAGGCATCTCCAATCTCAATCTTAATCGCGGCCAGCGCTTTTCTTCGTGGTCGCTTTGCCAATCGTTTCCTGCGCCTTTCCGACCACTTGTTGTGCTTTACCCTTGATCTGCTGGCCCGTATTGCCGGTGACCGCGCCCGCAACGTCGTTGGCCTTACCCTTGATCTGTTTCACTTTTCCCGCAAGCACGTCTTCTCTGCCCATAGCTTTCCTTTCGTAAATGATGCTGAATGAGAATAGCTTCTTAAAAAAATCGTCTCAATCAGGCAGCAGACGAGAAGGACCTACGGGTATCCCTGATAAGATTTGGAGTCACACTCGGAGCGGCTCCATTGAGAAAAATAAATCTTGAATTGCCATGTGATTACTGTTATATATCTGTAGTCATTTGGAAATTCCTTGTTTATTCGCATCGAAACATCCTCGGGCGTGCCGATTACGCGGCAGATCGTTGACCAAATTCGCAGCCACAGCGTTAGTGGCGCCCTGGCTCCGGGCGATCGGCTGCCGAGCGTGCGCCAGCTCGCCAAAGAATTATTGGTCAACCAAAACACGATCTTGCGCGTCTACGAGCGGCTGACGGCCGAAGGACTGCTGGAGCGCCGGCAGGGGGATGGCACGTATGTCAGCAACAGCCTGCCGCGCGGCCGGGGGAAAGTTCAACGCGAACTCCTGGTTCAGGAGATTGATCGCCTCGCGCATCGCGCTGCGGATCTGGGTGTCACTGCTGAAGAGCTTCAAAAGCTGTTTGATGAATCCTTCTCGCGTGTCGAGAGGGAGCGGATTGATAGGAAGAAAGGACAGGCCAATGAGTGAACAGCCGGTCATTGAGATGCGGGGAATTGAAAAAGCGTTCGGCCGCAAGCCTGTGCTGCAAGGTTTGGATCTGAGCGTGCCGGCGGGCCAGACATTCGCGTTTCTCGGCCGAAACGGCGCGGGGAAGACCACAACCATACGCATGCTGCTTGGCCTGCTTAAGCCGGATGCGGGCCATGTCCGCGTGCTGGGTCTTGATCCGAGCATGGATCCGCTGGCAATCCGCCGGCGCGTGGGATATGTGGCCGAAGATCAAACGATGTTCGGTTGGATGAGGATGGGACAGCTCCTTTCGTTTGTCGCGCCGTTTTACCCGACCTGGGATGTGGCCTGGGCGAAACAATTGAGCGACCGGTTCGAATTGCCGCTGAAAACCCGAGTGAAACATCTCTCGAAAGGGCAGGGCGTCCGCGTGGCGCTGCTGCTTGCGCTGGCGCATCGGCCTAAGCTGGTCATCTTCGACGATCCGACGCTGGGTCTCGACCCGATCATGCGAAAGGAATTCCTACGAGAACTCGTCACCCATTTGCAGGGAGAACACGTGAGCGTTTTCTTCAGTTCGCATCTGCTCTACGAGATCGAGCCGGTCGCCGATTCGGTGGTAATTCTGGATCACGGCCGGGTGTTGCGCCAGGCGGCAACCGAAGATCTCCGCGCCCAGGTGAAGCGATTGGTCGCTCCGGCGGACGCTCAGGAAATCTTGCGCGGTCTGCCCGGCATCCTGGACATGAGCATCAGCGGGCGGCAAGCGACGGTGGTGGTGGAAGACATCATAGCCGCTCGCGCTGCGATGGCGGCCGCCGGCGTGACCGCCCAGGAGATCGATCTGAATCTCGATGAGATATTCGAAGCCTACGTGATCGGACGGCGAAAGGAGGGGAAGGATGTTGAGCCTCATCTGGAAAGAGTGGCATGAGCAAAGCTGGAAGCTGGGTTTCGGCTCTCTGGTCCTTTGCGCGCTGGCATTGATCGGCCTCCACTCCCGCATCATCGACGATGAATCGATGGTCATGTTCGTCTGTTTTTTGGGCGTGATTTTATTGCCGGTGTTGTCGAGCACGGGCTTGGTACCGGCTGAGCGCGGCGAGGGAAGCCTGGAATCGCTTCTCGCTCTTCCTGTCAAACCGGGGCGAATTCTCGCCGCCAAGACCGCGATGGGAGTATTACTTTGCGCCGTGCCGCTCTTGCTGGCGGGGGTGGTGAGCATTTTTGCCGCGGGCGGCCGGGAAATGGCCACGGGCGCGATGTTCGCCCTCTACGGCCGCTCGGCGCTGGCGGCAATTTCGCTCTTTGTCTGGATGCTGGCGCTGACTATTCGGCTTCCCAATGAAACGCGGGCGAGCCTGCTCGCGATTGGCCTGCTGATTTTCTGGATGCTGGCCACTGAGGGACTTCGTTTTCCTTCTGTTCCGCCGCTGGTATTCGATATCTCGCCGCTTGCGTTTGTCTACAGAAGAGAGACCGGCAGGCAAGAGTGGCGCATCATCTGGAGTCTTTCTCCTCTCGGTGGCGTGCTGATCGTACAAGCGGCCATTGTCGCGATTCTCTGGTGGTGGGCATCCAAACGCCTCGCCGGCGGGGAGGGAGAGTCATGAACGCACTTACTTCGCTTGCGTGGAAAGAATGGCGTGAAGCCCGCGCGTTTCTCTGGATCGCGCTGGGAACCTTCGTCGTTCTTCCGGTCATTGGCGGAATCGAGGAACTATTCCAGAGTCCCGCCCGATTTGAAATCAGCGCCTATCCCTGGGTGCTGACATTTGGCGGCGTGCTGGCCATCTTCGTCGCGGTCGGCGCAACCTGCCGCGATTTCAGCGGACATCTCGAAGATTTCTGGCGATCCCGGCCCGTCAGCGTCACCCGCTGGATGCTGGTGAAATATGTCGTCGGTCTGTCGGTTGTCCTAGTCGCATGTATTGTTCCGCTGGCGATTGAGCTCGAATTTAACCGCGAGAAGGACGCGATCCTTCTTATCGTCTGGTTCCCCTTTCTTTGGGCGGCGCTGTACGGAATCGGATTTCTTACGGGTTGTCTGATCAGACGCACGGCCCATGCCGCGATGCTGGCCCTGGCGGCGATGCTGCTGGTTTATTTTCTGCCCGTCGTGCTGCCACCGTTGCAATGGCTGAACATCAACGTCGTCACGGATTCGGCGATCACGTTTAATGAGCGCGTCTCGCCCGGTCACGGCTGGCCGATTTTGTTCGATTTACCGCAACTGGCTTTCGCCGGTGGCATGTTGGTCTTGGCGATCATTGTCTTGCTATTGGCGCTGCTGGCAGTGAATCGCGACTGGCGACTCGGCTCCAGCCGAAAAATGATGTACGGCTCGGTCGCCGCGGTCGTGCTGATTATCTTCGCCTCCGCGGCCTTTCAATTGGGCACCAACATGCCGATCCTGCGGCAAATCGACGTGCCCAAGGGCGAGCCGATCTGGACAATCCGTTTTCGCGGCAACGAAGGTTACGTAATATCCGAGCGCCCCAATGCGGGTCCGGGCAGAGAGGTGTTGTTGAATTGTCGAACGATCAAGCTGACGAATTCCAGCTTCGAATTTGGACGGGCCGCTCAGGTAGATCAGCAGTTCCTTTACGATTTCATCTGGTTCGTGGATCACGCACCGAGCGACTATAACATTGTCTATTACGTCAACGACACAACGAATTATATGGAAGTCAGCTTGTGGTTGAATTTGGCTCAACTCGACAAGGCAACCGGAAAACCCTTCTTGCACCTCTGGGATTTTGGGAATGATTCTGATGGCACCCGTCCGATTGTCTACGCTGTTCAAGATCGTCTCTATGTAATAGGCCGGCGCCTCATTGTATTGGACATCACCCAACCGCTTGCACCGCGCGTGATTTCCAACGTGCCATTCGGATATGCATTCGGTTGGCCCATGCCTGACAGTGTAACTTTNNTTCACTGAGATTCTGCCTCCCGTGCCGGGTCTGACGCCAAGGCAAAGGCTTCAGGCGGTCAACAAGCCGTATTGTTTTGAGGGGGATACGATTTGCGAATGGACAGGGGATGGTGGACTAATGGCATATCACCTGACGCTGCTGACAGAATCCAAAGCGGTGTTCAAAAAAGTCGGGCAGTACGAGCCGACGCTGCTGGAAAAGATGTTTGGTTCGGGACGCAGATATGACATGCGGCTCCAGAATGGCCTGCTGTATTTAACCGCCGGATACCTCGGCGAAACCACCAATCCGCGTGTCGATGTCTTCGACACCCGCGGCCCCCATCCGCTTCGTTTAATCGGCCATTTCGCCGCGCCCGGAATCCGCACCGTCTTCCCCCTACCTGACGGCACAGCGCTCGTCGGCGGCGACAAATTGTGGCTCATCGGACCGCCCCCGCATGTCAGCTCACAATGATCCATTTAACACTTCAAGCAGTGGCCCGAGATGCTTCTCATAATGCCGCCACCTGCCCACCGAACGCTGATAAATCGGCTGGCGAACCTGCCATGAACTCGCCGTCAGGATCGTTGTCCGAGTACGGTGAAATTCCAAACAGGCCGGATCCCACGGCAAATCCAGAAAGTCGATCAGTCGGCGGCTCTGGCCTTCCAAATCCGTCACCAGTTCTTCATATTGCACATCGAGAATTTTCAGCGGCAGGGCAGTTTGCCAATGGGTCATCAATCTTTCAGTCGCCAGATATTCGTGTCCGCAATGAGCCAGGTCGAATGAAAATGTGTTGCCCATTCCGAACCACTGAAAAAAACAGGAGAGGCAGGTATCGCGCGCATCCCGGCGGCAGAAAATCACACGGGCAGATGGAAAGAGAAGGGCGATCAGCCCGAGGCGATGGACATTGCTCGGCATCTTGTCAATGACGCGCGACGCGCTCTCGTCCAGCGCTCGCAATCGCCGGATGTATCGCTGCGCTGCGGCATCGATCAAATCGCGCGCCCATCCATTTGCTGCGGACGTTACATCGGTTCCACCAAGGGATTTGGTGATGTCGGCGATGTCGCTTAGCTCGCCCGCGCCGTGGACCTGCGGATGGCTGGCCGCGATCTGCTGCACAAGCGTTGTGCCCGAGCGTGGCATTCCGACGACGAAGACCGGAAGTTCCGAATGCTCTCCCCAGCCACGTCGCTTCTCGAAATATGATCGGGTGAACACATCCATCATTTGCTCGTTCAGCCGGTGAACCGCGGCGGGGTCATAGATTTCGCCAACCGATGTCCGAAGCTGTTTGACGAGCGAGTTGGCCTGTGCGTAATGAGTGAATGCCTCGTCGAATTGGCCCGCTTCGTCCAGTGCCTTCCCAAGCGCAAAGCCCGCGGCAAGGCGGCTGACGGCCGGAATATTGGGCTCTCGCAGAAAAGCCTTGACCTGCTCAATATCCGCCGCGCCGATTGCATCGCTGCCCGTATCGAACAGATGCCTATAGATGACGCCGACTCCGGCGCGCGGGCAGAGTTCCAGCATATGGCGAAAACACTTCGCGGCTTCGTCGAATTCGCCCAGTGATTGCAGAGCCGTGCCGAGCCCGTGCCAAGCCGTGTCAAGGTTGGAATCGATCGTAAGCGCCCGGCGGAAATGTTCAGCCGCGGCTGCGGCGTCCTGCCGTTCCAGCGTGATTTTGCCGAGCACTTCGTGCGTGATTGCTGCATCCGGCTTCAGTGCCGCGAGTTGGGCATGGCAGTTCATTGCCTCATCAAAGCGATTCAACTCCGCCAAAACCGCGGCCATGTTCGCATATACCTCTGCGTTGCCGCGATCTATTTTTAGAGCATCCCGAAACGCCGCCAGCGCTTCTCCAGGCCGGCCGGCGACGCGATACGCCTGACCCAGATTGAAATGCGCGAGTGCAAAGTCGGGCTTCAGGCGGATTGCCGTGCGATACGCGCTGATGGCCTCATCATTGCGGCCGATCCGCCGGAGCATGTTGCCGATGCCATTGTGGGCCGCCGCCAGATTCCCGTTGCACGCGGCGGCGCGCCGGTATGCGGCAAGAGCTTCCTCGATCAGTCCTTTCGTGCTCAGTGCGTTGCCCAGATTATTGTGCGCTTCCGCAAAATCGGGCTTCAGCGCAATTGCCCTGGAATACGCGGCGATTGCTTCATCCATCCGATTCCGGACCGTCGCGACGTTTCCCAGTTCATTGTGCGCGACGGCGAAGTCCGGTTTAAGTTCGATCGCCCTCGATACCGAGGCAAACGCTTCGTCGAGCCGCCCACAGGCTCTCAGCGCAACGCCGAGATCGCGGTGAATTTCCGGACTATCGGGCCGAAGTTCAAGAAATTTTTTGTAAGCGGCTACCGCATCATCGAATTGGTTTTTTTGGGCAAGTAGAGGAGCGAGATTCCGATAGGCCCCGGGATGATCGGGTTTGAGTTGAATTGATTTGCGGATCAGGTCGATGGCGGCATCGGCATCGCCGCGTTGCCCCGCAATGATTCCGAGCAATTGCAGCGCATCGGCATGGTTGGGCTCTTCGTGCAGGATCTGACGATAGATTTTTTCCGCCGCCGCCAATTGGCCGGCCTGATGCTGACGCATCCCCGATTGCATCGCCTCTTCGCGGTTCACGGCGATAACTTACCCCACCGCGCGTCAAACCCAAAGCATTTACGCATCGCCCGCGATTCAATACCAGACATTGAGAATCAGTGTCGGTTCCTTGAGCTTTCCATCCCACATGCCGACGGTGCTTGTGGTGAATTTAATCTCGATGTCGGGGTGTCCTTCGAGCCAGTCATTGATTGTCTGATCGAGATATTCCACGCCTTGCTCGCTGAGGCGGCAATGAAATGTCCGCATGCGAACTGCGCCGGTTTTATCGAGGTTTGTCGGTCGTTTGTAACTGTGCGCCGCCAGCGAGTTCACCGACGAGATCCCGTGAATCTTGCTCTTTGGCGCTTCGGCGGATGGTTTATCATCGCTGACCAACTCAAGCGGTTCTTCCCGCGTCGGCGCGGGTCGAAGCGGCGGCACGGCGATTCCGACAGCTGGCGGCCTTAATCCCGGCGCGATCGGCGCATTCGATATTCCGCGATTGGGTTGCAAAATCGATGGTGCCCCCGGCGACCCCTGCCCGATGCCAGCGCGTCCGTCATTCATGGCTGCCTCCCGATACGTTTTTCGACCCGCCCTCAAGAATTGATTGTTCAAGTATACCCCGCCCTATCACGCTTGCTAGCAAAAAGGATAGACAATTGCACTCTATGCCCACCACGCTGACTCAAAGCAATTTGACTATTCGGCAACACTATCATTACCGGCTTCAGCAACGGATTAGACAGAAGATATTTTGCCCGGTCAGCGCCACTTTCCTATCTTCTCAAATTATGCCAATTGACTCGTGATTTGCGACAATATCATCATTAAATTGCGAAAATCTCTGATGGCTCTGGTTAAAATATCTTGTGCTTTTAAGAGGCGTGCAATATTATTCGCTCTCGTTAGTGGGTTTGGATTCGCCTCCCATTGGTTCTGGGCGGCATCTTGTCAGCGTTTGTCGCCCTGAGGCGCGCCAGGAATTGATAGCGCGTGGAGATTCTAAGGAGGCTCTATCATGTCTTTTCGTCGAATTGCGGCATTATCGTTGGTGAGTGTGGCTATGTTGGCTGCTTCCGCCAGGGCGGGAATGGTCACGGCCAACTTCTCCGATCCGGAAGGGATCGACACTATTAATTTTGACAATTCGTTCGGCTACACCACCGGCCCCGACGCCGCCATCGTCAATGCGACGCGCACCGATACCCCCGGCCCGGGCGTCGACACCCTCTTGCCGACCGATTTCCGGGTTTTCTGCACCGAACTCGGACAGGATATCCAGGTAACGGCCGTCTCGACATTCGCCAATGTCATTCCACTGTCCGACAATCCCTCGACGGATCCCGGCCCCTATACCGGGCCGGTTACCTTTGATCCAGTGCGAGCCGCGAATGTGGAAAAACTGTTTGGCTCGTTCTATCCGAATCCGACCGATACAACCCAGAACGATGCGTTCCAACTCGCTCTGTGGGAAATCGTTTTTGATAACGATCTGTCGCTCGTTCAGGATCTATCCGATCCAAACGATCGTCTGTGGGTTGATCCCTCTCAGCTCAGCACCCCCGTCAATTCCCTCGCCCAAAGTTATCTGACCTCAATCAAGAATGACGATGCCGGACCCAACAGCCTCCCGCTGGCCAACGTGGTTCTATTGACCGATCCGAACGTGCAGGATCAGTTGGCGCTCATTCCCGGCACGGTCTCCGGCGGGGTTCCGGAGCCGACAACGCTGGCCCTGTTGCTTCCCGCCGGACTGATGATGCTTCGCGGCCGTCGGCGCGGCCGCTGATTCAGATTTGATCAGGTAAACACTCCAATAATGCAGTGGAGGCGAAGGGCATCACAAACAATGATGCCCTTCGCTCTTTTGTTCGCTTCCGGGCAATCAGAACAATTGCTCCAAAATCTTATCCACCGGCATCTGAACGCAGGTAAAGATCGGCGTGTCGCGCAGCGTGTATTTGCTGCTTTCCGTCTCACGTAATTCCATGACCAGACCGAGGAAATCCTTCGGCTCATCCGTCTCGAACGCGACCACGAAATCCTGATCGTCCAGCCCAAAGCTGTATGTCGTGTTCAGCTTCACACTGGGATACTTGTTGCCGATTTTGATATGTCCATCCATCAGGGCCTGCCGCTCCTCCAGTGGCAGGAGATACCACGCCCTCGTTTTCACGAATGGATAAATGAACAGGAATTTCCGCTTGCCGGGAATGATGTGTGTCCGGCTCTCGGCCGTGTGAAACGGATCGACCTTGTCGATATACATGCTCCGCTTGGTCATCGAGACAAAAGAATGCGGCGTCGTCAGATATGCCCCCAGCCGCGTCCGATTGATCGCCTTGGTTTGCGATTGAAATTCATCGGTCCCAGTCGAAATCCGCCAGAGAACAAAATCCGTGTCCGGGCGTAGGCCCACCGTGCTGTAGAACAGGCACATCAATCCTTGTCTTGGCTCGGCGAGCAGGGCGCCGAATTCCGCGCGGGCATGCTCTTTTTCCAGATCAGGTAGGCGTCGAAATGCAGGGTCCAGCTTGAAACATGCGAAGTTCACGAATTGCCGGGTGATGGGCCGCGGCGGGGCCTGCTGGGTTTGGGCCGTTGATGTTTGACTCATTTTAATCTCCTTTTGCGATGACGATTTTAGCCATTTGCTCATCCATGGTACAAAGTCGCCCCCATGAATCGAGATGCGGCGAGGAATATGTTTTCCCTTTCGCGGAACTGGGGTCTGCGTAGTTGCATTTGCGTTGCACTGATAGCGCTCCTCAGCGGATGCGCAACAAGCGTCATTGAACCGCAGCGCCCCGACACGGTGATCGTTCTCCCGGGCATTGGCGGTGACAGCGAAGTCTATGGCCAGGTCGTCCATTCGCTACACGATTACGGCAACAACGATTGCCTGCGCGTCTTTGGCTGGGGATATTCCTGGCCGCTCTTCTGGTTCACGATGTCTTCCAGCACATTGCACGACTACACCGAGCGGCAATTGGCTGACCAGATCGTGCAATGGAGAAAACTTCACCCGCATTCGCAGATCGTCCTGATCGCTCACAGCGCTGGTGCGGGCGTGGTGGTGGGGGCCCTGTCGCGGCTGTCGGGGACGATAGAAGTCGGCCCGGTGATCCTTCTCGCCCCGTCGCTATCGCCCGACTTCGATTTGCGTCCGGCTCTGAAACATGCGGGAATCATTCACGTGTTTTACAGTTCCAACGACGAGTTTTGGCAAGGGTGGGGTCCGACCATTTTCGGAACCTATGACGGCGTTCATCGCGATGGCGCGGGCCGAACGGGTTTCTCTCTCGCAAGCCTCAGCCCTGCGGAAAGGGCCCGAGTCTTCCAACATCCCTATCAAAGCCAGTGGAATAGTCTCGGAAACCACGGCGGACATTTCGATTGGATGGCCGAGCCATTCGTCGGCCTCGTTCTCAAGCCGCTGATCGATCCGCCACTCAGGGACGCTAGCGCTATCGCCGCCGGCAGAGCGCAATCATCCGCGGCGAATTGGCATTGAGCTTGCTCCGGTCGTAGTTGCCGTAGCATTTTTCAATCGTCAGTCCATTACGCTCAAGCAAAAGCTGTAATTCCCGCGGGAAGACAAACGTCAGCGCGAATGCCACGCGCTGACGATGTTCCTTGCCTCGATCGTCAATCCATCGATAGTGAAACATCACCTTTTGAATCTGTGTTGCGGGATCTCGCTCGACGCTGGTCGATCGGAAAACCGTGCGATTCAGCTCCGGCACATGAAAAAGAACAGGGTCAAGATTTTTCGATTCCGCCTGGGCGAGCAATTCCAGATTCGGCTGGAAAATATCGAGCCAGAATTTTCCGCGCGGCTTGATGTGCCTGACAACCGTCTGAAGCAGGGCGTCCTGATCTTTTAATGTCTGAAATGCAAGAAACGTATTGAACAGGAGCACGACCCAATCAAATCTCTTCCGAAGGTTCAGCCGTAACACATCCGCGCATACGAGCGAAAGTTCACGCTCGGCAATTCCGACGCCATCGCGTTTGCGGCGTGCGATCTCCAGCATGTCGCGCGCATAATCCACGCCAACGATGCGATGTCCGGCTTGAGCCAGCGGAATCGCCGCCCGCCCCGTGCCAACCGCCAATTCCAAAATGCTCTGCCGCCGCTGTGGCAAATGGCCCAGCAGCAGGGGAACATCCTGCCGAAGCATCTCATGATGCATGTTCTCAGCGTCGTAATACTCGGCAATGGCGCGGTATTGTTTCATCGATGTGAAGAGGGCTCACGCGGACCAATGCGGATCTAGCGGCTCTGATCCGGCGTATATCCAACAATGCTGATCTTATAACGCTCCGCCAATTCCAAAACCTTCGGCTTTTCCAGCATGATTGTCTTGCCCGGCTCCAGAACCAGCACGGTGGCCCGGTTCGCGTGCAGCTTCTCAATCGTCGTTGTCCCCACAGTCGGAACGTCGAGCCGCATATCGTGGCTAACGTTGGAAACCTTGATCAGCGTCCATCCGCCGATTTTGCAAAGTTCGCCCGCTCGGTCGATCATCGCGTTGGTTCCCTCGACTGCTTCTACCGCGATCACGTTCTTGTCCAAAACCGCTATCGACTGGCCGATATCCAGCCGGCTGATCGCCTGGCACAAATCCCACCCATAGCGGATGTCGTCCCACTGCTTTTCAGTGGGAGCGTTTCGCGTCATGACGCCCGGCGTGGCCATGTGCTCCATTGAGTATGTCGTCTGATCGATCAAGTGAATTCCCTCTGAAGTCAGCTCCCGGTCGATCGCGCCGAGCACCGCCTGATCGCGCGTGTCGGTACGCAGGGATCGCACCCATACGCCGATGGTTCTCAGGTCGGGAATATACTGGAAATATCGCCAACGGCTGTAAAGTTTCCCTTTATAGACCCGCCCGACAAGGATCGCCTCCCTGCACCCCTCGGCCTGAAGCACGCGAATCCACTGCCCCCAGCGGAGTACCCCAACCCATTTAAAAACATCAACTTCGTCGCGAAGTTCCGGCCACGCGCTGCCGCCAAATGCCGCCGCAACCACCTTCCGCCCGGCGGCTCTTGCCCCGCGAGCCACCAATAGCGGAAAAATCCCCTCTCCCGCGATCAGTCCCAGCGGGGAATTCGACGCCGGCGATTCAGATGAATTTGCTCCGCTGATCATCGCCCGACATTTTAGGGGCGATTCCGCCCACGCCAAGAGGGCGTGATTCGGCCTTTATTGATAAACCTGACTGTCCCGCGTTCATACCCCGCGGCGCGCGTGCCAGCCATAACTCACATATTGATGTGAAAAGCTTCCATCCGCATAAAGATCAATCAGCCCGTACCCCTCCGGTGTCTGCTGACGCGGCCCTTTCCATTTGTCCCCGCAAACCGCTCCGTCGCAAATGTGTGTTAGCCCGTTGTATTCAACTCTATCCAGCAAATGCAGATGTCCCGACAGACACAATTTCACATTACGGTGCTTCACAAAGAGCGCATCCAATTCGCGGTAATCCACATGCATGCGCGTACGCAAAACAGTAATGTCCGAATCGGTTTCGGTCTTGCGATCGAAGAAATTCGCAGCCGAAATAATCGGCACATGTGTCAGCAGCACGATCGGCGTCGTTGGCGCCATCGCCCGCAAATCCGCCTTTAGCCACGCAAGTTGCTCTCCAACGATTCTGGAGGTGTATTCCGGTCCGGACTGATCAAGATCAAAGGAATCCAGAACGATGAAATGCCAGCCCGCCATGTCGTAGCTGTAATATGTTCTCGAATACCCGAACTCATCAAGAAACCAGCGCTTGCCAAAAAACGGCTCTTTTCCCGTGGCGTTGCAAGCATCCTTATCCCGGCCCCAGATGTCATGATTGCCGATGGCATGATGAATCGGCATGCTGGATGGAACCTCATCCGCGAGCACTTTCTTGAAAAGCTTCCAAAGCATCGCCGACCGAGGCTGTTCAGCGGAAGCAATATCCATCGGCAAGTCGCCGCCGGTGAGGATCATTTGTGGCGGATCCTTCAGCGCCATCATATGCCTGAACGCCGCCGCCGAGTTCAGGCTGCACGTGAATGTCGGTTGGATGTGCAAACCTCAGCACTCGCCGCGAAGTTGAAGTCGTGCCAACGGTCGGCGATTCCGCGCCGCTAGCATCAGTCGAGCAAAGCAATCCGCCGGCCACAATGGTCGCCATCGACACGGCCGACCTTCGGAGCATCTCACGTCGCGATAAATCGTTGGACATATGGAGAAATCCCTCCAAAAAACCTAGGAATCGATTTAGCTACTTCCGAACCCGCCATTGTTTTGGTGTTTATTCATTTTGCATTAAGGCCATTTAATTTAGGCCGGCATTGAGATATCATTCAACTGATCGGATGAATGAAGAAACAGGCATACTCGATCTCACCATGACCGCATTAGCTCATCCAACGCGGCGGGCGATCCTTCAGCGCGTGATGCGTCGGGAATCACGCG
This sequence comes from Phycisphaerales bacterium, assembly GCA_003153655.1. GTDB lineage: Bacteria > Planctomycetota > Phycisphaerae > Tepidisphaerales > Tepidisphaeraceae > PALSA-1353. Next base: position 23,906 of record PMAK01000250.1, read on the forward strand.
TCACCGAATTGGCCGAGCCGTTCGCAATTTCGCTCAACGCGGTTTCCAAGCACATTTCCGTACTCGAACGGGCTGGCCTGGTGCGCCGCCGCCGGGCATGGCGAGAGCATTGGGTATCTTTCAATCCCGTGCCGCTCGATGAAGCTGCTGCATGGATCGAAAAGACGCGCTCTTTCTGGACCGCGCGTCTCGACGCACTCGATGCACTGCTCAAGGCCGAGGATGCCGCTGCTTCGCCCCAATCCCAAAGGAAAGGACGTCGCACATGACGGCTGATTCACTAAAGACCGTACGCGCAACACATCAATTCGACGCGTTGCCGATCATCTCCGCCGCCCCGGGTGAACAGTTCCGCGGCATAGCCGTGGTCCCCGAGCCGGCGAGCATTGGGATTTTGGGCGCAGCCGCGTTCGGATTGCTGCTTCGCCGCCGTCGCGCCTAATAGCGCTGACGAAGTTCCATTCTCTGAAGAGAGGGGCGGCCGCCATGGCCGTCCCTTTTTTTATTTGGAATTTTCCAGCATCTTTGCAATTGCCCGAAGATGATCTTCATGCCAGGACGAAACGCCCCCATTTCGGGAGTATTTCACCCAATTGTGGCCATATCGACGCATTTCGTCGATTGCCTGGTCAACGGGCCAATGCTCATATTTGATGCGGATGAACGCCGCGACCATCCCCGTGCGATCGTGCCCGGCGGAGCAGTGAAAAACCACGCCCCCCGTTTTCGCGTCCTTGGATATCTCGTCCGTAACCCGCTCTAGCCAACTCAGCACCTCCGCATCCGACATATTCTCAAGTGAATGCGGCCCCGAATTCGCCATCGGCAGCATGACGAAATCAATCCCCCCTTCGATAGCGGCAGTCCGTTCCATCGCCAGACGCGCCTTGAGTTGGTTCGCCTTGGCGATCCCCGCCGCGTTGTTGTCCGTCTCGGGATTCTCCGGATCTTCCAGGCAAACGATCGTGCGAATCCCAAATTGATGAAGCCGTTGGATGCGTGCCGTAGCGACACTGGTCTGCGCCTCGCTCTGCTGTGTAGAGGCAGTCGGCATACCAAGATCGCGCACCGGCGACGCGCTGCGGAATATATTGATGCAGCCATCAACTAGACCCAGGCTGTGGAAATCCTTCAGAACCGGGTCTTCAGAGGGAACGCGTTCCCCGACCACATCGGCGCTGTTCCTCGTTGTGGCGGCTCCAAACGTTCGATCCGCCCGCGATGCTAGAGGCAGTTGAAGGATTAACGCGGTCGCGACGAGCCATTTTGATTTCATATTTAGATCCAAATTGTGCAGGGAAATCCCTGAGCCTTGGATCGTATTGATAAAGCGCTAGGATCGCGTGAGGGTTAGGATACCCCCATATGCCAGAAAGGAAATCGAACTGGGGAACTAGGATTCGAAGCTAAAATTTTGACATTGGCTTCGCATCGCAATCGCGTTGAAAACACGCATTTTCTCGGCGTATTTTGCGAATTTTACACCGTTTGGCATTGTATCGGCATTGGGTCCGCATTAGCAATATTTGCAGAAGAATTGCAGAAAATCCGGAGGTCACTTTCGGCGTCTACTCGATTGTGGGAAGGCGGTCGGACGCGTAACCCCAACGGTCGTTAATCGGCGGTTGCACGTCGACATTTTGACCATAACAGATTCTCAGCCCTCGCACCACGGGTGCGAGATTTCTAGCGAATCGAAGGCTTGCTTTAACCAATGCTCACACTGTGCTGCGCTATTAACTGCTGAACCTCCAAGGCGACTGGGTGCTGGGTATCGGCGAGGCGCTGGAGCAACGTGTGGAATGCGGACCAGACCGCAGCATCGGACCGCATCTGTTCATGATTTTCGTGCCAACATCTCAACAGCAATTTTCCGAGCGAATCTCTCAGCTTTTGTGCATAATGGCGATCACCGGTCAGCTTCACGGCGGCGTCGTTGAGCCAGACGAGGGCCGAAAGTCGTAGCGATTTGGCGACCGGGTTATTGACCCATGAAACAAATTGTGCTGCGGAATCAACTGATTTCAGCCCCGTTTTTGTCCACGCGGCATACTCCTCCCCCATTTGGACCACCGTCGGGGAATCCACGTCCTGCCAGCACCTTGACGTCCAACGGCCGAAGCCCAATAAATCGCATGAAAGATCTGACTCGCCCCACTTACCCCAAGAGGGCGACTCTTTCGCGAACGCAATCATTTCTTTCCACCGACGAACGAAATTTACATCGTTGGTGAGATTTTTTCCAAACCACTCAAACAAAAAGTCCTCGATCCATTGGTGAGCGCAAGAGCCAAAATTAAACAATGGCTTCCAGAATGCGTCAGGATTCTCACTCTGATTCAATTGGGGAATTAGCGTAGCTGCCCGTGCCATCGCCCACTTGTCAAATTCATAGGGCATGCCACGGTCGCATTGGTCGTCGGCCAATTCCTGCCCCGCCTCGTCGAAGGACCGAAGCAAGTCGACACTGCTGCCGAATACCTCGTGCCAAAAAGCCAAAATCATGGGTCGCTCTTGCGGTCCGTTGCAGTCTTTGATGTTCGGCAGCCAACTGAATGCGTACATCATCAACTCGCGGTCGAATCGCATCAGCCGCGTCAGATGGTTGTGCCCCCCGCCCCACAGTCGAGCCGGCAGAGAGCTCACTTCCGCCCATCGCGGTAGGCTGGGCGATAAGCGCCCGCTTATGAATAATTCGCCGTACTTGTCAAACCATGCTTTAACATCCACGATCTCGTTGTCTTTTCGGAACTGATCTTCAAGCCAGTCGCGTACTGCCGCCCATCGTGTGATGAAATGCCAGAGTTGCCAGAAACCATCACCGAGCTTTTCTCGAACAGCAAAACATGCCCGACATAGTCGTCCCACGGAACGATAGTGAAATGTCGTCGCAAGATGTGCGATTAAAAGGCGAAAACGTGCGGAGGACGGCGATTCTGACCACAGAACTGGGATGACTTCAGCACAAAAGGCATCCCATCCCCAGTCATCAATAGACGTTGCAACTCTGATCTCAAGCTGCGGCGGGCGAAGGATGACGCACTCCAATTGGCCCACGGCCCATGATTCGAATTCCGGGCGAGATCGCAGCCAATCCCGGTTGAGAATAAAAACGACTCCGATTGCACCGACAAGCGCGGATGCTGCCTTGGGGTCGGTGGGTTGCCTTGTGTAAATTGCAGCAGCGTCCTGCACCGCCTTCCACCATTTGTCGAGTTCTTCTGCAGCGAGCGGCCGATTTTCATCAATCCGTCTTCTGCATTCTGGTGGCAGAAAAAGGGGAAGACTTGTTTCGGCCCACTCAGCCTCAAATTTCTTGGCTCTCTCAACCAAATGCGCTGGCGGATTGAAAACGATAGCGGGCTTGCCGTTGTGTTCTCCGGCTTGCCAGTTCTCCGGGTCGAACCATGCCACAAGGTTATCCAAGCAATCCCGAAGATTTTCGCTGGCAGGGGCGGATTTCAATCTTTCCTGCCATCCCGCTCTCGTAATGGCAAAAAACTCCGTTGACGTCGGATCGGACATGAACACGCCCAAAGCAATTTGGCGAATGGATACCTTCCGATGTGGCATCGCGTTCCACGCGGTTACCGTGTCCACATAGGACTTTCCCGACAACTCCATTCCGATGGTTTTTAGACCGTGGACGTTATGCAACTGTCCCCAATGTTCCCACACATATAGTTCGGCGGCTGAAAGTAGTGGTCGCAGAATTCCACGAAATAACGAAGTTTCTCGCCGGCCAATTTCAAGGAGCAAGCCCAAAATAGCTACTGACGCCGATTGATCGAGTAATCGTTTACACCACTCCTCGATTGGTTGCTTTGCGTCGAGCAGGTCGTAGAACCATTTTTCCACGGCCATTAGAGCTGATACGACGGAGTCGGGACAAAACGCCGAATGGGCGAACCAATAAAATACATTTTCGTCACCGTAGTATACCTTGTCGCCTCCCGGTAATGAAATATTGACAGGCGACGGTTCAGCATTTTCGCGGCGAATTTTATCTATCCAGCGTTCCGTGGCGAACCCGACCAGTCGCGCGATGCAGTCGATCGCCTCTTTTGGCGAAGTCTTGAGGAAAATGAGAAACGGTCCCTGGCCGAAAAACGGGGGATGATGACCACGAAAGAATGCAAGGCCAAGTTCCCTGTCAGGAAGGGGGGAGCCTAAATTGTCGTCAGTGGAGGGCCGGTGGTCGTCGATCAATGAAGATAAGATGATCTCGGACGCGACAGCCGGCTTCGACTGAATTAGCGGTAAAAGCGCCGTCTGACTAAGAACAACGGTCTGAAAGGCCTCGTCAAGTCGGAAATAAGGTCCCTCTGGCCACGGCTCCGGCTTTGGTAACTGACGCCTAAGAAATGAAGGCCCAGTACGCACCGATGCTCCGGCGGGGATGTAATTCTTGGGTTTATACGATGATTGATCTGGCTTAATCCGGCCGGCGCCGAGGCGAGCAAAGGCCGCTGTTTCGTCGGGGAGATCGGTTGCCGCAGCCATGGCTGCTTCAAAGGGCAATTGTGCCTCCGCGTCGCGGTCATAGCCTCGGCCGGCGCGATCAAGAAGATGCCTTTCAGCTAGAGAAAGGGCAACTTTCGCAGCTTCCTTGCGCTTTGCGATTGGAGGGGGAGCAAATAAGAGCCAAGTTCTGAGAATGCTGGCGGTTTCCGTTTTCGCCAAGGCGATAACGTCCCCTTGATGGCGAAAGAGAAATGACAGTAGAGGAATCCAATAGGGCCCATACGGGACACGAAAGGACGCGCGAAGTGAAATCACCAAATCCGCATTTTCAGGAGAGGCCATCGCTGCAATTCCGGGATGCGGCAAAGTCGCCACGTAATGGAAACGCTTCAATAAGCGCCGAAGCAGCACTGCATCATTGCCCGAGAGCAGGGGCCAAAGGCGTTCCAAAATTGCAGATGCATTCGCCGCAAAGACTGCGGCGTCAAGAAACAGATCGGTCGTTGCTGGTAGCTTTTCGATGACTGCGAGCCAATCGGAGGTATCATGACGCTGTTCTAGCAGATGTATCGCAAACAGCCGGATTGCTCGATGCCAATAAGGCAAGCGTATTCGAGATTCGAGATAAGCGATCAAATTGTGGCTGTGGGCGAGAATCGACTGCTCGCGAGACCAATCCGCAAGCAAATCGTGATTGAACGAAACTCGGTTTTCTTGGAGAGATAAGACACGATCCAACATGAGCGATTCAAGAGGTGGGCCGGCCTGTAAATCCGGGAGCGGACATTCGGCGATTCCTTCATCCGCCTGGCGTTCCCCGAGTTGCATCAAAAACTGTTTTCTCCCCAATCCCGTCGAACCAGATCCGACAATTGTATTCCAGTACCAGCCAACTAAATCCGATTCGCCCACCCATCGTTTCGAATGTGTATCGAATCCCGATTGTGTGCAGCCCGTAGCCAATAAATCCAATACTTTTGGCGTTCTTATCAATTCTCCGAGGTGCCGGTTACGCCGAACAAAATTAAGAGCCGGAAAGGCCTGCCATACTTCGGACAGCTGTTCACTGTCCGGCAGTTCCACTCGGATCTCCTTCCATGATTCTGTGACTCCCGCAGAAGCCATTAAGATTTGAAGTCTGTCCCATTGCTCTGCCTGACAGGTGGCTACAATCCGCCATGGACTCCTTTGGTTCGAGGGATGTATCAGCCGCAGCAAATGCCCGAGACTCCTCGCGCCGTCATCGGTAGCGACGCGGTCCAGGCCGTCAATAACAATGTACGCTGGGTCATCTGGCACCAAAGGCAAAACGTCGTCGAGCTGCTCAGCAAGTCCAACGCGTTGGCGAAAGTCATCCAAATTTCCACCCGACAGCACGACAGGTGGAACCCACAGCAGGGTAGTGCCGCTCGCACAACTATCCGCCCAGCTACGCGCGATCACAGATTTTCCAGAGCCACTTTCCCCAAGCAGCACAACCGAGGAATGATCACGTAGCGCTTCGACCAAACCGTCAACAACTTCTCTTCGATCCACACCTACGCGGCCACCGATGAGGTTTGGCACAGCCTGAACCTGGGCGTGGCTCCATGTTTTGAGAGTTCGAAGAGATTGTGCGCACGATGGGTGCTCTAAAAGGCGCGGCGCCGGTTGGATTTCACGCAGAAGTTTTCGAAGATCGATGTAACCTCGCGCATGACGCTGTTGACGAGCTACAGCGAGAAGTCGATCCCAAAGACGGAGGGCGTCGTCCTGACTTTCGCTGGTAACAATTCTTTGGCAAATCAGCTGAGATTGCTGGGCGCTATTTGACGGTTGACACTGATAATCAAATTCAGCAATCCAAAGACGCTGAAGGAGGCCAGCCCCCGCCTCACTACCGAATTCGCCCGAGTTGAGTTGCTCGGGACAATTGAAACTTGCGAACAGTGACCTTTGAACGACGGACCCATCATTTTCCAAATTAAGCCTTCGAACAAAATCGGCCGAGTCTTGTTCCCTTGATTTGGCCAACAAAGCATGAAGCTGATTGAAGACTGTTCCGGGCTGGGGACCCGTAACCAACCCCATCAGATCGTGTTCGCGATCAAACTTACAGTTATGCAGCCCGAGATATTGCTCCCAGCAAGCCAAAACGAAATCTGCAGGAGCGGTTGATTGCGAAAATTGAGCGTTGCTCCTCACTGACAGGGATAGGCGCGAAGGTTTCCCAGCAATGTCCATCGTGATGAGCACGTCATCCAACAACCAATTGTCTGCACGAGTTTGAAAATCAATGCGGCGGATCGTCGCTGTTTTGAAGGCGATTGGAGATGCTCCCGCCAACATTAGCGCAAGGAAATGCGCCCCAACCATTTCCTCAAAGGAATAGCCCGTCCCACTTGTCGATTCGACTGGTGCCAATTGCTTCGCCATAAAGACACACTCTATACCGTGTCCAAGCGACCATACAATATGCCGAGAAGTACAGCGCAATCATTGCGGCGTCAAAGGCTTATGCTTAATATACCGCCGCGATACGGATTCTAACTGTACCCTAACATCTGGAACGCAAAGAATTTGCGCAATAATCAAATTTTGATTGAGGCCAAAAAAATATTAGCGATGTATACGCGGGCGGCACGCCGGCAAAACTTTTTCTGCCAGTCGATGTTGACCTTATTTCGTCGCTTCGTCGCCGGTCGGGGTATGCAGCGACCCATGCCGCGAAGCGGCTACAATCGGGAGCGTCCCGACCGATGGCGGAGGCGGCTTGCCGCCTGTCATCAAGTCGGCAATTCTCGTGGTCGCGCGAGCGCACCCCTCGATTGGGCAACCCAAACGTCGGTTTCGCGGCGGGTTTCAGGCGAACAGATCGTTCAAGTTCTTAACTAATTCCGCCGCGTCCATTCTTGGCGTGAATAAGGCGTGCTCTCGCAGTCGGATCAATCCCATCGCTGTCGGCGATGAGAAGTGTTCGCTGATGATCTCTCGTCCGCGAGCCAGCGGATGTGACGTTGAGTGCTTCTTCACCATCTGACGGATTTGATTGAATTCGGACTCCGTCAGCATCGCCACGATCCGATACACGTCCAGCGAATGATGCCGACCAAGATCAACGTTCGCGTCATTCATTCGATCCGCAAACGCATGCAGCTTCATCAACAGAAACGTGAATGGCTGTGGAATATTTACGGTCACCGTGCCTGGCTGTTTGTCCGATCCAACGCCGTCGAGCGTGATGGCAAACAGCGACTCCTCGAAATCGAGTGCTTCTTCCGTTAGGTAAGCGTGCAGTTCGAGATCGCCTCGCGGCCTGACCCTTGGTGTTGTCACTTTCAATTTGGATTTGTCGATTGGGCCGATCGGTCCCGTCAGCATGTCGATTTTGACGCGACCCGCCGGTTGCCACGGCTTGCTAAAGTGCAGAAACTTCGCCTCTTCGACTGGTTTGAACCCGATGCGATCCAACGCCTGTCGCAACCGGGTCATGTCCTCAAGGCTGGCAACAATCTCGCTTGGAAGGAAGAAATCCAAATCCTCCGTGGCTCGGGGTGACGGCCATAAATCGCCTGGCAACACTGTCCGCACGGTTGTCTGCTGAAGGTGAATTTGCTTTAGGTACAGACCAAATCCGCCCCCAAGGATGAACTTGAAACCGGGCTGGCCGATGGCTCGATCCAGATCGATCAGCGTTGTGATGAGCGGGTCGGCGTTCATTTGGTCTGTGGTTCCTTAGCCCAGTCCATGAGCAATTTTCCAATTGTGCGTTTCAGATACTCGCGGACCTGTTCTGCCGATTCACGTTGTCGCTTATCGCCTGACATCAACTCCAAGTAGACCTGCAATGCCGAAGCATATTTCACGCCGTCCTGTGGGGCTGGTTCAAAAAATGGAAGCTTGTCGTTTGTGTAGATCAACTCGATGTTCGGGAATCGATCCGTTTCCTCAAATCGAATCTTCGATGCCGTCAGTACCTCTTTCGGCGGTGCATCACAGTACGCCGCAACCACAGGTTCTCGTGCAAGAACAGAATACCGAGCAGCCGACGCACTCCCGGTAATCAACAATTCCGCACCGATTCTATTTGCCGCATCGGTCAATATCCTTGGAACCTCGCGCTCCTCTGCATCCATTTTACCGACGAAGCGCTCGATGACCTTTGGCGGGCGGTAGTTTTCGGCAAGCTGCTCCAGCAGCTTTTCCGGTTGAATCAGTTTGATCTGATCTTCCAGCCGTTCGACGATCAAATCTGCCTCAAGCGTCTTCAGCACCTTGGAGACGGTTGCGAAAGAAACACTTCCGCCTTTGTCCTGAATCGTCGAGACGATCTCACCGACAGTCTGGTAGATGGGCTTGGCCAAGAAGGCCCGTCCCACGTAGGAACTGTCGCCACGGTAGACGTTGCGAATCGGTTCCGACCTGGGGAAGCGGTTAGGTTGTCCTGAACGGACGACCAGCAACTCGCCCTTTACGATGACAATGCCGTTGCCGCACAGGTCCAAGCCACTGACACCTGTTTCTTCGAGGCGGGCAATCGCGTCCGAGGACAGGTATGGCAGGATAATCATCGGGTTGCGTTTGGACTTGGTTGCGGCTGACTGGGCAGCATTGAATGCCTCCTCAAATGCCTTTGGCGATGAACTGGCTTTGACCTCCACGAGGAACTTCCAACGGCGACGGTCCCATAAGATTTCGATTTGGGCGTCTGGACGGGTAGACTTGGCATCCGCTGAGGGTTTCTGCTCGTCTTCAAGCAGACGGAGGGTCAGCGGGGGCAATTGAATCTTGCCGCTGCGAAGGGCTTTGAGGATATCCTTCTCCGTGGTCATTTTCCTATTATATCGTATTTTCTTAATCACGAAAACAGTCATTTTTAAGAAAATAGTCAATTCGCGATGATGCGCATCACCAGCGCCATCGTCAGGATCACCAACAACAGCATCGCCACATCATCGCCGTCAGCCGCGGTGTTGGGTTTAAGCGAGGGATGAATTATCGAGAGCGCGGCATTTTCACTGTACAGCAACTCTTACGCGTTTAGAACTAAGAGCGTAGTCATGGAGCAGCAAGATTGCCAGAATCAATTACATCCCGGCTCGTGACGGGCTTCAGTGATAAAGTCACCGACGTGGCATGGTGGAAAATGGCTTGTTGAACTGAGAGTATATGAGTGGCCGTCGGACGGACAAGGACGAAATCTCTTTGCTGTGATGCGTAATTTTCATAAAATTCAATTCTTGCTTATTTCGTCGCTCTGTGTGGCGCTGGCGGGCCCTCGCTCCGCAAATAGCCAAAGCACGATACATGACGCCGGCGACCATCTCGTCGGTGTTCTTCTCGCCCTAACAGACGATAACGTCCAAGTCCAAAACCTTGCGGCAATAACTCTTGCACACTTAATCAACTCTCGCGACGCGGCTGACACCGCGGAGTTATCACTGTCCCAATGGAATTCGGTGCTAACTGGAATTCCCAAGCTCGTTTCGATTTTGGCGAACAATACGGGCCTGTCGGACTACGATCGCGCCGAAATCGTGCGGGCGGCTGCGAACACTCCAGATCCAACCACAAGGCAAGCCCTCGTGAATTATGTGCGAGCTTTTATGCCCGATGTGCGCATATGGCCAAGAGTTATGTTTGAAATGACACTCAATGACCTGGGAGGGGTCACCGAAAAGAAAGCCGCTCGCGCCGACTTCATGGAATATCTATCGAAGGGAATAACTGATGAAGAGCTATTTGGACACGTCTATGGTGGGGAGATGAGCGATGTTCGGAGCCCAGCGCTTGAGTTGATGTCGCGTGATATTGCTCGTTTTATGGACGCGCAAAATGATTCTGCGCCAGCCGATGGCATTGGGGAGCCTCGATATTTCCCCACGAATATTACGTTAGATAAATTGAGGAGATCGGAGCCTGATGAACGAACGATCTTAGAGGAGATCGATATATCAATCAGATGGGGCACTGACGCCGAAAAAGATAAGGCTATATCTGCATTGGCCTATTTCTTGATTGATAACGGTGAACAACTTGATCGGGTGAATAGGGCGGCCGATGGTTCTAGGGATTGTACTCCGCCGGTTAGCCTGCTGACGTCTCTGCAAAGAAAAGTTCTCGCACGAGCAATGCAGACTTACATAAAGGCGAAGGAATCGCATGCGGATAATTTTGATCCAGATGTGTTGGAGGCTATTTGCTTCCTGGGGGGTTCTGACGAGGCAAGTTTTGTTGAAGACGAAATGCAGCGAGCCTTCGAATCGGGAGAGACATTTTTTCCGTCGACTGTCACGGACGAGACGATCATGCGAATGTTGCCCAACGACGCCAAGAAAGTAGCATTCATCCAGGAGGTCGTAGATTACTACTCTAGTATTACTGACGCTCCCTCGGGGAAGTATTTCCAGTGGTATCCTTTTGTTGTCGCCTCGAATGACAAGCAAGACAACGCGCGTCTAGCCTCCGCGTTAGAACTTGCACTCTCTAAAACGGCAAGCCTGCGCGATTTACAGGCGGCTCTCGCACTCGCGGAGATCCAAATAGGGCAAGAGCACCAACAGCTTCTCGCAGGGGATATACTCGCAAGCGATCTGGAAAAGGGCTTTTCCCCTGAAGACTTTGTGTATCGGGAAAACTTCTCGCAGTATTTTAGCTCTCAAGCGGCAAGGACCTCGGTCGTCCAAGATATGATTGAAGCCATGAAGGGTGGCTCATTACTTCTTCCCTCACACATAATTGCACAGTTAGGAAGTGACGACGACAAATCTGCGGCGGCAGATATTTTCGTTGGGTGGCTTACCGAGCAAATCGGGGATGGCTCCATCAGTGACGACGATTTAGACGCGTTGAGAACTCTTCTGCCGCAGCCCCAATTCGAACGATCGATAGATAAATTACTCAAAGACTGCGAGACAAAAGCTGGCGACAAGAAGGCCGGCGTCCTGGAGGACCTCTGGGCTATTGCGCCCTACTGCACCGACTCACAGAAAGCATCTCTCGCGCAAGAGCTTCTTTACGTATTGGAAGCATTACAATCCGACCAGGATGCCGTGAAATTTGTGAATAACGGCAAAGCGGCACGTCTACTGTCTGCGCTTCCGTCGGACCGGGAAAAAGAGGTTGCTTTGAAGTTATTGCTGACGACTCTTCTCGTGGAGGAGTCGATCGACACCGCCAGTCTTGAGCCTTTGAGTGCCGCGCCGGTGACGGCGCTGCTGGAAATTCCCTACGATCACACGGACGAGACTCCTCAGGCGCGGTGGCTGGCATATTATTTATCGAATGGCTCAGATTCTGTGCATACTCAGCTCGATTACCTAGCGAACCCAGCGCATGATCCGAGCACCCCAACTGGAAAATCAAAGGTACTCAATGTGGTCAACGATTTGATGAGCGTCGCTGCCGTTGCCGACTCAGGGAAGTTAAGAGAGGACGCAGCTTGGTGGATTTCTTGGTTTGTGCTCGAAGACAGAATCACTTGGGATAAACCAGATGTTCCCGAACTACAACAAATCGAAGGCCAGCTCTTATCAGAATCTGAACTTTCCGGTAATCGACGTATCGCATCCGCCGCTGCCGGTGTCCAAGCCGTGATTGCCACGTTAACTCAGNNAGTTGCATCGCGTTTCTATTGATCTGCCTCCTAGCTCTTGCCGTCTATTCGGTGCCACTGGGTCGTACCGAATTTAGCCGATGGTTGCCCTTTGGCTCGTACGCTATTACTGGTATCGCGAGCTGCGGGACGAGTTGGGTGACTCAACTTCACCTAAATGTACCATTACTGGCTTTATTACTTGTGACGGGGCTCGTGGGTCTCATGATTGCAGGATTGGCGTCCCCTGAGCTTTTGCGGCAGCTGGCTTCAACAGAACCAATCAAGCGAATAATTGTGCCATTGGCCATTCGCGCACCGATGACGCGACGGCGTATCTTCGCCGGTCACGTTGCGCAACTAAGGAACCAATTGGACCGAGACAAGCGGTACGCCAATTCTGAAACGTACATCGGGCTTCCAGCAGCCATTCGTAAATACGACGATAAAGAAGTGCGATTCTGTCAGCAACCCGCGAATTCAGCACTGACTTTCGCGATGGAATCGCGCGCTGCGCGCGTTCTAGTAGAAGCTCCTGGCGGTTCTGGCAAGAGCGCACTTATGCGTGAGATTTTGCGGATCGCAATCGAAAAGTTTGTAGCATTTCCCAGCACGATGCCCGTTCCAGTCTTGGTATCAGGTGCCGGGGGCGATTTCAAAAAGCTTGCGAGGGATGCCATCGGTGGCGCCGTTTTGTCCGAGGAGATGTTTGAGCTGCAACTAGAAAACGGTGACTTTCTGTTCTTTTTGGATGGCTTGAGCGAAACGGGAGCCACGCCTGAGGAATTGCGGATATTTCTTGGCACAAACTCTGGGCGTCTGACGCCGATGGTACTAAGCGCCCGCGATACGGCAAAGGGCTTTAGATACGTCATTGAGGGCACGGCATCATGGATGATCATCGAACCACTGCGATTGGTAGTCGCATCGCCTTCTGGGATAAACACGCTTTCCCTCTTTATTGACAACTACAATGGCTCGCAGTCTTTGGATGATTATGAAGTCGCTCGGCGTCCAGACGCTACTTATTTGCCGCTTCTAGTGCGAATGGTAATTGAAGTTCGTAGCGATACCGCTAACATAGATCATCCCTCGAATAGCAGCCGACGGGCTCCATTATGCGATGTGTATTATAAGTATTTCTACAAGTTATTCTCGTCGCTAGGTGATGATGGGAAGAAGATTGCCTTTTTGGATGATGTCGGAAGATGGTGTGTAAAAACCTATTGGCGAGATGGTCAGCGTATTCGCGGATTTCGGGGAGAGGCCATTGAACAATTGCTTCTGGACGCCGGCGCTTTGATACCGGCGGGCGGCGACCGCCCTGTGAAGGAAATTCGTTTTTTTCATGATTCGATGCAGAGTTTTCTAACTGCTTGGGGATTAGCGGAGTTCGATCGGCTTGATTACAGAGACTTTCCATTACCGTTGGACGCACCACATGAAGGGCATTGGAGTCGTGAAAGAGTACTGCTGTGGACTGCGGCCAATCGAAAATTCGTGGAATCTGGATCGGATTTACTACTGAAGAGTGGAAGTGAGCTGTTTCAGATGTCCCTCGTGACTTTCGGCGACGGCGATTCTCTCATCTTGTGGCTGCGAGATGAACTAAGAAGATGGGCGCAGGATTTCACAGAAGATATACCTAGGCGAGAAATATTAAATGCGCTGCCGAACGAACTTGCCCACGAACTCGCAAATCACAGAAGCCGCGATCGATTGATTTTAGAAGCGATCGCGCAGTGCCAGAAGCGAAAACAGGAAGAGCTATTCCTTTTGGGTTCACTCTATTCGGGATTAGCGCAATTGATCTACAAGTATACGGAGAATCCGCAGACACAATGATCGAGTTGCCAAGTCTTACAGTGACCATACATTGTCGCGGTACCCCAGAAATTCCGCAAAGCCGAGGCGAGATCATTTCTTTTTTTCCCGCAAGTAGCGCTCCAAGCCCGCAGCGAGAAAATCGACCTGAGTGGCCGACAAGGTGTTGCGATCCTGCAGCCTGTCGAATGTTTTGTAGAAATAGATTTGATTCATGACGACTATGCTGTCGTCGCGGGTGGACGGCTCCACGAACCAATTCACGTACAAGAGTACCGGTGTAACGTGCGTCTCCTCCCCCGTCATTTGACGAAGAATCTCGCGGACCCGGTACGCCGCAGCCTTCGCTTGATCGACCGGATCGCGATCGGGTTTGTAGCCGTCAACCGTAACTGTTTCGCCGTCAAAATCGACGGTTGGTCGTCCTTTGGATGGCATGCTTGGAGTCTTGGTCTCAATGGAAAACACGCCATGGGGACCGATGATTACGTGGTCGATGTTGTATTTCTCTTCGGAGATGTCGTGGTAAATCCTGCAACCGAGAGATCGCATATTCTCCAGTAATTGGCCGACGATGCGTTCCCCCTGAATCCCCTGATGTCGTTGCCTCAACTCGATTGTCATGCTGCGATAGCGCGAGGCGGTGAAGAACGCACTCGCAACGAATAAAACGGTCCAGATCCATGGAGAATGCTTGAAAGCGAGATCCAACCATTCCATCACCGCGAGCACCCCGAGCAATGAAGTGACGAGAAGGGGAAGCATAACCCGGTCAACCCATCGGTCGTCCATGATGGTTTGCGACGAATCGCCAGGCTGCGGCAAAGGTGGTTCGCGAACCGGTGACTTGGTTTCCATTTGGGCTTCCCGGATTAGTCACACGACGAAAGCTAAAGTGAGCTTTAGGCGTGCGTGACTCCACTAGCCTACGGATAGGACGAAATCCGCCCGATCATCCATACCGCAAGCCTAATGCGCGGTCAATCGTGGGCGAACCGCTACGTTCGCAGCATCCCGGACAGGCCACACGGCGCTTCGCGCCGCCGGCAAAGCTGAGCCGTCTATCCAGGATGCGATTCCAACGCAGAATAATAATCGAGTTTGATTGCGATGATGCTCAGGTCTGCCTCGCCGTTGGTGGGGCATGCTCGTGAATGCACGGAAAAATTCGATTTTATTGCAAGATTCTTGGCGGAGAGCCCAATTAGATGATGTGGACTGTCGTGCGTGCTCGGATCGCATACAGCATTCGGCCAAAATAAATGATCGTGGGAGGCTGGGCATGGCGCCCGGTACGCTTCATAAGCCTACGAGTCGGGTTCGATTCCCGATCCCGCTATTCGGCTCAATCGGCATTTAGCCTGCGATCACGTAGATGGGATTGATGACCTAAACGGTTTTTACCATCTTTTGACGGTGGTTGAGGGCAATGGCGTCCACAGTTCCGACAACCGTCCTCGTGACGAAAGGAGAATCAGATGAACGAGTTTCATGTACCAGTTGCTTATCGAATTAGCGGGATCAGCCTTTTGACCCTGCTGGTTCTGTGTGCGTTGGCCTCATGCATTATGGGGTGCGATGGGGGCGTGGGCGAGGTGGCAGCGGTAGACGCGGTCGCTACAGACGCCGCCGCCACTGCGGCAACGGATGTTGCTGCCGAAGCGGCCACCGCCGCTGTGACCGAGACCGCAATTGCGGGGTCAACGGATATCGCTCTCGACGTGGGAGGTGATATATCCACAGTCGAGCCATTCAGTCCTGCTTTAGGCACAGGCGATGGTGCAGAAGACATGGCTGTCGGATTGAGCGCTGCCGACCCCGACGGCTCGACGATCACTGAGTTGAACAACACCACTGGCGAACTACAGATGGTAGCGCTGACGACGCGGAGCATTTACCGCGTGGAAAAAGCGTTTTTGGACATTCAACACAACAGATTAATAGTGCAAGCGATTGAAAAAAGGGGTGACGCTCCGTCCTGGGGCTTCTTTCGGCTAGGCGATAAAGCCGTAAGTGAATTGGAACAGACAAAGCAATTAAAGTTTACCGGCTCGGACGGAAGTCCCATGGTATTTGAATGCCCACGGTGAACGCGCAGCAATCTTGTCCTGATCTCGGTACTTCGTCGCCTTCGTCGTCGGTCGGGGTATGCAGCGACCCATGCCGCGAAGCGGCTAAAATCGGGAGCGTCCCGACCGATGGCGGAGGCTGCACAGAAATGCTCCCCACGCCACTTCAGAGCCTGAATCGGAGGGAGGGGGTAGGTTCGGAGCATCCCGGACAGGTCACACGGCGCTTCGCGCCGACGGCAAAGCTGAGCCGTCTATCCAGGATGCGGTTGCAACGGGCACATGAAAATGGAGTTCGTTTCCCATTGGCTCCATTAAGTCGTAAGAAAACTCTCGCAAGAACCTCAAGTTTATCATATCTCGCTCTTAAGAAATCTTCCGTCAAAAACCACGATCAGACTTGTCAGGGAGAAGGATTTGAACCGCGCGTTCGACGTCCGGTGCTCTGGGCTAGGCCAGGCCGCCATGCGATAGTGGCCAGCAGTCTGACGGGCGGCTGCAGGGAAAGGATTTCCGGGATTGACATTGATGTCGCCACAGATACTTGGAATGTGCCGCACGTCCGTTTTGAAAAACCGATAGAATAACAAGACGAAAGTTTCCGATGGCCTCTGCAAATCGAAATCAACATTGGGTGCCGCAATTCTATCTCCGGTATTTTGCGACTCCCGAAACTCGTGACACGCCGCAACCAAAAATTTGGGCGTTTCCCGTCAAAGAAGGAGAGGAATTTGTCGCAAATGTACGAAACGTCGCAGCGAAGAGAGATCTCTACAATTTCTGCGACCCGGAAGTTGACAAGCGATTAACCAATCTGGAAGGATCCCTTGCGCAATTCTGGCCGACGATTACACAAGAAAGTTACCCCATCGATCTCGGATTCAAAAAGGGCATTAGCCTTTTCCTTGCAACGTCGCTTTTACGTCATCCATCACAGTTGGAGAGGCATCGTCGCTGGACGAAGCAACTCACAAATGCCGTCACGAAATGGGCCGCAGAAGGGAATCCGCTCCAAAAAGTACCGGTTCCTCTAACCGACGAAGTTTTTGAAGTGTCAGCGGACGAAATTGAAAAAATGCGAGTAGCGACTGATCGAGATATTCAGTCGGGCTGGGGCGATTCTATATTGAATCTGACCGGCGAGTTCGCCCAAAGACTCATCGATCGACCGTGGACGATCTTAGTAAGTCGAAAGCCGGCTTTCATAACGAGCGATCATCCCGTCACCCCTATGTCCTCGAATGATTTCTCTGAAGGCATCCTAAACGCCAATAGTGAAATGTGCCTGCCATTGACTCCTACCCGCCTACTTCTGATCAATTACCGCGGGCCCAACCAGGGAAACATTGTTGGAATGAGAAATGATGGTGATGAGGCGATATTTAACTATTCCATTTTTCGCTCGGCCTACCGACACGTGTTCAGTTCGTGGGATCCCCTTATGGTTATGCAACAAGTCGTTGCGGTCGATGAAGAGGTCCGCGAAGAGAAACGACGTATGATATTGATATCCGCCCACGAGCGGACGATTGGGAAAAAAGTGGGTAGGAATGATCTTTGCCCCTGCGGCAGCGGGAAAAAGTTCAAACGCTGCTGCATTCCGCGTTAATCCTGTCGGCCATGGTGCGGAATTCCTTTTAGAACCGTTTCCTGTCCGTCCGTCGCCGTATGAAATTTACGGCCCCAGCCATTCTATTTGAGAATCTTCGAATTTCGCTCAAAAACTCGCTTGCGAGTTCTATTGGCGTCCCGCTGGTTCCAATTTTCTAGCGCAAACTCTTGAACTGTCGGCAGCTCGCGCGAGGAGCCGTCTATCCAGGATGAGGTTCCAACGCGGAATAATAATCTAGTTCGATTGCGATTCTGCTTCGCCATTGGCGGGGCATATTCGTGAATGCTCTGAATAATTTCGATTTTATTGCAAGATTCTGGGCGGATAACCCAATTAGATGATGTGGAATGTCGTGTGTGCTCAGATCGCATCCGGCATTCGGCAAAAATAAATGATCGCGGAAGGATGGGCGTGGCACTCGGTAGGCGCCCACGCAATTTACCGGAGGCCATATGCAGAGATATCGCTCGATCATCGCAATTAACATTATAGCATTGCTAATCCTGTGCGTGTTCGTTGTGCGCTTTGCAGGATTCCGTGGCGGCGCCGGTCAGGCAACTGCTGGTAACGTGGCATCCGAAGTCGCCACTGCCAAAGACGCGACTGCCGAAGCCACGACGGGTTCCGGTGTTGTTGCAGCCGCAGAGGATGCTGTGACCGGGACAGCAACCTCGGGATCGCCGAATCTTATTTTCAATTTTGCCGGCGAGAAAGTGACTGTCACGCCTTTCATTCCCGATTTCCATCCGGAAGACTATGCGCGCAATCTTGTGGAGGTGCACAGGGATGTGAACCCCGATAACGGGGAGTTTTACGACAGGACAACGGGTCAACTTTGGGCGGTGTCAATTACAACCCAAGCTGTTTACGAAGTCGAGCTGCTCTATTTAGACGCGCAGCACAGGCTGTTGTATATGAAAACAATCGAGAAGCAGGGAGAGACGGCGCGTTGGGGACATTTCTGCCTGAGCGACGGTTTTGCCCGCGAAATGGAGCAAGCCAGGAGATTAGAGCTTACAACTGGAGACGGAGTGCGCCGAATTTTGGTTCTTGCCGGCTCATCCGAGTTCTCCGGCCAGTAACTGCCGCCGGTTTTAGCTCTGAGCTGCTTCGTCGCCATCGCCTTCGGTTTGGGGTATGCACCGACCAATGCCGCACCGCGGCTAAAATCAGGAGCGGCCCGAGCGATCGTGATGGTAACGGTATTTCAATCGCTGCTTCAGAGCCTGAGTCAGCTCCGGCAGAAAATCCGGGGGCTTTTCAATAACTTGAGAGAGCAGGGCCGTTAAATCGGGCTGATTTTCCCTCTGTCATGATCTGGTTGGCTGCACTCAGTCTTGTTGCGCGCTCCTCAAGAGCGTGCTATTATGGCTTATGACTATGCCTCCCAGATATTTCCTGCACGAACTCGGCCCCCAAGCCCAAGAGATGTCGAGAAACTGCAACAACGCGCGCTTGGCGATGACCCTGCAATATGTCGCGCTCGGCTCCATGATCGTGATGACCGGAATCGCTGCCGCCCAGATGCTGCGGGATACGTTCGGGCCATCAGGCCGCGACCACGGCCGGTTGAGGTGAACATGCCCATACACCGGCGCGTTGAAACGAAACAATCAATGCAGCAATCACGGTGGGCAGCTCGCAAATCTTTTACCGTTAAGCAGCCCTATCATCACTCAAGTGTAGCGCATGTCCGGGAACGCCAAGCTTCGGCGTCTTCCTGACGATGGTGAAAAAGCGACAATCAGGCCAGTACCCGTCCCTTTTTGAATTCGATGGTGACGCTACCCTTGTACCGGAGAATCCTGTATTCCTTGCAACTGAAGGAGACGAGCATGCAGTACAAAACGATAACTCTGGAACTTCTAAGGGAAAGAACGGAGTTGTACGAACAACTGCGTCTGACGCACAAGCTCTTGCCGACACTGGAAACCTGGGCAGCGGAACTGAAGGCCAGCCACGAGAATTGGAAGCAGTGCNNAGACGCTCGCCGCCGCGAAGCCGGGCAGCGAACCGAGCCAGCTCGCGAGCGAGGCGATGGAAATGGCTCTGAAAGAGCTGGAGGATCGTCTAGCGTCGGTGTCTCCTCCGGAGGAGCAGGAACAGCTCTCGCTAGAAAAGGCAATGGCGTTCGTCCAAAGTCATACCTCGAACGGCTAAGGGG
>PMAK01000055.1 GCA_003153655.1 Phycisphaerales bacterium
CGCCGCGCGACGCGCTGGCGCGAATACGCTTTTCTTGTTCTATGCGTGACAGTCGCAATGCTCTACGGCATTGCCAACGATCAAATCACCTCCCGCATTTCCTGGGAATATTTCTATTACGGCAAGGATCTGGCCCCCATCATCGGCCCAGAGACCCCGCCAAATCCCAGCGCATTGCGATGGCAAGCCGCTCGCATCGGAGCGGCCGCAACCTGGTGGGCGGGCCTGGTCATTGGGGCGGCAATGCTCATCGCCAATAATCCGTCGCCTCGCCGTCGTCAGTTGTCATACACTCGCCTGATCGCGCGATTGCCGGGTATCGTGGGAATTGTCGTGTTGGCCGCGGCGGCGGTTGGGATGGCGGGCAACTACTATCTACTCAACTGGATCAGTCCAGACTTCCACGATCTCGCCACTACAAATATGTGGCGTCCCCATCGATTCATGACAACCTATGGCGTGCATCTCGGCGGTTACCTCGGAGGAGTGTTTGCCGTCGTCTACGGAGTGATCGGAATCCTCCGGGAGCGCTCCGAGTCCACCGCCGATTCTTCTGGTACGATCAAACAGATCAATGCAACCTGAATCCGAACAATTTCAATCCGCGATCGAGAAATTCGATGCAGCCAACGCCCAGGATCCGACGCTCGTCGCTGGCATCCCCGCGGAACTCGTCTACGCCCGCCGCATGACCGATTGGCTCCGCCGCCTTTATCCCGACGCCGGCGAATCCCTCCAACTCGCCGCCCGCGCCCAGCACATTCGCCGGTGGATGATTCCCCGATCCCGATATCCAATGAACCGCGCGGGATATCACCAGTGGCGTACATCGCTCTATGCCTTCCATGCCGACCAAGCGGGAAAAATACTCCGAGAAGTCGCCTACGACGATGCAACGATAGCCCCCGTCCAATCCTTGTTGCGCAAGGAGAAACTAAAATCCGATCCCGACACCCAGACATTAGAGGATGTGGCATGCTTGGTTTTTCTGGAAAATTATCTCGCGGATTTCGCGCCAAAGCACGAGGAGAAAAAAGTGATCGATATTCTCCGGCGAACATGGAAGAAAATGTCAGATCAAGGACGAGCCGCCGCGATTGGATTGCCGTTATCGCCCGAGGTGGCCCGCTTAGTGCAAATCGCTCTGAGCGCGGAGTGATGAATGCCCGTAAGGACAGAAAAACGCTGTCTTTTTTTCCAAGACTGCCAGTCGCAAAAACCACCACGCGATCTTTGCCGACTTCACTTCCTGTTCGATTTAAGTCGATTTGTCACGCGTCTTGCACCTATTCGGGTCCGCTTAAAGCAACTCGATTCGCGATCGATCCGTCTTTCATCACCAAAAATTAATCTTTTGTAACCGGTTCCACACCGCTATCCTTCGCCTTCAGATTCCGGCGGTAGTAGGTTGGCTGTCGCCTTGGCGCTTCAGATATTTCGGAGGAGGAAATGTCTCGTATTTCAAGGCCGGCTCCCCGTCCAACCCTCGCCGCCGTTATAGCTTCTCTTCCCGCGGGCCTGATTTTCCTAGGCGCCGCAACCTCTCCGGCACGCGCCGATCTTGTTATGCGGGTTCTCGATTCCGCCGCCATCGCCGGCGGAATCGGATCATTCGACGTCGTTTTCAAGGAAACCAACGGTGGCACCGACGCCATCACCAGCGATACCGTCGAACTCTCGATCTCTCCGTCCTCGGGCATTACCTTCACCGGCGCAAATGCCAACACCGATCCGATCAATGAGCAATATATCTAGGGCTCGCTCCAGAATTCTCCATTCACGTTCGATACGTTTCCGGACACGCAATTCGAAGTGTCGGACAGTTTTATTCAGGTTCCATATCAGGCCGTATTGAACGATGGCGACGTGGCAGGCGCAGCCCATGTGACGTACTCCGTCGCACCCGGCACTTCCGCCGAGGTTGTCCCCGTAACTTTCGGAAGTGACACCGCGGCGGACGACATCAGCTTCGTCGCCATTCCGCTTACGCTCGACAACGGCGCGATTATGGTCACTGCTCCCACGAGTCATCCAATCCTCTCACTTACAGCCACCTCGCCCGGTAATACTTACGGCAATCAAATCACCAACGGCGCACCCGGCATCGACAAGGGCACGTTCTCCGGACCCGGCGCCTCCAGCAACAAGCTCACCATCGTCGGCAGCAATGGCAGCTATACCATCGCTCAGGTCTCCGGCATGGGAATCGCCGGCGGCGGAGATGCCAGCAACTTTGTCGAAGTCAGTGGTTTCAGCCCGGCCAATGATGACGAACTTTTCGCCCTCGACGTGAAGGTCGCCGGTGTTCAGGCGACTGCCACTCAAATATCTACTCTGATTTCGGAGATCGACAGTTTCGCGGTCAGCCTGCCCACGGGATTGTCCGTGAGCAGCGCCCTGACGATCGATCCGTTCGCCTCTAACTACAACTTATTTTTGACAGCCAACCCCGGCGTGGCCTCCGACGATTTCCTTGGCTTCGACCTGAGCCAGACCAACGATTCAAATCTGGTGGGTTACACCGTCTCGGCTGTAGCTATCGTGCCCGAGCCGTTGACTCTAGGCATCATGGCCATCGGCGGCGTGGGATTGCTGGCGCGGCGAAATCGCCGTCATCGTCGGCGCTAAGCCAATCGACCGATTAACGCTGCGAGCGCCGGCTGCTCTTCGGCTTTGAGCCGAAATTCAACCAGCGTCTTATCGGAAATCTTTCCTTGGATCCCGACCGGCTTTCCGCCATAAAGAACCTTGGCAATTGAAAGCAAATCTGCTTTGACGGCTGCGGCGGTCTGGTCATTCGGCGGCGCGAGCAGCCGGTCGTTCAGGCGAATCAGCAGTTCATCGGTCTTAAATTTCAATTTGCCGCCGAGTTCCGATTCCGCTTCAAGCTTTGCCGCCGCTTTCAGCGTCTCGGAAACGACGGTCCGCAGTCGTTCCCCAAACGACCCCGCCAGCGGCAGTTTGCGCGAATAGAGCAGGCCAAACTTGTTCTCTCCGCGATCCGTATAAAAATTCGCTTCCGAACTGATCAGCACCGTGCCCGGCCCGCCAACCACGTGGCCATAGTCTGCCACATCGATCAGCCGATGCCCCTCAACCGATTGGTTCTGAATCCAATGCTGGAAGATCGGCACGAACTGACTTGGCGCAAAGCTGTCGCTCTGCGCGAAAATTTTCACGGCTATTTTGAAAACGTCCATGGGATTATTTGGCTAAGGCGCCCTTGGCCGCGCCGGCGCTTTGGGATTGGAATTTTGCGTGGCACTTGTGGGCGGCGTCGATGAAGAGGTTGGCCTCCTCTACGATCTTGTGGGCCGTGTCCTTGGTATAGCGCGTATCCGCGCCTTCATGCCGGGCAAAAAGATAGTTGGCGAACTGCCCGTGATGATACGTATCCCAAAACAGCTTCGGCTCAACGAATCGCTTGCGGAATTCCTCGACAACAATATTTGGATCGTTCGGCGCATCCAGCCACTGTATTTGGACCAGCGTCTTGGCGGCCGTGATCATCGCCTGATATCCCTTCTCATCCGCCTGCTGATATTGCCCGGCGTCAAGCAGGATCTGGGCCTCAAACGCTTCGCTCTCCGCCAGCGTAAATCCGAACTGGGCAAGCGAAACGATTTCCCCGGCGCATTCCCCGACGCCCATATCGCCGATGGTGAATTCGCGCGGATCACCCCAATCGCTGTAGAAGGATGGATCTTCCTTGTGCGGCGGAACCGCCACGAATTCGTTGACCATATCCTTCAGCGCCTGCTTACCGATGCGCTGGCAGAATTTCTGGAATGATTCATCGCCAATTCGGTCCGCGACATATCGGCTAGTCAGCCGATCGATCAGATCGGGAACCCGCTTCGATGGCACCGCGCCCATCGCGAGAGCATAACTCCCCGCATTGTGGCTCCACTGGCCCCCGAGCATCACCTGAAAGTGCGGGACCGTGTACCCGTTGATATTTCGGCTATTGCCATAAAAGCCGATATCCGCCGCGTGATGTTGTCCGCAGGAATTGAAGCATCCCGAAACTTTGATCCGCAGATTACGAATCGACTGATCGAGCGAAGCATTCTTGGCTGCAAGCCGATGCCGCAACTCACCCGCGAGCCCGCGCGAAGATGCGATGCCAAGCTTGCACGTATCCGTGCCCGGGCAGGCGACAACATCCACGATGGTGCCAGCGCCGCTCTCGCCAAGTCCAATCGCGCAAAGCTCTTTATAAAGTTCAATCGTCTTGTCGTGAGGAATCCAGCGGAGAACAATGTTCTGCTCTACGGTCGTCCGCGCGTTTCCACCCGCGTATCGCGTGGCAATATCCGCCAGCGACCGCATCTGGTCCGGCGTCAAATCGCCCAGCGGGCAAGTCACCGTCGCGAGGCAATATCCGCTCTGTCGCTGCTGATACAGATTGGTCGCAGCCCACTGATCGTAACCCTCCGGCCGTCGCGCGCCGTTGAGTTGAACCGCCTTGAGTGAAGGCTTCTCCTCCCATCGCGGAATCTGATCAAAATGCTCGCGCCACGCTGGGTCCTCCGGCATCGTGCGCTGCTCTTCCAGCACAAGCCGGCGAAACTCGTCGATTCCCAGCTTCTGCACAAGAAACTTCAGCCGCGCGCGATTTCGATTTTTCTTCTCACCCAAACGAGCAAACACCCGCCCAATGGCTCGCGAAAGCGGCAGTAAGTCCTCTTCCGGTACAAATTCATCAAACAACTTCGCCTGATGCGGCACCGCGCCGAGTCCGCCGCCGACATACAGCTTAAACCCGCGAACAGTCTTTCCGTCCACAACCTTCGTGGTCGCGATTCCACCAAGTTCATGCAGCGAAACCAGCGCGCACGCCTCATCCTCGCAGCCGGAAAACGCGACTTTGAATTTTCTGCCGAAGTCCTGGATGTCACGATGCCCGAGCAAATAAAATGTCAGGGCCTTCGCATACGGCGTAACATCAAACGCTTCAGTATTACAAACACCGGCCAAGGGGCAGGCCGTGATGTTGCGGACCGAGTTGCCACAGGCTTCGCGCGTGGTGATTCCCACCGCCGCCAGCCGGCGGAAAATATCGGGCGTATCCTCAATATTGATAAAGTGAAGCTGGATATCCTGCCGGGTCGTAATGTGGCAGATGGCATCAGAATATTCCTCAGCCAGTTCCGCCAACGCAATCATCTGCTGCGGATTCATACCGCCATATGGGAGTTTGATGCGCTGCATCCCAGGCGCTTCCCAGAATGTGTCAGGACCTTTTGTCAGAGATGAGTAGGGGAGTTTCTGCGTTCTGATGCCGTCGTGGCGCTGGCCGTTGTCATAGCGCTGCCCATAGGCTCCGCGACGAAGGCGCGTCTCGGCGAAGACCTTCTCCTCGATCTTGCCCTGTTTTCGCAGGGCGATCTGAGCCTCAAAACTGTCGATCTCCTGTCCCCAATCCGCGGGAACCGCGTCGGCGAGCTTATCTTTCCACGTCGTCATCAAATCCCTCTACCAAAACAAAGTAAAACGAATTCCTACTTACCTATAGAGGAGCTGGGATAATCAAGTCAAGCTGTTGGCGGAGCCGGCTCGGCAGCGGTATTTATAAGGCACACGAATCCAACCGCTTACAGCTTACTCCCCATCATCGTCATGATCATTTTCGACCACTGGCGCGGCAACTTTAGCGCGCTTGGGCGGCCGACGCTTCGGCCCCTGAGAGTGAAGAATCGCGCGCCAGAATTCTCCTGAATTCAATTCCGTCCCCGCTAATTTGTTGAATTCCCTCTGTGCTGCTTCAAATTCGTCACTGTATGGAACCAGCTTATTTCCCTTGGCATGCCGCGGAAGCACTGCTTTAAGCATCTTGAACTGATCTTCGTTCAATATCGCCGCCACTGACTCCCCTGCAGAGTTCGTGCTGCTGCGAACGTATTTCAGCAACGCCCCATAGACCTGTTCGTGATGGGCATTTTTGAAGGTACGGTCCTGAAATCCCTGACAAACGTTGTCAAACGCCGGGGAATAGGGCAATTCATCCCTTGCGATGCCTGCCTCGTTATACAACTCTTGCAGGTGTTCCTGATCAATTGAACTCAACTTCAACGGCGGACGCATGGAGGCTCCTTGGGCAAAACTCTCTTCGGATAGCATGATTGTAAGGGTTTGATGGTGTCGCTGTCCATCAAGCGCGGCCGTGATATAGAATCCAGAGTCGAATTTGGCGGTCATTTCGCCATTTTGAATTTCAAATGACAAAAAAATCCAACCAATGGTCCGCCGCCCGCAAACATCTTGGCGAAGCCGACCCAATCATGCGAAAAATCGCCACAGCTGTCGGCCCCTGCACGCTTAAGCCGAATCGCGATCATTTCTCGATGCTCTGCAAATCGATTTATTCGCAGCAGATTTCGACCGTGGTCGCAGCCGTGCTTTTCGGCCGATTCAAAGAAAGATTTCCGCGCAAACGCCCAACGCCCGACCACGCATTGAAACTCCTCAATCACTCAGACCCAAACCATCTTCAAGGCTGCGGCCTATCCCGTCAAAAGCGGAAATACCTGATCGATCTTTCCGAACACTTCCTAAGCGGCAAAATCCCCAGCCGCCGCTTATCTCGCATGAGCGATGAAGAAGTCATCGAATCTCTGACAGCAGTAAACGGGATCGGCCGTTGGACCGCCGAAATGTTTTTAATCTTTGTGCTGAATCGCGAGGATGTTCTGCCGGTCGATGATCTGGGCTTGCAGAAAGCAGTGAAGTCCGCCTATCGCCTCAAGCATCTGCCTAAAAAAGCGGAGCTGACAAAAATGGCCGAACCCTGGCGGCCATACCGATCCATTGCAACATGGTATCTATGGCGAGCCGCCGATGCCGGCGATGGGGGATGGTGAGGAGGCGCAAGATGAGCAAATTGGAACTAAGGCGGAAGATCAGAAAACTTCGGCGATTCCGCTCGAGCATGGAAAAGGCGGAGCGTGACATAGCAGCTGGGCGGTTTGTGCCGCTCGAAAAGCTCCAGCGGAAATATTGATCCGCAATTACTTTTTCTGTCCCTGATGACGAATGGG
Source organism: Phycisphaerales bacterium (assembly GCA_003153655.1). GTDB lineage: Bacteria > Planctomycetota > Phycisphaerae > Tepidisphaerales > Tepidisphaeraceae > PALSA-1353. The sequence goes on from PMAK01000055.1 coordinate 7,041, forward strand.
CAGAAGGGAAAGAACGCAAACCTTACGGCCGGTCTTTTGATAAAGCTGATGGAATTGTTTGAGTTGGGGAATTCGGAGTTTATCCTTGTTGCCCTCAACCTCGCAAAAAAACCAATCCGAAAAATCCAGCGAATAGACGAATAAATCTGGTGCCCACGCGTCATGTTCCCAAATCCAGTCAAAAACTTCTGATCCCACGATGCGATGCAGTAGTTTCCTCTTTCGTTCGTGCGCTAGGCTCGTATATTTTTCAATCAGGCAGAGATAGCCGGTGGACTCGCGCAAAAGTACAGCTGCTAGCCACTCATAGAAGTGGTACGTCCCATGTTGGGTGCGGTGCAATCGCCAATCATCTTTATCAAAGATATCCGGATATCGTTTCGCCCACTGGGGGCCCAATTTGCCCTGTCTAAATAGCTGGTGCTGACTTGGATGATAGGCGAATTGCAATTGGCTACAGTAATCTAAATCCCCCATAGAGGTCTCGAAAGCAAGTAGGGGAGCCTCTGAAAAACCCCTCT